>NZ_JARWAK010000019.1:0-65463 GCF_031451675.1 Halomonas koreensis | reverse complement strand
CAGCCGGGCCTCGGCGCCGAGGGGGCCCTGTAGGAGAGCTCTTCAGAGCGCGATCCGCCGCGCCAGCGACGGCGCCGGGCCTCGGCGCCGAGGGGGCCTTGTAGGAGCGCTCTTCAGAGCGCGATCCGCCGCGCCAGCGGCGGTGCCGGGCCTCGGCGCCGAGGGAGCCCTGTAGGAGAGCTCTTCAGAGCGCGATCCGCCGCGCCAGCGGCGGTGCCGGAGCCCGGGGCGCCTGCGGCGCCTTTCGCGCAGCAAGCTGCGCACCTACAGCATTTCTCCGGCCAGCCGGGCCTCGGCGCCGAGGGGCCCTGTAGGAGCGCTCTTCGGAGCGCGATCCGCCGCGCCAGCGGCGGTGCCGGAGCCGGGGCGCCTGCGGCGCCTTTCGCGCAGCAAGCTGCGCTCCTACAGCATTTCTCCGGCCAGCCAGCCGGGCCTCGGCGCCGAGGGGGGCCTGTAGGAGCGCTCTTCGGAGCGCGATCCGCCGCGCCAGCGGCGGTGCCGGACCCCGGGCGCCTGCGGCGCCTTTCGCGCAGCAAGCTGCGCTCCTACAACACACGAGTCGTCAATCCACGTGCTTGACCTTCTCGGGCAGCAGCCCCTTGGGCGCGAAGCGCAGCACCAGGGTGATCAGCAGCCCGATCACGAACACCCGGGCCTGCAGGGCGCGGCTGTCCAGGCTGGCCGGGGCCTCCCAGCCGAAGGTGCCCTCGCCGAAGCTCACCGCCAGCTCCATCAGGAACAGCGCCAGCGGCTCGGACATCAGCCAGATCACGTAGACCGCCAGGGCGCCGAAGATGGTGCCCAGGTTGTTGCCGGGCCCGCCGAGGATGACCATCACCAGCACCAGGAAGGTGTGGTTCAGCGGCAGGTAGCCCTGGGGGTCGAAGAGGCTGTTGAAGCTGGCCAGCACGGCGCCGCCGATGCCCATCAGGATGCAGCCCAGCACGAAGATCTCCAGGCGGCGGCGGTTGATGTCCTTGCCCATGGCCGCGGACGAGATCTCGTTGTCGCGGATGGCGCGGATCATCCGGCCCCAGGGGGCGTGATAGGCGCGGTGCAGCAGGAAGAAGATGCCCACGATCAGCACCGCCGTCACCGAGAAGTACAGTGCCCGGGCCAGGGTGAAGCCGACCTCGGCGGGGCCCGGCACCGGCCAGGGCAGCGGCGAGACGGTGGCGGTGCCGCGGGTCAGCCAGTCGGAGTTCTTGAGGAAGGCCTTAATGATCTCGGCGATGCCGATGGTGGCGATGGCCAGGTAGTCGCTGCGCAGGCCCAGGCAGATGTGGCCGATGAAGTAGCCCACGCCACCGGCCAGCGCCCCGCCGACGATCCAGCCGATCCAGGCGGGCAGCCCCAGGCCGCCGATGAAGCCGGCCTGGGCCTCGATCTGGTCGGTCACGCCGCGCAAGGCGCTGATCACCACCAGGTAGAGGACCACGGCCAGCACCACGCTGATCAGGGTGCGCAGCTTCTTCGGCACGCCGACCCGATCGAGTCGGGTGGCCCCGAACACCAGGGCGCCCGCCCCGACGACGTAGAGCAGCACCACGCCCAGTTCTCCGGGCAGCTCGGTGTCCCAGAAGGCCTCGTTGACCGGCACGCTGAAGAACATGGCGCAGAAGCCGCCCAGCGCCACGAAGCCCATGACGCCGGCGTTGAACTGGCCGGCGTAGCCCCACTGGATGGTCAGGCCCAGGGCCAGAATGGCATAGCAGGCGGCCTCCACCAGCATGCGGGTGCTGTAGGCGGCGCCCATGACGCCGTAGACGCCGAGCACCGCGACCAGCAGGATCAGGAAGAGGACGACCTCGCGCAGCGGGAAGCGGCGCGGGGCGGGAACGGTATCGGTACGTGTCGCGCTCATCAGATCACCTTGCCCTTGAAGATGCCGGTGGGGCGCCACACCAGGATGGCGACCAGGATGAAGAAGGGCACCACGATCTTGTACTCGGTGCCGACGAAGGCCAGGTTGCCGGGCAGCGAGAGCCACTCGGGCAGGCTGTCGCGGAAGGGCCTCAGCAGGATGTTCCAGTTGAACACCGCCAGGGTCTCGGCGAAGCCGACCACGAAGCCGCCGGCGATGGCGCCGTAGGGGTGCCCCACCCCGCCGACGATGGCCGCGGCGAAGATCGGCAGCAGCAGGAAGAAGCTCAGGTCGGGCTTGAAGGTCACGTCCAGCGACAGCAGGGTGCCGGCGATGGCGGCCAGGCCGCCGGCGATCACCCAGGTCACGGCGACGATGGTGTTGGTGTTGATGCCCGAGGCCTGGGCCAGGTCGGGGTTGTCGGACATGGCGCGCATGGCCTTGCCCAGCCGCGAGCGCGACAGGAAGAAATGCAGGCCGACCACGCAGATGATGGTCAGCGCGAACAGGTAGAGCTGGGGCTCGGTGATCACCACCGGCACGCGTACGCCCTCGATGGGCAGGGCCAGTCGGAAGATCTCCTTGCGATCGTCGATGTACAGGCTCTGGCCGCCGGTGCCGGCGAACAGCCGGATCAGCCCCTGCAGCATCAGCGCCACGCCCAGCGAGCCGATGACCATGACGATGGGCTTGACCCCGTGGGCGCGCAGCGGCTTGTAGAAGGCCCGGTCGATGCCCACCGCCAGGGCGGCGGTGAGGGCAATGGCCAGCGGCAGCAGGACGATCGGGGTGGGCACGCCGATGACACTGCCCGCGCCCGGGAAGAGCGTCGTGAGCAGCAGCACCATAAAGGCGCCGAAGGTCATCATGTCGCCGTGGGCGAAGTGGGCGAAGCGCATGATGCTGAAGATCAGCGTCACGCCCACCGCGCCGATGGCGTAGATCGAGCCGGTCACGCTGCCGGCGATCACCACGTTGTTGATGAAGAAAACGAGTTCGTTCACGGGACGTCTCCGATGGTCCGTCGGGGCGGGCTCAGCCGCCCAGGAAGCTCTTGGCGACCTCGGGGTCGGCCAGCAGGGCCGCGCCGGTGTCGGTGAAGCGGTTCTGGCCGGCGGCCAGCACGAAGCCCTTGTCGGCGATGGCCAGCGCCTGCTTGGCGTTCTGCTCGACCATCAGGATGCCGACGCCGGCGGCGTTGACCTCCTTCACCCGCTCGAAGATCTCGTTCATGTAGCGCGGCGAGAGCCCGGCGGTGGGCTCGTCGAGCAGCAGCAGGTCGGGCTCGGCCATCAGCGCCCGGCCCATGGCGACCATCTGGCGCTGGCCGCCGGAGAGCTCGCCGGCGGGCTGGTGGCGCTTGTCGTAGAGCGGCGGGAAGAACTCGTAGACCCGCGCCAGCATGCGCTTGACGTTGCCGGGCTTGAGGTAGGCGCCCATCTGCAGGTTTTCCTTCACCGTCAGGCTCGGGAAGACGTTGTATTCCTGGGGCACGAAGCCCATGCCCTTCTGGACGAGCTTGTTGGGCGGCAGGTTGTGGATGGGCTCGCCGCGCAGCAGGATCTCGCCCTGGTTGACATGGAGCAGGCCGAACACGGCCTTGAGCATGGTCGACTTGCCGGCGCCGTTGGGGCCGACGATGACGCCGATCTCGTCGGCCTCGATGGCCATGTTCACCCCGTTGAGGATGTTCATGCCGCCGTAGCCGCCATGCACGTCGCGTGCGTCGAGTAATGGCATAGGGAGTTCTCTGCGTTGTCGTTATCGGGCGGGATCCGACCGCCCGTCGTTGTTGTTGGTGCCGCGGGCCATCAGGCCGCGGGAGAGCCGAAGTAGGCCTCGATGACCTCGGGGTTGTTCTGGATCTCCTCGATGCTGCCCTCGACCATGACGCTGCCCTGGGCGAGCACGATCACCGGGTCGCACAGCCGGGCGATCATGTCCATGTCGTGCTCGATGACCAGGAAGGTATAGCCCATCTCGCGGTTGAGGCGCTCGATGTTGCCGACCAGGTCGCCGAGCAGGGTGCGGTTGACCCCGGCGGCGATCTCGTCGAGCAGCACCACCTTGGCGTCGGTCATCATGGTGCGGCCCAGCTCGAGGAGCTTCTTCTGGCCGCCGGAGAGGTTGCCGGCGAGCTCGTTGCGCACATGGTGCAGGCCCACGAAGTCGATGACCTCGAGCGCCCGGCGGCGCACCTCGGCCTCCTCGCGGCGCACCTCGCCCGGCTTGAACCAGGTGGCGAACAGGTTCTCCCCGGCCTGGCGGGGCGGCACCATCATCAGGTTCTCCAGCGCCGTCAGGTTCGAGAACTCGTGGGCGATCTGGAAGGTGCGCAGCAGCCCCTGGTGGAAGAGGGCGTTGGCCGGCTGGTTGGTGATGTCCCGGCCGTCGAAGAGGATCCGGCCGCTGTCCAGCGGCAGGGCGCCGGCGATGATGTTGAACAGCGTCGACTTGCCGGCCCCGTTGGGGCCGATCAGGCCGGTGATGGAGCCCTCCTCGACCTGGATCGAGCAGTCGTTGATGACCTGGAGGCCGCCGAAGGCCTTGTTGACGTGTTGGACGTCGATGATGGCTGACATGTCACACCCGTGTTGTGTTGTTCGTTGCGGTGCAGGCGACGTGGTTCAGTGCTCCCGGCGCTCGGCCAGGAAGGTGCGCCCGGCGGCGAAGGCGCCGACGATGACCAGGGCCCCGATGGAGGGGATCCAGTAGCCCTCGACCTGCGGCACGCTGCGCAGGAACACGAAGGCCACGGCGGCCGGCGCGACGAAGCGCACCAGGAAGCGCCAGGCGCGGAACCAGGTCTCGTTGGTGCGCATTTCCTTCATCACCTCGCCGTGGGTCAGGGCCCAGCCGGCGAAGAGCGCGATCAGCAGGCCGCCGAGCGGCATGAAGATATTGGTGAGCAGCTCGAGCAGGCCGAAGGCGCTGCGCCCGAAGAGGCTATGGAAGATCGTGCCCTCGGCCATCAGGTTGAAGCTGAACACCGTGAGCAGGCCCAGCGCCCAGCTTGCCACCACCATGGCGGAGACCGCCTGGGGGCGGCTGAGGTCGAAGCGCTCGACCAGGAAGGCGGCCACCGGCTCGATCAGCGAGATCGAGGAGCTGATGGCGGCGCCCAGCACCAGGATGAAGAAGATGCCGCCCAGCAGTGGGCCGCCGGGCATCTCGGCGAAGGCCAGCGGCAGGGTGACGAACATCAGCCCCGGGCCCTCGGCCGGGTCCAGGCCGGCGCCGAACACCAGCGCGAAGATCGCCAGGCCGGCGATCAGCGCCACGCCGGTGTCGACCACGGCGATGGTGAAGGCGGTGCGGGTCAGCGAGGCCTCGCCGGACATGTAGGCGCCGTAGGCCATGATCGCGCCCATGCCCAGGCTCAGGGTGAAGAAGGACTGGCCCATGGCCTCCAGCCAGCCTTCCAGGCTGAGGTCGCCGACATGGAAGGTGAACAGGAAGTCCGCCGCGCCGCCCAGGTCGCCGATGGCCGCGGCGTAGACCAGCACCACCATCAGGATCACGAACAGCGCCGGCATCAGGATGCGCAGGCCGTTCTCGATGCCGCGGTGGATGCCCAGGCCGACGATCAGCGCCGAGGCGCCGATGAACAGGGTGTGATAGAGCGCCAGCAGCGGCGGCGAGGCCAGCAGGGCGTCGAAGCCGGCGGCGATGGTCTCGGCGTCGGCGCCGTCGAGGCTGCCGGTGAGCATCTTGCCGGTGTAGTGGAGCGCCCAGCCGGCGATCACCGAGTAGAAGCTGAGGATGATGAAGGCCGAGGCGGCCCCCAGCCAGCCGATCGATTCCCAGGCCCGGGAGGTCTGGTGGGTGCGGGTCAGGAAGCGCATGCCCATGATCGGGCTGCGCCGGCTGTTGCGGCCGAGCATGATCTCGGCGATGAGGATCGGGATGCCCACCGCGAAGATGGTCAGGGCATAGATCAGGATGAAGGCCCCGCCGCCGTTCTCCCCGGCCAGGTAGGGGAAGCGCCACAGGTTGCCGAGCCCCACCGCCGAGCCCACCGCGGCGAGCAGGAAGGTGCCCTTGTGCGTCCAGACGTTGTGCGTACTCATCGGGTGCCCGCTGTTGCGTGTCGGCCTTGTGGGCCGGGGGAGTCCTGCGCCGGGATGTCCGGCCTCGTGGCTCCAACTTTGCGGCATCGAACGGTCGCTTGACCAGTCGACTTGCGTTTAGGGGCCGTTGGCGGCGGCGGATGGCATTCCGCCGCCCGTTTCAGTCCCGTTCGTCCTCGTCCGCAGCCGGGTGGCGGGGCTCCATGGCGCGATGGGCGTCGGGGAGGCGCACCGTGTCGCCGAGCGCGAGGTCGCCGACGCTCTGCTTGCGTCGACCGTTGTCCCGGGCGATCAGCGCCACCACCTCGCCGATGCTGGTGTCCTCGACCCGGGCCTCGACGCGCACCCGCACCGTGAAGCCGCGGAACAGCGCGCTGACGATGCTGCCCACATGGGGCTCCGGATAGTCCTGGGGGTGGTCGGCGTAGTAGCGCAGGACCCCGGCGCTGCCCGGGTCGTCCCACTCGACGTGCTTGTGCATGGGGCATGTCTCCGTGAAGGAACGGCCGTGTCAGCATAGCTCCCGCCGGGGGCGCGGGGCCACGACGGGCCGGTAACGAAAGAGCCCGCCGGGAGGGCGGGCTCTGGTGCGTGCGGCGTGACGCGTTTACTTCTTCTTGGCGCGCTTGCGCTCGTTCTCGGTGAGCAGCTTCTTGCGCAGGCGGATATGGTTGGGGGTGATCTCCACCAGCTCGTCGTCGTCGAGGAACTCGATGGCCTGCTCCAGGGTGAAGCGCACCGGCGGCGTCAGCACCAGGTTCTCGTCGTTGCCGGAGGCGCGCATGTTGTCGAGCTTCTTGGCCTTGGTGGGATTGACCACCATGTCCTCGGCGCGGCTGTTGATGCCCACCAGCATGCCCTCGTAGACCTCGGTGCCGTGCTCGATGATCAGCTTGCCGCGGTCCTGCAGGGCGAACAGCGCATAGGCCAGCGCCTTGCCGCTGACCATGGACACCAGCACGCCGTTGCGGCGCTCGACCGAGGCGTCCGGCTTGAGCGGGCCGTAGTGGTCGAAGCGGCTGGTGAGGATGCCGGTGCCGGAGGTCAGGGTCAGGAACTGGCCGCGGAAGCCGATCAGCCCGCGCGCGGGGATGATGAAGTCCAGGCGGACCCGGCCCTTGCCGTCCGGGTGCATGTTCTTGAGCTCGCCCTTGCGGTAGCCGAGCTCCTCCATGATGGCGCCCTGGTGCTCCTCCTCGCAGTCGATGATGACTTCCTCGTAGGGCTCCTGGGGCTCACCGTCGATCTCGCGGATGATCACCTCGGGCCGGCCCACCGCCAGCTCGAAGCCCTCGCGGCGCATGCTCTCGATCAGCACCGAGAGGTGCAGCTCGCCGCGGCCGGAGACGATGAACTTCTCGGGGCTGTCGCCCTGCTCGACGCGCAGCGCCACGTTGTGGATCAGCTCCTGGTCGAGGCGATCCTTGATGTTGCGGCTGGTGACGAACTTGCCGTCCTTGCCGGCGAAGGGCGAGTCGTTGACCTGGAAGGTCATGGACACGGTGGGCTCGTCCACGGTCAGCGCCGGCAGCGCCTCCACGGCGCTCGGATCGCACAGCGTGTCGGAGATTGCCAGGTCCTCGATGCCGGTGATGCAGATGATGTCGCCGGCGGAGGCCTCCTCGGTCTGCACCCGCTCCAGGCCCAGGTGGGTCATGACCTGGCCGATCTTGCCGCGGCGGGTGTTGCCCTCCTTGGAGACCACGGTGACCTGCTGGTTGGGCGTGACGCTGCCGCGGGTGATGCGGCCCAGGCCGATGACGCCCACGTAGCTGTTGTAGTCCAGCGCCGAGATCTGCATCTGGAAGGGCGCTTCCAGCTCGACCTTGGGCGGCTCGACGATGTCGACGATGGCCTGGAACATCGGCGTCATGTCCTCGGTCAGCTGGTCCGGCTCGGGGCCGGCCACGCCGTTGAGGGCGGAGCAGTAGATGATCGGGAAGTCGAGCTGCTCGTCGGAGGCGCCCAGGTTGTCGAAGAGATCGAAGATCTGGTCGATGACCCAGTCCGGGCGCGCGCCCGGGCGGTCGATCTTGTTGACCACCACGATCGGCTTGAGGCCCTGGTCGAAGGCCTTCTGGGTGACGAAGCGGGTCTGCGGCATGGGGCCGTCGACGGCGTCGACCATCAGCAGCACCGAGTCGACCATCGACATCACCCGCTCGACCTCGCCGCCGAAGTCGGCGTGCCCGGGGGTGTCGACGATGTTGATGTGGTAGTCCCGGTCGTCGGGACCCTGCCAGCGGATCGCCGTGTTCTTGGCCAGGATGGTGATGCCGCGTTCCTTCTCCTGGTCGTTGGAGTCCATGATGCGCTCCTGCCCCTCGGCCTTGCGGTCCAGGGTCCCGGACTGCTGGAGGAGCTTGTCGACCAGGGTGGTCTTGCCGTGGTCGACGTGAGCGATGATGGCGATGTTGCGAAGATTCTCGATCACGACGGGATCCTGCTGGGAAAAGTGGGCCCGCATTATAGGGTCAGGACCCGGCCGCTACCAGCCTTGTGGCGGAGGAAGCCGTCGCGGCCCCGTTCGCCGCGAGATATTGCACCTGTTTGGTGCATTTGTGGCGCGTCGTGCTGCATCGCGGGGCATTCTGCGGCGCCATGCTGGGGCATGCCTGGGGGCGCGACGCGGCACGATTCGTGGGCGGCTTCTTTTTTTCCGTTTTATGGCAGCGGGTTATCGTGTTGACTGCGCGGTGTGCGGAAAACCTGGCATGCGACCTGCATTGAACGGGACAGTGCCATGATGATGCATGGCGTCGTGGGCAGGCCGCCCGCGGCATGCTACAACGTCGGCTGGACACACCCGCGACCGGCGACCCGTAACACGCATTGCCATCTCAGCTATCCAGTGGAGGATCCCATGTCCGAGAAGACGCTCGCCCTGATCGAAGAACACGACGTGAAGTGGATCGACCTGCGCTTCACCGACACCAAAGGCAAGGAGCAGCACGTCTCCATTCCGGCCCGTGACGTGGACGACGAGTTCTTCGAGAACGGCCAGATGTTCGACGGCTCCTCCATCTCCGGCTGGAAGGGCATCAACGAGTCCGACATGATCCTGCGTCCGGACGACGGCACCGCCTTCCTCGACCCCTTCACCGAGGACGCCACCCTGGTGCTGCGCTGCGACATCATCGAGCCGGCCACCATGCAGGGCTACGAGCGCGATCCGCGCTCCATCGCCAAGCGCGCCGAGGCCTACCTGCAGTCCACCGGCCTGGGCGACACCGCCTTCTTCGGACCCGAGCCCGAGTTCTTCATCTTCGACGAGGTGCACTGGAAGGCCGACATCGAAGGCGCGATGTACAAGATCACCTCCGAGGAGGGCGCCTGGGCCACCGACCGCCAGGTCGAGGGCGGCAACCTGGGCCACCGTCCGCGGGTCAAGGGCGGCTACTTCCCGGTGCCCCCGGTGGACAGCTTCCATGACATCCGCAGCGCCATGTGCAACACCCTGGAGGCCATCGGCCAGAGCGTCGAGGTGCATCACCACGAGGTGTCCAACGCCGGCCAGAACGAGATCGGGGTGAAGTTCAACACCCTGGTCAAGAAGGCCGACGAGGTGCAGGAGATGAAGTACGTGATCCACAACGTGGCTCACGCCTACGGCAAGACCGCCACCTTCATGCCCAAGCCGCTGGTCGGCGACAACGGCAGCGGCATGCACGTGCACCAGTCCTTCTGGAAGGACGGCAGCAACCAGTTCGCCGGCGACGAGTACGCGGGCCTCTCCGAGATGGCCCTCTACTACATCGGCGGCATCATCAAGCACGCCCGGGCCCTGAACGCCTTCACCAACGCCTCCACCAACTCCTACAAGCGACTGGTGCCGGGCTTCGAGGCGCCTGTGATGCTGGCCTACAGCGCCCGCAACCGTTCCGCCTCCATCCGCATCCCCTACACCGCGAGCCCCAAGGGCAAGCGCGTCGAGGCCCGCTTCCCGGACCCGACCGCCAACCCCTACCTGTGCTTCGCGGCGATGCTGATGGCCGGCATCGACGGCATCAAGAACAAGATCCATCCCGGCGATGCCATGGACAAGAACCTCTACGACCTGCCGCCGGAAGAGGGCAAGTCCATCCCGACCGTCGCCGAGAGCCTGGACCAGGCCCTGGCGGCGCTGGACGCCGACCGCGCCTTCCTGACCGAGGGCGGCGTCTTCACCGACGAGATGATCGATGCCTACATCGAGCTGCTCCAGGAAGACGTCGAGCGCCTGCGCATGACCACCCATCCGGTCGAGTTCGACATGTACTACAGCTGCTGAGGCCGCGGCGCCCCGGCGCCGCCCTCCGGCACATCAAAGGCACGCCTTCGGGCGTGCCTTTTTCGTGATGCCTCGCATTTCACCGGGAAACGGCCGGCCAACCCGGCGGCGGGTGGGGAGGCTAAGCGTTAGCGCATCCGCCATGACCCGGTTCGGCGCTCTTCGCAATGTAGCGTGACACCGTTGAGGTTCGTAGGAGCGCTGCTCCGCAGCGCGATCCGCCGCGTCAGCGGCGGCAGAGCGGGGCACCACCGAGGAGGCGGATGTCTGGGGCGCCTGCGGCGCCTTTCGCGCAGCAAGCTGCGCTCCTACGCAACCCGTCGCACCCTGCCCTGACGCTGGTCAGTGGAGCAGCAAATGCCCGCCGATGCCCAGCGCGAAGCCCAGCACCGCGCCGAGCGGCGGGCCCCAGTGGCGCTCGAGCCGGGCCTGGGGCGCCAGGTCCTGGAATACCGAATAGAGGATGCCGCCGGCCGCGAACAGCATGATCGCCGCCACCGCCGCCGGGTAGTCGGCCAGCCACCAGTAGCCGCCGAGGCCGGCCAGCGGCCCCAGCCAGGCCATGGCGAAGAACAGCCCGAGCAGGCGGCGGTTCGAGTAGTCGGTGGTGCCGTGGAGCTCCCGGTAGGCGTTGAAGCCCTCGGGCAGGTTCTGCAGCGCCATCAGCAGGGCCAGCAGGGGGCCGCCATGGCCGCCGTAGGCGAAGGCCGCGCCCAGCGCCAGGGCCTCGGGCACGAAGTCGGCGAGCATGGCGGCGAGCTGGCTGGCCGAGGTGCCGCTGCGGTGGAGCAGGATATCCAGCCCCATGAAGGCCAGCCCGCCGGCCAGGAACCAGCCCAGCGCCGGGGCCATGGCCAGGTCGCCGAGGCTGTCCGGCACCAGCACCAGGGCCACCGCCGAGAGCAGGGCGCCGCCGCCGAAGGCGATGATGCCGTGGCGCAGCTCGGTCTCCAGCCAGCGAGGGCCGATACGCTCCTCCAGGGCGATCCAGCCGCCCAGCGGCATCGCCATGCCGGCCATCAGGGTCAGGGTCGCGACCGTCTGCCATGCGTCCATGCGGAATGCTCCTCGCCTCGTGGTGTCCGATGGCTATCCTATCCGCATCCGCCGGGGGCGCGCAGGGGCATTCCGTGGCGGGCCCGGGCTGGACTAGACTCGGACGAGCCTTCGGCCTCGGCGCCGCCCGGCTCTTGCGTCACTCGCCGAGTGTTCGGGCAGCGCCTAGGCTGAAAGCATGATGGCGCCCTGCGGGCGTGCGGACGTCGACGATCCTGGGAGAGACGCATGAAAACGGCAGTCGTGTTACTGACTCTGGGCCTGACGCTCAGCCTCTCGGCCGGTGCCGAGACCATCTATCGCAGCACCGATGCCCAGGGCAACGTCATCTTCACCGACGATCCCGGGGCGGGCGGCGAGGAGGTGAATCTGGCGCCGCTCACCGTGGTGCCGGCCCAGGCGCCGCAGGTCGAGGGACTGCCGGTTCGCGGCCAGGGGCAGGCGAGCCGCCCCCGTGACGATGCCGGGCCCGGCCAGCCCTTCATGCCCTACGACCGTTTCGCGATCGCCTCCCCCGAGCACGAGACGACCCTGCCCACCGGCGCCGCGGGCAATGTCCAGGTGCGCCTGGGCATTCGCCCGGCGCTGCGCGAGGATCATCGGGTGCGCCTGCTGCTGGACGGCCGGGTCAGCCAGTCGGCCATGCACACCGACGCCTTCATGCTCTCCAACCTGAACCGCGGCGAGCACGTGCTCGAGGCCGAGCTGCTCGACGCCAGCGGCGCCGTGCGCCATCGCAGCACGCCGGTGACCCTCTACGTGCAGCGCGCCAGCGTCAACCTGCCCCGCAATCCCAACAACCCGGGCAATTAGCTGCCCCCGGGCCGGCCGCATCCGCCGCCCTGTGCGGACGGCTCCCCGCGGCCTTGTGCCCCGCCGCCGGGGCGTGGCGACGGCCGCTTCGATGCCTTCGACCATGCCGAGCGGGTGAAGCAGGGCAGCGCCTTCCGGCGCGCCGAACGCCTGCGCGGCGAGCGGCCGCCGCCGGAGGCCGACTGATCCACCGCGACGCCGGCCGACGCCTTCCCGCAGTGCGTGCACCAGGTTGGTGCACTAAAATGGTGCACAGTGCCCCCGGATATCGCCGTCATGGCGCCGGCTCGCCGCCCGCTCCATGATGGCGCGCTTCTTGCAGCGTACTCCGGGGCCAGTCGCCACTTCGCTGCCGGGAATGCCTGCATGTATCAACGCCTGATGGAACACCTCACCACCGCCGTGCTGCTGCTGGATGGCGAGCTTCGCCTGCGCTGGATGAATCCCGCGGCGGAGGCGCTGCTGGCGCTGAGCCGCGCCCGGGTCACCGGGTTGGCCCTGCCGGGGCTGGTCGGCGGCGAGGAGGAGATCGGCGAGGTGCTGGCCAAGGCCCGGGACGAATTCCATCCCTTCACCCAGCGCGAGGCGCGCCTGATGCGGCCCACCGGCGAGCCGCTGACCGTGGACTACACCGTCACCCCCCTGGCCCCGGACGAACTGCTGCTGGAGATGGAGCCCCGCGACCGGCTGCTGCGCATCTCCCGGGAGGAGGCCCTGCAGACGCGGCAGGAGACCATCAAGGTGTTGGCCCGGGGGCTGGCCCACGAGGTCAAGAACCCCCTGGGCGGGATCCGCGGGGCCGCCCAGCTGCTGGAACGCGACCTGGACGACCCGCAGCTCGCCGAGTTCACCCGGATCATCGTCGAGGAGGTCGACCGGCTGCGTGACCTGGTGGACGCCATGCTCGGCCCCAACCGCATGCAGCATCGCGAAGCGCTCAACATCCACCGGGTGCTGGAGCGAGTGCGCTCGCTGATCGCCGTGGAGCACCCCGAGGTGGCCATCCGCCGCGACTACGATCCCAGCCTGCCCGACCTGACGGGCGACGAGTCGCAGATGATCCAGGCGATCCTCAACGTGGCCCGCAACGCCGTGGAGGCGATGACCGAGGCGCAGACCCCGGCCCCCGCCCTGGCGCTGCGCACCCGGGCCCGGCGCCAGTTCACCCTGGGCGCCGAGCGCCACCGCCTGGTCTGCGAGGTGAGCATCGTCGACAACGGCCCCGGCATCCCCGAGGCGCTCCAGGAGACGCTCTTCTACCCCATGGTCTCGGGCCGCGCCGAGGGCAGCGGCCTGGGGCTCTCCATCGCCCAGTCGATCCTGCACCAGCATCAGGGACTGATCGAGTGCGATTCCGAGCCCGGCCATACCGAATTCCGACTGCTGATACCGCTGGAGGCATCCCATGACTGAAGCCGCACGCGTCATGGTCGTCGACGACGACCGCGCCATTCGCTGGGTGCTGGAGCGCGCCCTGGCCCAGCCCGACTTGGCGGTCGAGTGCGTGGAGCGCGCCGACCGGGTGCTGGAGCGCCTCCTGGCGGAGCCGCCGGACGTGCTGGTCACCGATATCCGCATGCCGGGCATCGACGGCCTGGACCTGATGGCCAGGGTGCGCGAGGCGCACCCGGACCTGCCGGTGATCGTGATGACCGCCCACTCGGACCTGGACAGCGCCGTGGCCTCCTACCAGGGCGGCGCCTTCGAGTACCTGCCCAAGCCCTTCGACGTGGACGAGGCCCTGGCCCTGGTGCGCCGCGCCGTGGCCCATGCCCGGGAGCGGCAGCGCCCGATCCGCGCTCCCGAGGGTCTGGACACCGAGATCATCGGCGAGGCCCCGGCCATGCAGGAGGTGTTCCGGGCCATCGGCCGGCTGGCCCAGTCGCACATCACGGTGCTGATCAACGGCGAGTCCGGCACCGGCAAGGAGCGCGTCGCCCAGGCGCTGCACCAGCACAGCCCGCGGGCCGGCAAGCCCTTCATCGCCCTGAACATGGCGGCGATCCCCCGGGACCTGATCGAGTCGGAGCTGTTCGGCCACGAGAAGGGCGCCTTCACCGGCGCCACCGCCAGCCGGCAGGGCCGCTTCGAGCAGGCCGACGGCGGCACCCTGTTCCTCGACGAGATCGGCGACATGCCCGCCGAGACCCAGACCCGGTTGCTGCGGGTGCTGGCCGACGGCGAGTTCTATCGGGTCGGCGGCCACACCCCGGTGAAGGTGGACGTGCGCATCATCGCCGCCACCCACCAGGACCTGGAGGACCTGGTCGACGACGGGCGCTTCCGCGAGGACCTCTTCCACCGCCTCAACGTCATCCGCATCCACCTGCCGAAGCTCGCCGACCGGCGCGAGGACATCCCGCGCCTGGCCCTGCACTTCCTGGCCGAGGCCGCCAAGGAGCTGTCCACCGACGTCAAGGTGCTGACACCCGAGGCCGAGGCCCACCTGACCCGCCTGGCCTGGCCGGGCAACGTGCGCCAGCTGGAGAACACCTGCCGCTGGCTGACGGTGATGGCCTCGGGCCGCGAGATCCTGGTGGAGGACCTGCCGCCGGAGCTGCGCGACGGCGACCCGGGTGGCGCCACCGGCGACTGGCGGGCCGCCTTCCGCGACTGGGCCGACCGGGCGCTCGCCGCCGGCCATACCCACCTGCTGGAGGAGGCGGTGCCGGACTTCGAGCGCATCCTCATCGAGACCGCGCTCAAGCACACCGGCGGGCGCAAGGGCGAGGCCGCCGAGCTGCTGGGCTGGGGGCGCAACACCCTGACCCGAAAGCTCAAGACGCTGCTGCCGGAGATGGCGGAGGATTAAGGGCGAGGTGCCCCCTCTGGGGTCGGCAAGGGGGGGTAGGAGCGCAACTTGTTGCGCGATGGGTTTTTTCGACCTCCGGGCCCAAGCCGGGCGCCTGCGGCGCCTTTCGCGCAGCGGAGCTGCGCTCCTACACGGCGCGGGGCCACCCAAGCCCCGAGAACCTGCCGGGCGCCGGGCGGCGTCGGGGTGGTAGGAGCGCAACTTGTTGCGCGATGGGGGGCAACAAGGATCGGGCGCCTGCGGCGCCTTTCGCGCAGCGAAGCTGCGCTCCTACACGGCGCGGGGCCACCCAAGCCCCGAGAACCTGCCGGGCGCCGGGCGGCGTCGGGGTGGTAGGAGCGCAACTTGTTGCGCGATTGGGCTTTTTCGACCTCCGGGCCCAAGCCGGGCGCCTGCGGCGCCTTTCGCGCAGCGAAGCTGCGCTCCTACACGGCGCGGGGCCACCCAAGCCCCGAGACACCTGCCGGCGGGCGCCTGGCGTCGCCAGGCATCCGGGTGGCTCGCCCATAAACGAGGGGCGCCGGCCTGGCCGGCGCCCCTCGCACTTTCCGGGCTCGTCCGCGGTGCGGGCGGTCCGGTCAGCCGCGCTCGAGCGGCCGGGTGCGGGCCTCCAGCCAGGCCAGGGCCTCGCCCTCCAGCTTGGGGGCGAGGCGTTCGCGAACCTCGGCGTGGTAGGCGTCGAGCCAGTCGGCCTCGGCGGCGTCGAGCAGCGAGACGTCGATCGGCCGGGTGTCGATGGGACACAGGGTCAGCGTCTCGAAGCGCAGGAAGTCGCCGAAC
Organism: Halomonas koreensis; assembly: GCF_031451675.1. Lineage (NCBI taxonomy): Bacteria > Pseudomonadati > Pseudomonadota > Gammaproteobacteria > Oceanospirillales > Halomonadaceae > Halomonas > Halomonas koreensis. Next base: position 49,798 of record NZ_JARWAK010000019.1, on the reverse strand, counting down.
TCGCTCTCTGCCGCCGGGCGGTTGGCGGCCAGGTTCTCGATCCGGATGCCCCACTTCCCGGGGCGATACACGCCGGGCTCGATGGAGGTGATCATGCCCGGCTGCATGGCGGTGTGCGGCGCCGCCGGTGCGGACCAGGCGATCACCTGGGGTCCCTCGTGGACGTTGAGGAAGTAGCCCACGCCGTGGCCGGTGCCGTGGCCGTAGTCGCGGCCGCTGGCCCACAGCGGCGCCCGGGCGATGGCGTCCAGGTGCGGCGAGGGAATGCCGCGCGGGAAGTGCGCCCGGGACAGGGCGATGGTGCCCTTGAGCACCCGGGTGTAGTCCTCGCGCTGGGCGTCGGAGATCTCGCCCACCGGCACCACCCGGGTGATGTCGGTGGTGCCGCCGTGGTACTGGCCGCCGGAGTCGATCAGCAGCAGGCCGTCGCCGGCGATGCGGGCGTGGGCCTCCGGGGTGGCGTGGTAGTGGGGCAGGGCGCCGTTGGCGTTGAAGGCGGCGATGGTGCCGAAGCTGCGGCTGACGAAGCCGGGGCGCCGCGCCCGGGCGGCGGTGAGCCGCTCGTCCACGGTCAGCTCGGTGACCGCCTCGCCGCGCTCGAGCGCCGCCTCGAGCCAGGCGAAGAATTCGCACAGGGCGGCGCCGTCCTCCTCCATGGCCTCGCGCACGTGGGCCAGGTCGGCGTCGCTCTTGCAGCCCTTGGCCAGGGTGCTGGGCTGGCTGGCCTCCACCAGGGTCACGCCCTCGGGCAGCGCCCGGCGGGTGCCCAGGGTCAGCTTGGCCGGGTCGAGCAGCACCCGCGCCTCGGCCGGCAGCTCGCCCAGCCGGCGGTGCCAGTCGGCGTAGTCCGCCACCGCGATGCCGTCCTCGGCCAGGGCCGTGGCCAGGGCGTCGTCGAGCTTGCCCGGGGCGACGAACAGGGTGGCCGACTCGCGGCCGACCAGCAGGTGGGCCAGGAACACCGGGTTGAACTCGACGTCGTCGCCGCGCAGCTGGGTCAGCCAGGCGATGTCGTCGAGGGTCGAGATCGGGTGCCAGTCGGCGTCATGCTCGGCCATGGCCGCCCGCACCCGGGCCAGCCGCTCGGCGCGGGACTCGTCCAGGAAGGCGTGGGGATGGGCGTACAGCGGCGCCTCGGGGAGCGCCGGGCGGTTCGGCCAGATGGCGTCGAGCAGGTCCAGGTCGCCGCGCAGGCGGATGCCCTTGGGCGCCAGCCGGTCCTCGAGGCGGCGCGCATTGGCCAGCGACACCACGTCGGCGTCGAAGCCCAGGGTGGCACCCTCGTCGAGCCGCTCGGCCAGCCAGCGCATCGGCGCGTCGGCCTGGCCGGGGTGCAGCTTCATCAGCTCGATGCCGCTGCCCGCCAGCTGCTCCTCGGCCTGGACCCAGTAGCGGCTGTCGACCCAGACGCCGGCGGCGTCGCGGGTCACCACCAGGGTGCCCACCGAGCCGTCGAAGCCGGAGAGCCAGGCCCGGCCGGCCCAGTGCTCGGGCAGGTACTCGGAGTTGTGGGGATCGGAAGACGGCAGCCACCAGGCGTCGATGCCCTGCGCGTGCATGGCGTCGCGCAGGGCGGCGAGGCGGGCCGCGGGGGTCGAGGGGGCTTGGCTCATGTCAGGCTCCGGTGGTGGATGTGGAGGGGTGGGAGGCATCGCGCTGGCTGCCCTTGAGCATGCGCCCGATCAGCGGCGTCAGCATCGCCAGCACCAGGGCACAGAGTACCAGCGCCACGGCCGAACGACCGAACAGCGCCGGCAGTTCGGCGAGCTTGTCGGCACTGACGTTGCCGCCGATCAGGCCGGCCACCAGGTTGCCCAGCGCCAGGGAGGTGAACCACAGGCCCATCAGCTGGCCGCGGATGCGCTGGGGCGCCAGGGTGCTCATGGTCGACAGGCCCACCGGGCTCAGGCACATCTCGCCGAGGGTCAGCAGCAGCAGGCTGGCGGTGATCCACAGCGGCGAGACCAGGCCGTCGCCGGTCAGGACCTGGCGCGCGGCGAGCATCATCAGGCCGAAGCCGGCGGCCGCGAACAGCAGCCCCATCACGAACTTGGTGGCGCTGCCGGGTTCCCGGCCGCGGCGGCCCAGCGCCGGCCACAGCCAGCCGAACAGCGGGCCGAGCAGGATGATGAAGACGGCGTTGAGCGACTGGAACCAGACGGTGGGGATCTCCCAGCCGAACAGCGCGCGGTCGGTGTAGTCGTTGGCGAACAGGTTGTAGGAGGTGGGCTGCTGCTCGAAGGAGGCCCAGAAGAAGGCCGAGGCGACGATCAGCAGGAAGGCCACCACCACCCGGGCGCGCTCGCGGGCGTCGAGGCCGGCGAGGGTCATCAGGTAGACGAAGAAGCCCAGCGCGCAGACGATGATCACGCTGGTCATGGCCTCGGCGATGGCCACCGGGTCGAGCCGGATCACGCCGATCGCCATCAGGCCCACCAGGGCGGCGCCGAGGATCGACAGCCCCGACACCGCCAGGCCCACTCCGCGGCGCTGCACGGCGGGGGCGTCCCAGCTGGAGTCGCGGCCCCGCTGGCGGTCGGCGCGGCGCATGGACGGGATCGCCCACAGGCGGAAGATCAGCAGCGCGGCCAGCATGCCCAGCCCGCCGATGCCGAAGCCCCAGTGCCAGCCCTGGTGCTCCATCAGCAGCCCGGTCATCAGCGGGGCCAGCAGCGCACCCAGGTTGATGCCCATGTAGAAGATCGAGAAGCCGCCGTCGCGGCGCGCATCGCCCTCGTCGTAGAGGCTGCCCACCATCACGGTGATGCAGGTCTTGAACAGCCCCGAGCCCAGCACGATCAGCAGCAGGCCGACGAAGAAGGCGGTGGCCCCCCACAGCGCCGAGAGGGCGATGGCCAGGTGGCCCAGGGCGATCAGGATCGAGCCGTACCAGACGGCGCGGCGCTGGCCGAGCCAGTTGTCGGCCAGCCAGCCGCCGGGCAGGGCCGAGAGGTAGATGGCGCCGGCGTAGATGCCGACGATGGCCGCGGCGTCCTCGCGGCTGAAGCCGAGGCCGCCCTCGTGGAGGCCGGCGGCCATGAACAGCACCAGCAGCGGGCGGATGCCGTAGTAGGAGAAGCGTTCCCACATCTCGGTGAAGAACAGCGACCCCAGCGGGCGGGGGTGGCCGAAGAAGCCGCGATCCCGTCGGGACGTCGCGTCGGGGGCGTCGGTGGTTGGGTGCATGGAGCGTCTGCCTTGTAAGGAGGTTGTTACGTCACGGGCCGCGCCGGATGGTTGCCAGGCAAGGGTGCTGCCAAGGGTCGCTTTTCCCTAGTCTTTTTTCTGGAAGGCGCGGCCATGACAGACGATTCTATGGAAATTTGTTAGTCGGCGAAATGACGCGACGGACCTGCGGCGCGTCGATGACGCGATCCTGTAATCCGGCGGCGCGGCGATGGCAATGCCGCGCGTGCCGGTGCCAGAATGGAGCCTTCAAGGAGAGCACGCCCATGACGCAGATGACCTGGCAGCGGCTGCTCGACCCGGCCCGGCTGCACGACCAGCGCGGCACCGCCCGGGACGAGATCGGCCGCAGCCCCTTCCACAAGGACCACGACCGCATCGTCTTCGCCGGTTCCTTCCGGCGCCTGGGGCGCAAGACCCAGGTCCACCCGCTGACCGACAACGACCATATCCACACCCGCCTGACCCACTCCCTGGAGGTGGGCTGCGTGGGGCGCTCGCTGGGCATGAGCGTCGGTGAGGAGCTGCGCGAGCGGCTGCCCCGGGGCATCTCCCCGGCCGACCTGGGGGTGATCGTCCAGGCCGCCTGCCTGGGCCACGACATCGGCAACCCGCCCTTCGGGCACGCCGGCGAGTACGCCATCCGCGACTGGTTCAAGCGCGCCGAGGACGACGGCAGCGGTTTCCTGGAGGGGCTCACCGACGCCGAGCGCGCCGACCTGCTGACCTACGAGGGCAACGCCCAGGGCTTTCGCATCGTCACCCAGATCGAATACAACCAGTTCCGGGGCGGCATGCGCCTGACGGCGGCGACCCTGGGGACCCTGCTCAAGTATCCCTGGACGGTCGAGCACGGCGGCGGGGCCGGCAAGTTCGGCTGCTACCAGAGCGAGGCCCACCTGCTGGCCGAGGTGGCCGGGCGCCTGGGCCTGCTGCCCCAGGGCGACAACCGCTGGAGCCGGCATCCGCTGGCCTGGCTGGTGGAGGCCGCCGACGACATCTGCTATGCGCTGCTCGACCTGGAGGACGGCCTGGAGATGGGCATCCTCGGTTTCGACGAGGTGGCCGAGGTGCTGATCCAGATCGCCGGCGGCGAGCCGGCCGACTTCCCGGTGATGCAGCGCCAGGGCGTGTCCCAGCGGCGGCGCATCGCCGCCCTGCGCGGCGCGGCCATGGAGCGCGCGGTGACCGAGGTGGCGCGGGTGTTCGTCCAGCACGAGGGCGAGCTGCTCGGCGGGCGGCTGGACAGCGACCTGCTCGAGCTCTGCCACCCGGACCTGGACTGGGGGGTGAAGTCCGCCAAGCAGCTGGCCCGGGAGCGGATCTTCCGCAACGAGCGCAAGGCCAAGCTGGAGATCGGCGCGCATACGACGCTGGGCATCCTGCTCGAGGCCTTCATCGGCGCCGCCCACGAGCTGCACCACACCGGCCGCTCGACCTTCAAGCACCAGCGGGTGCTGGCGCTGATCGGCGAGAACACCCCGCGGCCCTCCTGGTCGCTCTACGACAGCTACCGCCGCATGCTCGACTTCATCGGCGGCATGACCGACCACTATGCGGTGGACCTGGCCCAGGAGATGGGCGGCCGCCTCAAGGGCGACTGAGCCGCCGGCTCAGGCGGTCAGGCGCAGCGGCGGCTCCCCGTCGGGGTCGCGGTCGTCGTCGCCCAGGCCCAGGACGCGCCCGATGGCGGCGCCGATGCGGCGGCTGCTGTCGGCGATGCCCTGGTTGCCGAACAGGCGGTTGAACTCGAAGACATAGGGGTGGCCGTCGACCATGGCGATATCGAAGCCGGCGTGGTCGAGGTCGAGCTCGCGCGCCAGGCGCCGGGCCAAGGCGATGGCCGCCTCGGGCACGGCGGCGTGCTCGATGCGCCCGCCCCGGCTGACGTTGGCCCGATACTCGCCCAGCGGCGTGTGGCGCCAGTAGGCGGCGATCAGTTCGCCGCCGACCAGCACGATGCGCAGGTCGCGGTCGATGGGGAGGCGGGCCTGGGCGTAGAGCACCGGTTCCTCGGCGAGATGCTCCTGCAGCGCGTCCCGGGAGGCGATCAGCCGCACGCCCTCGCCCATGGCGCTCTTGATCCGCTTGGCGATGAAGGGATAGCCGAAGCGCGACTCGACGTCCGCCACGGCGGCGCGGGAGGCGCCGCGGATCGCGGTGGGCGGCACGTGCTCGGGGCACACGGCCTGGAAGGCGCGGGTCTGCTGGACCTTGTCGTGGCCCAGGTGATAGCTGGCGAGGCTGGGGAAGATCCGCGCGCCGAGGCCGTAGGCCAGGGCGTTGACCTGCCAGTATTCGGGGAACAGCAGCCAGTCCGCCTGGCGGATCTCCTCCAGGTGGTCGTACATGCGCTCCGGCTTGATATAGCGCACTCCGGGAATGCCCAGGGTGCGAAAAACGTCGAACGTGATGAGTTTCATGGCGATGAAAAGAGCATCTCCTGCGAAGGCGACGGATTATTGTCCGTCGGCGCGTCCCTGGCAAGCCCTTTCGAGCGCCCTGGCGGTGCTGCTCCTGGCGCTGGTGCTGGCGGCACCGGCCGCCCGGGGGGAGCCCCCGGCAGTGGCGGGCGTCGACCGCTACACCCTGGCGCTGACCTGGCACCCCGGCTTCTGCGCCAGCCGCTCGCGGCCGCCCCGGGAGTGCCGCGAGCCGGCGCTGCGCCGCGGCACGGCGGACGGCTTCGTGCTGCACGGCCTGTGGGCCGCGCTGCCCGACGGCTTCCGGGCGCGGGGCGTGAGCCGCCGCGACTGGCGGCGCAAGGGGTGCTTCCTGGAGACGCCGCGCCCGGACGGCGGCTTCTGCCGGGCGCACCCGCCGCTGGCGTTGCCCGAGACCCTGGGGCGACGGCTCGACCGGGCCATGCCGGGGCGGGCGAGCTGCCTGGATCGCTACCAGTACGCCAAGCACGCCGCCTGCCTGGCGCTGCCGGCGCCGGCGCTGTTCGAGACCGCGCTGACGCTGCTGGAGCGCGTCAACGCCAGCGCCTTCGCGGACTTCGTGGTGCTGCATCGTGGCGGCGAGGTGGCGCGCAACGCCCTGATCGGCGCCTTCGAGGCCGCCTTCGGCCCTGGCACGGGGCGGTCGCTGCGCCTGGTATGCCGTGGGCGCGGCAACCGGCTGCTGACCGAGGTGCGCATCGGCCTGGCGGCCGAGGCCCTGGCGCGCTTTCCCGCCGCGGACGGCCTGGTGCGGCTGGAGCGCGGCCGCTGCGCGGCCCGGGTGCGGATCGCCGACTTCGGGGGCTGAGCGTCGGGCGCGCTCGCGCCTCAGGGCACGGAGACGCGATGGGCGCCGGCGCGGCGCTGCAGGGCGAGGATGGCGGCATCGTGGGTGGCGGCGTCGAGCTCGCCGGGGCGCAGCGCCGGCAGGCGGTCGGCCAGGGCCTCGCCGCTGACCACCAGCAGGTCCTCGGCGGCCTCGGCCTCGGCGATCTGCCAGCCGGGCAGCGCCAGCACGCCCTGCACCGGCACGGCGCGGCCCAGCTCCTTCTCCAGCCATACCGCCAGCCAGCGCACCGCGCGGCGGGTGTCGCGCAGCGGGCGTCGCTCGAACCAGCCGGGGAAGCGCAGGCGCTCGCGTTCCACGGTGACCCGGTTGTCCTCCTCGCCGGAGGGCAGCACCGCCGGGCTGCGCGCCCAGGTCTCGATGACGAAGACCCCGTTCGGGGTGATCGCCACGTGGTCCAGGGTGTCGTCGGCGCCGGGCACGTCGTGGAAGACGAAGTAGGGATGGGACTCGGGGCGGATCAGCCGCTCCAGCTCCTGGCCCACCGCCAGCTCGCAGGCCAGGCCCAGCTTGAGGCGGCGGATGCGCTGGAAGTCGCGGATCAGCCGGAAGCAGAAGATCAGCACCAGCACCGTGGACAGGGCGCCGTAGAGGGTCCATTCCAGCCAGTTCTGCTCGCTGGCGAACAGCATGCGGCCCATGCCGTAGACCATCGGCACCATGATCGCGATGGGGCCCAGGGCGCCGTTGAGGAAGAGCCCGGCGAAGGCCCGATCGAGCCGGTCGCGCAGCGACTGCCCGGGCTCGCGCAGCCGATGGGCGTCGAACGGCGAGCTGACCCGGGCATCGTGGAGGTTGCGCAGCGCCATCACGATCACCGCGGTCGCCGCCAGGGGGAAGAGGAAGATCAGGGGAAGCAGGTATGCCAGCCAGGCCATCGGGTTTCCTTGCCCGTGGGAGATCCTGCCCATTCTAGACAACCTTGCCCCCGGGGGGCCATGCTCGGTTCGTGCGAGCGAGGAGGGGCGAGGTGTGAGGTGCAAGGGGCGAGGTGCAAGGGGCGAGGTGCGAGGTGCGAGGTGCGAGGTGCGAGGTGCGAGGTGCGAGGGGCGAGGGGCGAGGTGCGAGGTGCGAGGTGCGAGGGCGAGGTGCGAGGTGCGAGGGGTGAGAGGTGAGAGAAACCAGTGGGATGATGGATGATCTGTCCGACCTGACGCGGCTGGTGGACTTCGTGGCGCGCACGCCGCGCCTGGCCGTGCTCACCGGCGCGGGCATCAGCACCGCCAGCGGCATCCCCGACTATCGCGACGATCGGGGCGACTGGAAGCGTTCGCCGCCGATGCGCCACCAGGCGTTCATGGGCAGCCACGGCGCCCGCCAGCGCTACTGGGCGCGGGCGCTGATCGGCTTTCGCGCCCTGCAGGAGGCGCGCCCCAACGCCGCGCACCAGGCCCTGGCGCGGCTCGAGGCCGCGGGGCATGTGGCCGGGGTGATCACCCAGAACGTCGACGGCCTGCATCGCCGGGCCGGGTCGCGGCGGGTGATCGACCTGCACGGGCGCGCCGACCTGGTGCGCTGCATGGGCTGCGGGGCGACGCGGATGCGCCACGACCTGCATGCCGAGCTGGCGCGATGCAATCCCGACTGGCTAGAGACCGGCGCCCGGGCCGGTCCGGACGGGGACGCCGACCTGGAGGCGGACTTCGCCGACTTCCGGGTGCCGGCCTGCACCCGCTGCGGCGACGGGATCTGGAAGCCCGACGTGGTGTTCTTCGGCGACAGCGTGCCCCGCGAGCGGGTCGACGCGGCCTTCGCCCTGCTGGCCGAGGCCGAGGGGCTGCTGGTGGTGGGCTCGTCGCTGATGGTCTATTCGGGCTTTCGCTTCGCCCGGGAAGCCGCCCGGGCCGGCAAGCCGCTGGCCTGCCTGAACCTGGGGCGCACCCGGGCCGACGACCTCTACACGCTCAAGGTGGCGGCCGGCGCCGAGGCGGGGCTGACCGCCGTGGCCGAGGCGCTGGAGGAAGGGGCGCCCCATCGGGCGGATCGTGGCGCCTCCATCGCGGAGACAGGCGCCACGCCGGGAAGGCGCTGATCGATGTCGCGAGCATTCGCCGTGTCAGCGGCGGTGGAATCATCCGGGCGCCTGGCGGCGCCCTTCGCGCGGCGTAGCTGCGCTCCTACGACCTCTGCCGGGTTCCGTTCCGCCTCGCCCTCGGCGGCTGCTAGCCGCCGGCCAGCTTGACCTTGTAGCCGCGCTTCTCCAGCTCGCCCTTGAGCACCTCGCGCTGGTCGCCCTGGATCTCGATCACCCCCTCCTTGAGGGCGCCGCCGGTGCCGCAGCGCTTCTTGAGCTCCTTGGCCAGGGCCTTGAGCGCCTCGGCCTTGAGCGGCACGCCCTCGACCAGGGTCACGCCCTTGCCCTTGCGGCCCTTGGTCTCGCGGCGCAGGCGCACGATGCCGTCCAGGCTCGCCAGGCGTTCGTCCTCGGCGGCCTCCTCGCAGCGGCAGTCGGCCAGGGGTTCGCGACATTCGGGGCAGATGTCGCCGTGTTCGGTGGAGTAGACCAGCCCGCGCAGCTGGTCCTGCAGGGATGCCATGTCGCCTCCTGAGCAGTGCGGGTAGGGCCTCGATGATACGGCGCCCGCGGCTAGCGGTCGATCCAGTCGATGAAGATCGCGAACAGGGCGGACTGGGAGTTCACCTCGAACTTGGCGTAGAGGTTCTTGCGGTGCATGCGCACCGTCTCCGGCGAGATCTCGAGGCGGCGGGCGCTGGACTTGGCCGAGTGGCCGCGCAGCAGCAGCTGGCAGACCTGGCGCTCGCGCTCGGTGAGCCGGTCCTCACCGAAGCGGTCGAAGGCGTCCCGCAGGCGCGGGGCCGGCGGGCTGGGCGAGGGGTGGTCGGCCTCGGCGGGCACGTCGTCGCTCTGCCAGTGGCGGCGCCCCAGGGCCAGGATCGCCGGCGCCAGGGCGCGCAGGGTCTCGAGCTCGCCGCGCGTGAAGGGGCTGGCACTCAGGCCGTGGTAGAGGCAGATGGAGATGCGTTGGCCCGGCGCCAGGTCCAGCAGGAAGTAGCAGTCCTCCACCGAGCCCGCCTCCAGGTAGTAGACCCGGTAGTACTCGCTGCGGAAGAAGTCGTCGGGGGCGATGTCGGCCAGCCGGTAGAAGCCCTCGCCGAGCCCCTGGTCGACGGCCAGGCAGAAGGGGTCCAGCAGGTAGCCCCGGGAGAAGTAGCGATCCAGGATCCGGTCGCGGCTGCGGGCCGGAATGCCCCGCTTGTAGATCAGCCGGGGCGCGGCCCGGGCGTCCTCGAGGATCACCAGGGCCGATTCGATGGGCACCAGGGCGTCGATGGCCGCGACCAGGGCCTCGGCGAAGCCGTCCCCGCCGCAGCGGGTCACGGCATCGGCCAGGGCGTGGTGCCAGCGTTCGAGGTCGGCCAGCGCAACGCCGGCCGGGGTATCTGTGGGGTTCGCGATAGCGGGCCTCCGGGCGCATGGGACGGGGCGGGTCACCCACCCAATTGGGGTATGGGGGCGGCCGCGGCGGGCTGCCTATACTGCCGCCACTCTTTGCCGCCCACAGGATGCGTATGACCAATATCACCGAATCGGAAAAAATTTCCAATATCGATGACGCCCGCCTGACCGCCGCCGACAAGGCGCACTACATGCACGGCTACCACGTCTTCGACGAGCATCGCGAGCATGGCTCGCTCAACATCGTCGACGGCGACGGCGCCCACATCCGCGACGCCCAGGGGCAGCGCTACCTGGATGCCGTCGGCGGCATGTGGTGCACCAACATCGGCCTGGGCCGGGAGGAGATGGTCGAGGCCATCGCCGACCAGACCCGCCGCCTGGCCTATTCCAACTCCTTCTGCGACATGGCCAACGACCGTGCCATCGAGCTCAGCGAGAAGCTGGCCGAGCTGGCGCCGGGCGACTTGAACCGCGTCTTCCTGACCACCGGCGGCTCCACCGCGGTCGACACCGCCATCCGCCTGGTGCACTTCTACCAGAACTGTCGCGGCAAGCCCGAGAAGAAGCAGATCCTCACCCGCATCAACGCCTATCACGGCTCCACCTACCTGACCATGTCGCTGGGCGGCAAGCAGGCCGATCGGCCGCCGGAGTTCGACTTCCTGTCCGACGGCATCCACCACCTGAGCTGCCCCTATCCCTACCGCGAGGCCCGGGGGCGCAGCGAGGCCGAGTTCCTCGACGCCCTGGTCGAGGAGTTCGAGGAGAAGGTCGCCGAGCTCGGCGCGGACCGGGTCGGCGCCTTCCTCGCCGAGCCGATCATGGGCTCGGGCGGGGTGATCATCCCGCCGGAGGGCTACCACCGCCGGATGTGGGAGGCCTGCCGGCGCCACGACATCCTCTACATCTCCGACGAGGTGGTGACCTCCTTCGGCCGGCTGGGCCACTTCTTCGCCTCGGAGGACGAGTTCGGCATCGTCCCGGACATCATCACCACCGCCAAGGGCCTGACCTCCGGCTATCAGCCGCTGGGCGCCTGCATCTTCTCCGAGCGCCTCTGGCAGGTGATCGCCGAGCCGGGCAGCGGGCGCTGCTTCAGCCACGGCTTCACCTACTCCGGCCACCCGGTGGCCTGCGCCGCGGCGCTCAAGAACATCGAGCTCATCGAGCGCGAGTCGCTGCTGCCCCGGGCCCGCGAGGTGGGGCGCTACTTCGAGGAGCGCCTGGCCAGCCTGGCCGAGCTGCCGATCGTCGGCGAGGTGCGCGCGCGGCGCTTCATGGCCTGCGTGGAGTTCGTCGCCGACAAGACCACCCGCGAGCTGTTCCCGGAGGCGCTCAACATCGGCGAGTGGGTGCACCTGCGCGCCGAGAAGCGCGGCCTGCTGGTCCGCCCCATCGTGCACCTCAACGTCATGTCTCCCGCCGTGACCCTGACCCGCCAGGAGGTCGACTTCATCGTCGACGCGCTGCGCGACAGCATCCTCGAGACCGTCGAGGACCTGCGCGCCGCCGGGCACTGGTGACCCCGGCTCGCGTGGCCCCAAGGGCCATGCGAGCCGCCTGCCCTTGCCGAATCGCGCGTCGGCCGTGCCCCTGGCGGCCGGCCCCGACGCGCCCGACGATAACCCTCTCCTGACGGAGTCCCGACTGATGGAAGTCAACAAGAACAAGGTACTGCGCTGCCGCGACGTCACCCTCTACACCGTCTCGGCGATGCTGTTCATGGACCAGATCGCCCTGGCCGCCTCGCTGGGCTCGAGCAGCCTCTTCTGGTGGGCCTATGTACTGCTGCTGCTGTTCCTGCCGATGGCGATGATGACCTCGGAGCTCGGCACCACCTATCCGAGCAACGGCGGGGTCTATCACTGGGTGAGGCGCGCCTTCGGCTTTCGCTGGGGCGCCCGGGTGTCGTGGATGTACTGGGTCAACAACGCCCTGTGGATGCCCTCGGTCTACATCCTGTTCGCCAGCATGCTCAGCGCCTTCTACTTCCCCGACATGAGCCTGTGGCTGCAGATCGCCATCGGCTGCAGCCTGGCGCTGGTGACCTCGCTGTGCACCAGCGCCAGCCTCAGCGTGGGCAAGTGGCTGCCCAACCTGGGGGCGGTGCTGAAGCTGGTCTCGGTGCTGGTGCTGCTGGTCGGCGGCCTGCGCTACGGTTTCGAGGAGGGCTTCGCCAATCCCTTCACCTGGGAGGGCATCATGCCCGCCTCGCCGGCGGCCATCGCCGCGCTGGGGGTGATGGTCTACGGCATCATGGGCACCGAGCTGGCCTGCTGCAGCGCCGCCGAGATGATCGCGCCGCGCCGCGACATCCCTCGGGCCGTGCTGGCCTCGGGGCTGCTGATCGCCGCCTTCAACGTGCTGGGCACCATCGGGGTGCTGGCCGCGGTGCCCACCGACCAGACCGACGTCACCACCATCTTCGCCGAGTCGCTGTTCAACATGTACGGCCGCGAGGGCTGGGGCGGACTGCTGGCCAACCTGGTGGGCGGCTTCGTGCTCTTCACCTTCTTCACCAACATGGTGACCTGGAGCATGGGCACCAACCGGGCCGCGGTGGAGGCCGCCCATGCCGGCGAGTTCCCCGAGGTGTTCGGCATCGTGCACCCGCGCCACGACACCCCGGTGGGCTCGGCCTTGCTCGCCGCCGGGGTCAGCATCCTGGTGATGCTGATCTACGGGCTGGTGGCCGAGACCGCCGAGGGGCTGTTCTGGACCCTGCTGTCGATCTTCGCGATGATCTTCATGATGCCCTATGTGCTGATGTGCCTGGCCTTCATCAAGCTGCGGCTGACCTGCGACGAGCCGCGTCCCTTCCGCCTGCCGCTGGGCAATCGCCTGGCCTGCCTGTGGGCGGGCATCGTGGGGCTCCACGTGATCGCCGGCATCGTGCTGTTCGTGGTGACCCCCGGCGAGCCGATGGACTGGGACTACGCGGGCAAGATCCTGATCGGCGTGCTGCTGGCGCTGGCGATCGGCGAGGCGATGATCGCCCTCGGCCGCCGGCAGCACCGGCGCCGGCCCTCGAGCCAGGCGCTGCCGGGCTGAGACGCCGGCTGTCGGCATGAGAACGGGCCCATCCCTCAGGGGGTGGGCCCGTGTCTGCATGGCGCGGGGCGGTCAAGATGTCCGCGATCCGTGGCGGGCTGGCGGAGTATGCCGAGCTCGACGCCGGACTCGGGCGGCGGGTGCGGGGCGGCCCTGCCTCGGCCACGGCCCGTCATCGCGCCGAAGGCCGCCAGGGCGTGGCGGAAGGCCACGGCGCTCGGCCTCGAGCCTCGTCTCCGGCCGGGGCTTGGCGGACGCGTTGGCGGAGGGCGCGCGCATCCCGTTCTGCCCCCTGCTCGGCCCCATCACGGGGTGGCGTTCGCGGTCATCGAAGGCCCGTGCCTATACTGACGGCGCGTCCCGGCCAGGAGCAGGCCCGTGAATCTCGAGCGCGTCGTCTTCGGTTTCTTCATCGTCCTTACCCTGAGCCTCAATCACGCGTTCGTCGCGGGTGGCCTCGAGGCGCCCGCCCACCACAACGTGTGGATTCTTACGCTGGCCATCATCGTCAACCTGGTCGCGATCGGCCTGAAACTGGGGGATCGCTCCCAGACCGGGGCGTTGCTGCTGGCGGCCGGCCTGGTGGCCGGCCTTCTGTTGATCGCCGCGCGCATCGTCTGGATCGTCGCGGAACCCGGCGGCGGGGGTGGGCCGGGGCCCGAAGGCATGGCGGATATCGTCTCGATCGCCACGGGAGCGCTGGTCGCGAACATCGTCGCGACGGTGATCCTGGTCGGCGATACGCTGCTCTCGCGACGCTAGCATCGGTGCAGCGTGACCGGACAGGCTGAGGGAGGGTTGAAGGCGTGACGCAGACCTCCGATCTCGACCGTGTGGCGATGATCGTCCTGCGCTACATGCGTCGGCCGCTGTTCGCGCTGCTGTTCGTGTATTCGGTGGGCATCATGGGCATGGCCCTGATGCCCGGCCAGGTCGTCGATGGCGAGACGACGCACATGAACCTCTTCCACGCCTTCTATTTCTTCACCTACACGGCGACCACCACCGGCTTCGGCGAACTGCCGAACGGCTTCAGCGAGGAGCAGCGCCTGTGGACCATCTTCTGCCTCTATACCGGCGTCATCGCCTGGTTCTATGCGATCGGCTCGCTGATCGGCCTGGTGCAGAACCCCCATTTCATCCAGGCCATGGAGAGGTTCCGGTTCGCCCGCAAGGTCGAACGCAACGCGGAACCCTTCGTCATCCTTTGCGGTTTCGGCGATACCGGCAGCCTGCTGGCTCGGGGCCTGAGCGACCACCGCATGCGCGCGGTGATCCTTGATGCCGACCCGGAACGCATCAAGGCGCTGGGCGTGCGCGACTATACGGTCGCGATGCCGGGGCTCCATGCGGACGCCAGCGCGCCGAAACACCTCCTGGCCGCGGGGATCGAGCACCCCGCCTGCCGGGCCCTGGTCGCGCTGACCAACGATGACGACGCCAATCTCAAGATCGCGGTCATGGCGCGGCACCTGAACCCCCGGCTCCGGGTCATCTGTCGGTCGACCTCTGCCCGTCACGAGGCCAATCTGCGGGCGCTGGACAATGTCAGGGTCGTCGACCCCTTCGAGATCTTCGCGCAACTCCTCTACTGGGCGATCGCACGCCCCGAACTGCACAACCTCAATGCCTGGTTCGTGGGGGCGCGTGGGGTCGAGCTCGGGGCACCGGTCCAGGTGCCGCGGGGGAACTGGATCCTGTGCGGGTACGGACGGATGGGGTACTGGATCCATCGCTACCTCCGGTCCCATGGCGTCGGCGTACGCATCATCGACCCCGCCGTGGACGCCGAAGAGGCCGGAGAGGGGACGGTCATGGTCCGGGCGCACGCCGATCACTCGGCCTTGGTGACCGCGGGGATCGACGACGCGGCCGGGGTCGTCGCCGCGACGAATCGCGATTCCGACAATCTCAATACGCTGTTGGCGGTGACCCAGCTCAATCCGAAGGCGTTCCGCATCGTGCGCCAGAACAGTCACGAGAATCAGGTCGCCTTCGATGCCGCACAGGCCTGCCTGGTCCTCCAGCACAGCCTGACGACGGCGCGCCGGATCCTGAAGCTGCTGATCTCGCCTCTCGTCCAGGAACTGATCGACTGGCTGGCGGAACGCGAACCGGCCCAGACGAACGAGCTGGTAGCCCGCCTGCAGGCGGCCGTGGGCGCACATCCCCCCCACCTGTGGTCGGTGAGGCTGGTCCCGGGAGAAGCGCCGGCGGTGACCGAGTATCTGGAGGCCGGCGGGGCGGTGGCTCTGGAAGCGCTGTGCCGCGATGCCCGTGCCTTCCCGCACGGGCTTCCGTGCGAAGCGCTCGCCGTGCGCCGGGCGGGGCAATCGATCATGTTGCCGGACAAGGATCTTCCGCTTGGCGTCGGCGACGAGGTCCTCTTCTGCGGTGTCGATTGGGCGGAGCCGTTGCTGGAGGCGACACTCCATAACCCCTATACGCTGCGGTATGTCGTCACGGGAGAGGATGAGCCCCGCGGGTACGTGTTCGCCTGGTGCAAGGACAAGGTCATGGCGTCATCGAGGCGCTCATGAGTCGAACGGTCTCGCCTCGGCCGCCGCCCTTCGCCCGGGGCGGGCGGGCCAGCATATCAGGCCTGGGAGGTGGCCAGGGTGCGGTCCTGCTCCAGTCGGCCGATGACCCTGGGCAGCTGGAACATGCTGGTGATCGTGAGGGCCCCTTCCGGGGTCTGTTCGGCGTCGGGGAAGCGGTTGAGGTGGATCACCGTCATGCCGGCGGCCAGGGCGGCCTTGACCCCGACGATGGCGTCGTCGATGGCCACGCAGTCCTCGGGGGCATAGCCCATCATCGCGGCGGCATGCCGGAACAGGCAGGGGTCGGGCTTCCAGCACTGGGCCTCGTAGGCGCTGAACAGGTGTCGGCCGAACACCGCCTCCAGGTCGGTGGCGATCAGCGAGGTGCGGATCTTGTTGACCGGGCCGTTGGAGACCACGCCCATGGGGTGGCCGGCGAGGGCGGCCAAAGCCTCGGTGGCGCCGGTGATCGGCGTCAGGTCGGTGGCCAGCCGGCGGTTGAGGTTGGCGCGCATGTCGCGCTCCAGCACCTCCAGGCGGTCGGCGTCCACGCTGCCGTGGCGGCGCTCCAGTTCGGCGACGATATGCCGGAAGCGCGCCCCGCGGAACTCGCCGGTGTAATCGGCGGCCCGGAAGGGCAGGCCCACGGCGCTGAGGCTGGTCTCCATCTCCGCCGCCAGCAGGGGTTCGCTGTCGACCAGGGTGCCGTCGCAATCGAAGAGCAGGCAGAGAGGGCGTGCCATCACCGGGACCTCGCGGGTGTCTCAAATCAGCTACAGGGCTATTGTGTCATATCGGCCCCGTGCATCCTTAGTTTAAGACCATTTTTTCGACTTTGCGAACAGCGTTTTTCAATTCATCTTTTGGTGCACATTCGTCCGCCCCTCAGCCGGGGGCGGCCACCAGCATCAGCGCCCCGGCCAGGTAGCAGCCGGCGATGGCCAGGCTCTCGAAGCCGATCCGCCCGGGCCCCAGGCGCTCGCGGTGGATCATGCCGACCAGCAGGATGGCGGTCATCAGCAGCGACAGCGCCACCCACAGCGCCACCCGGTCCGGCATGGCGTGGTACAGCGAGCCGCCCCGGTAGGCCAGGTCCGAGGCGGCGACGAACAGGGTGTCGAAGGCGTTGCCGCCGATGATGCCGGCCACCGCCAGGGTCAGCGCGCCGCGGCGCACCGCCGCCACCGAGGTGACCAGCTCCGGCAGCGAGGTGACCACCGCGGTCATCAGCACCCCGACCACCGACTGGCCGAGGCCGGTCTCGGCGGCGATCGTCGAGGCGGCCCGCTCCAGCAGCCAGCCGCTCAGGCCCAGCAGCAGCGCCAGGCCGGCGAAGCCCAGCCACAGCGCCAGCGCCGAGCGCGCCAGGGCCGCCTCGTCGGGCACGTCCGGGGCCGTCTCCCGGGTCTGGGCCGGGCGCCACATGGGGCGATCCTTGGTGCGGTCGGCCAGGCGCAGGCCGAACAGGTAGACGATCACCAGCAGCGGCGTGACCGGGTGGACCTGCCACAGCGTCCAGTCCGGGGCGAAGCGCCCCACCAGCACCAGGGCCAGCAGGCACAGCAGCAGCCCGCCCTGCAGCAGGTTGCCGATGGAGGCCGCGGCGTGCTCCAGGTTGGCCCGCCGGTGGGTCAGGTCGGCGACGGTCAGGAACAGCGTCTGCACGGCGATGCCGCCCAGGGCGTTGCTCATCGCCAGGGTGGGGCGGTCGGCGAGCGCCGCCGACACCGACAGCACCAGCCCCGACAGCGAGGTGGCCATGCCCAGCAGCACGGCCCCGGCGATGGCCTCGCCCAGCCCGGTGCGGTCGGCCAGGTCATCGACGATACGGGTCAGCCGGGTGCCCGCCACGCCGATCACCAGGGTGCAGGTCATGAACAGACTGAGCGCCATGCTCAAAGTCATGGAGCTAAATATCTATGTGAATAACTGGTCGTATTTGATAGATTCAATATGATCAATCAAGTTGGATCTCTCCCAGTAACATATAGATATCCAAAGGAGCTTGTAAAGGTTTTTCTCGAGTTCGCAGAAGTGTTTTTGTGTGTGCTCGTGATCTTCTATGTGAACAAGACTGACTCCTAGGCTTTCTGAAAGTCCGGAGATATCCTCTCTGTGTCTGTCAAAATCAAAGCCATTGGGCTGAGCAATAAGATCGTTATTTTGTTGTATCGACTGCTTTATGGATTTTTCTTTTTCCCTTGCCTGTGTGCTTATGGATAAATCCCCATACTTGGATTCTGCATGTATATAATTGTACAGTTTCTTGTAGTTGATGTGGTTTATTAGGGGGAGTAGGCGATCTTTTTCTTCCTTGATGTGTTCGGTGAAATCCGCTCTGTGCGCCAAAAAGTTATTGAAGGCTGCTTGCTGTTTGGCGATCTTTGTAGTTTGGGCTGTTGAAACGCTGGTGAATATCGCAGCCAGAATGCCAAAGAAAGTAAAGCTGTATGCAAGAAGTTTTATTGGAAGGTTGAAGAAGTCATAGAAGAAGACAAAGCATTCTCTTGTGAAACAGAAGCTTAGGCCTTCTTTGGGATATATTAAGAATCCTAGCGAGGCAGCCAGGAGTATGGGAGGGATGGTTATTGCTGCAACTGTTCCTAATGCTTGGTTTTTGCTTTTCATCGTAATGCATGGAGGCGGTTGAGAAGCTGCGTTGCCTCTTTGTGAAAAGATTTTCTCATTATTATTGCCAGGTACCTAGATTTTGCGACTTCTTTTTTGTACCAATGGCGATTGCTATATTTTTCATGCTTATTTTCCAGTTTGCTCACTGTTTTGTAAAGCAGAAGCCTCTCTTTTGGTGAGATTAGAGGGCTGATTTTGTTTAATCTCTTTCTTAGGCTTGGGTAGCGTAAATCACCAGCTCTGCGCAGAAGGTTCACTCTTCCTGATGTGCTATGCCAGAGACGTCTAAACTCATGATGAGTTCTCTTGTTTGGTTCGCTCGCTAGTTTTTCGAGGTGTTTCACAGAACTACGAACCTTAGAGGCTTGGCCTGCTTGGAGCTTAGGCTGGCTTTCTCCGAGTCTAAGTCCATGCAAAACAATTGGAGAGTTTCCTTTTCTTTGGATTAGGGAGCTCTTCTTCTCGTTTACTTTGAACCCTTGAGAAGAGATTGTTGCTCTTATGATCGAAGCTTCTCGCTCGATTTTGTGACCGATCTCTGTGTGGGAGATCGCTATGTCGTCCATTAGCCTCGTGTACGTCACTCCTTTCTCTTTCAACGAGGAGTATAATTGGTGCTCTTTTTTGTAAAGGGCTAAGTTGGCTACAATTGGGCTGGTCGGAGCCCCCTGAGGCAAGAAGTCGTAGATAGGGTGCGTGCAAATCTGGGTCAGTGTCCAGGCAACCCTTTCTGGGAAGTGGAAAAATCTTAAGAAAATGTCGAATATCTTGTCTTTGTCGATAGACGGAAAGAAGTCTTCTATGTCGATTGTGGCTAAGCAGCCGGCTCCGCAATGAAGCTGCACGCACTTAAAGTAGTCTCTTGGGTTGCTCTCGTCCTTTATTGAGCCGAAGAGATAGGGTGGAAACTGGATATGTGGAAATATTCTTCCACATATTCTCTGTTGGGTTGTCTTTAACCTATAATTTGGGTTGAATACGGTCCTATAGGTGCCGTTCTTCTTCGGGATGGGGAGCTCGGAGTAAGTTTGCGGTGATTGCTCAATGTCTGATAGTAGCTCTTCGAGCTCACTCTCAGAGATGCTGAGAGTCTTGGCTAAACTTGCTTTGGAAGAGATCCGGTTTTTAGGAGTGTACTTGAGCATGAGGCATTTTTCTGTAATGAATTGGCCTCTTCAGCCGATGGCTTTGCACAGCTAGCCGCGGTAAATGTAGATGAAGAAGAAAGAGCTGTGCTGAAGAGGCCAATTACTGAGGTACTGTCGGTTCCGCCTGCTTCCCAGGCCCGCTGCCCCATAAGACCTTTTGGTCGCCACGTATGGCAAAACTTGCGTCTCCATCAAGTCACCGCGATGGCCGAGACGGCCATTCAACAACTAGTCTGTATTCCTATAGAGCCGGTGTCAATAAGAGTGAGTTCATGGATGGCAAAAAGGGCGACCCCATGGGGCCGCCCTCGCGCGATCAGCATTCAGGGGTGCCGGCGATCACTTCACCCGCGGGTCCAGTTCGCCGCGCTCGTAGCGCTTGAACATTTCCTCGAGGTTGATCGGCTTGATCTTGCTGGCCTGGCCGGCGGTGCCGAAGGCCTCGTAGCGGGCCTTGCAGACCTCCTTCATGGCCGCGGTGCTGACCTTGAGGAACTTGCGCGGGTCGAACTCGGCGGGGTTCTCGGCCAGGAAGCGACGCACGGCGCCGGTGGAGGCCAGGCGCAGGTCGGTGTCGATGTTGACCTTGCGCACGCCGTGGCGGATGCCCTCGACGATCTCCTCGACCGGCACGCCATAGGTCTCGGGGATGGCGCCGCCGAACTCGTTGATCACCTCGAGCCACTCCTGGGGCACCGAGGAGGAGCCGTGCATCACCAGGTGGGTCTCGGGGATGCGGGCGTGGATCTCCTTGATGCGCTGGATGGAGAGGGTGTCGCCGGTGGGCGGCCGGGTGAACTTGTAGGCGCCGTGGCTGGTGCCGATGGCGATGGCCAGGGCGTCCACCTGGGTGGCCTTGACGAAGTCGGCGGCCTCTTCCGGGTCGGTGAGCAGCTGGTCGTGGTCCAGCTTGCCCTCGGCGCCCACGCCGTCTTCCTCGCCGGCCATGCCGGTCTCCAGGCTGCCCAGGCAGCCCAGCTCGCCTTCCACGGAGACGCCGCAGGCGTGGGCCATCTCGACGGTGCGGCGGGTCACGTCGACGTTGTACTCGTAGCTGGTCGGGGTCTTGCCGTCCTCGCCCAGGGAGCCGTCCATCATCACCGAGGAGAAGCCCAGCTGGATGGAGCGCTGGCAGACCGCCGGGCTGGTGCCGTGATCCTGGTGCATGACCACCGGGATGTGCGGGAATTCCTCCACGGCGGCGAGGATCAGGTGGCGCAGGAAGGGCGCGCCGGCGTACTTGCGGGCGCCGGCGGAGGCCTGGACGATCACCGGGGAGTCGGTCTCGTCGGCGGCCTCCATGATGGCGCGCATCTGCTCGAGGTTGTTGACGTTGAAGGCCGGAACGCCGTAGCCGTGCTCGGCGGCGTGGTCCAGCATCTGGCGCATGCTGATCAGTGCCATGAAGTCACCTTTTTGCGTGATGGGGCGCGGCGGGCCGGCGCCGCGTCCGTCTCGGTTGTGTCGGGGGTCAGCCGGCCGCGGCTTGCAGGGCGGCCACGGCGGGCAGGGTCTTGCCTTCCACGTACTCGAGGAAGGCGCCGCCGCCGGTGGAAATGTAGGACACGCGATCGGCGATGCCGTACTTGTCGATGGCCGCCAGGGTGTCGCCGCCGCCGGCGATGGAGAAGGCCGCGCTCTCGGCGATGGCCAGGGACAGGGCCTCGGTGCCGCGGCCGAACTGGTCGATCTCGAACACGCCCACCGGGCCGTTCCAGAGGATGGTGCCGGCGGCCTTGAGCTGCTCGGCGAGGCGGGAGGCGGTCTCGGGGCCGATGTCGAGGATCATCTCGTCGTCGCCCACCTGGTCGACGGGCTTGGTCACCGCGGAGGCCTGCTCGGAGAACTCGGTGGCCACCACCACGTCGCTGGGCAGCGGGATCTCGACCCTGGCCATCAGCGCCTTGGCCGAGTCGATCAGCTCGGCCTCGTGCAGCGACTTGCCGACGTTGTAGCCGGCCGCGGCGATGAAGGTGTTGGCGATGCCGCCGCCGACGATGATCCGATCGCACTTCTCGGACAGGGCATTGAGCACCTCGAGCTTGGTGGAGACCTTGGAGCCGCCGACGATGGCGGTCATCGGCCGCTGGGGGGTGGCCAGCGCCGTCTCCAGGGCCTCGAGCTCGCCGGCCAGCAGCGGGCCGGCGCAGGCCTCGGCGGCGAAGCGCGCCACGCCGTGGGTGGAGGCCTGGGCGCGGTGGGCGGTGCCGAAGGCGTCCATCACGTAGACGTCGCACAGCGCCGCGTACTGCCGAGCCAGGGCCTCGTCGTCCTTCTTCTCGCCCTTGTTGAAGCGCACGTTCTCGAGCAGCGCGACCTCGCCGTCCTGCAGGTCGAGCTCGGCGCCGAGGTAGTCCTTGACCAGGCGCACCCGGCGCTCGAGCAGCCCGCCCAGATGATCGGCCACCGGCGCCAGGGAGAACTCCTCGGCCGGCTCGCCCTCGGTGGGGCGGCCGAGGTGGCTCATCAGCAGCACCTTGGCGCCGGCCTCGAGCGCCGCCCGGATGGTCGGCAGGCTGGCCCGCAGGCGGGCATCGCTGGTCACCTTGCCGTGCTTGACGGGCACGTTCAGGTCCTCGCGGATCAGCACCCGCTTGCCGCGGAGGTCGAGGTCGGTCATCTTGCGCACGTTCATGGAAGCAGATTCCTCGTCTGGGAAAAGCCGAAGGGGGATCAGGCGTCGGAGGACGGCCGCGGGCCGAGTCGGGCGATGCGCCCGGCGACGTCGAGCATGCGGTTGGCGAAGCCCCACTCGTTGTCGAACCAGCACATCAGCTTGATCAGGCGGCCGCCGGCCACCCGGGTCTGGGTGGCGTCCACGATACCGGAGCGCGGATCGTGGTTGAAGTCGACCGAGGCCATGGGCTCCTCGGTGTAGCCGAGCAGGCCGTCGAGCCGGGAACGGCTGGCCTCGCGGAGCAGGACGTTGACGCTCGCCGCGTCGGTGTCGGTGCGCACGCACAGCGACAGGTCCATCGCCGAGACGTTGATGGTCGGCACCCGCATGTGCAGGCACTCGAAGCGCCCGGCCAGGTGCGGCATCAGGCGGTTGATGCCGCGGGCCAGGCCGGTATCCACCGGCACGATGGAGTGCATCGCCGAGCGGGTCAGGCGCAGGTCGGTCTGGTGGTAGGCGTCGATCACCGGCTGGTCGTTCATCGCCGAGTGGATGGTGGTGGTCACGCCGTGCTCGATGCCCAGCGCCTCGTCGAGCACGGTGAGCACCGGCACCAGGCAGTTGGTGGTGCAGGAGGCGGCGGAGACGATGCGGCAGGCCGCGGTCAGGTCGGCGTCGTTGATGCCGGTGACCACGGTGGCGTCCACGTCGCTCTCGGCGGGCTGGGAGAACAGCAGCCGGCCGGCGCCGGCGGCCAGGTGGGCCTCGGCGGTGGCGCGGTCCTTGAAGCTGCCGGAGCACTCCAGCACCAGGTCGATGTCGAGCTCGCGCCAGGGCAGCCGCTCGGGCTCGGCCTCGGAGAGCACCCGGATGGGGCGGCCGTCGATCACCAGGTGGTCGCCGTCGATCTCGACCCGGCCCGGGAAGCGCCCGTGGGTGGTGTCGTAGCGGGTCAGGTAGGCGATGGTGTCGAGCCCGGAGAGCTCGTTGATGGCCACCACCTCCAGCGCCGGCGCGCCGCGCTCGACGAGGGCGCGCAGCACGCACTGGCCGATGCGGCCGTACCCGTTGATGGCGATGCGTGTGGCCATGGCGTTGCCGGTGACTCCTGGGCGAGGGACGGAAACCCGCGATTCTAGCGCATTTCGGTCACGCCGTCGCGGCCGTCGGCCCCCTTGAAAAGCCGCCGTGCGCTCCTATCTAGTAGGGTGAGAGGCCCGCGTGGGGCGGCCTCGCGTTCGCGTCATCAGCGATGACAGGAGGTGTTCGACATGTTCGGAGATCTCAGGCGTTTCGATACCGACTGGACGAGCGGCGGCGACTGGTTCCGTCGCTTCGTGGACGAGCTGTGGCCCGAGCCCGGCGCCGCCGACATCCGCTCGGTGCCGCGGGGCAGCTTCCCGAGGATCAACGTGGGGCGCACCGACGATGCGGTCCGGGTCTACGTCTTCGCCCCGGGCCTGGCGCCCGATGCCCTGGAGGTCAGCCTGCAGGACAACGTGCTGACGGTCAGCGGTCGCCGTCCCGCCGCGACGGAGCCGGCCCCCGGCGAGCGCCGCACCCGCTTCCGCCGTGAGCGGGCGACGGGTGAGTTCAGCCGCTCGGTGGCCCTGCCCGAGGGGCTCGACCCGGACCGCGCCGAGGCGCGCTTCCGCCATGGCGTCTGCGAGGTGGTGCTGCCCAAGCGCGAGGAACTCAAGCCGCGGCGCATCGACATCCAGGCATCCTGAAGACGGCATAGCCAGAAGGAGGTGAATCGCCATGAACGATGTCGCCAAGCACGAACCGGGCCGCGAGCCCGTCGAACGCCGCGAGCGGCGGGTCGATGCCCTGCTGCCGCCGGTGGACATCTACGAGGAGGACAACGCCCTGCACCTGGTGGCCGACATGCCGGGGGTGAGTCGCGACACCCTGTCCATCGAGGTCAACGACAACGTGCTCAGCCTGGAGGGCGAGGTGGCCCTGGACATGCCCGAGGGGCTGACCTCGATCTACGCCGAGGTGCGCTCGCAGCGCTATGCCCGGCGCTTCACCCTGAGCCACGAGGTCGACGTGGACGCCATCCGGGCGAGCATCGACGACGGGGTGTTGCACCTGGTGATGCCCAAGAAGGAGACCCACCGGCCGCGCCGCATCGAGGTCAAGGCGGCCTGACTCGACCGTGCTCTATCGCCCCCGTCACCGGGGGCGATTTCTTTCCTGGCCGTCCTGCCCGCTCCCCCGTCCCATCCTCTACGCTTGAACCATGCCAAGGACATCCACAGGGAGAGAGGGCATGACCGATATCGAAAGCCTGATTGGGCGCTGAGGCTGGGTCCCTGCTCGGCCATGTCTGCGAGGGGTGCGCCGCGATCCCCGCATCTGCCCGGACCGGACTACATCGACCGGGTGCTGGTGCACGGCGACCGCAGCCCGGCGGTGCTGCATAACCTTCAGGCGCTGATGAACCATGGTCGGCTGGGCGGCACCGGCTACCTGAGCCTGCTGCCGGTGGATCAGGGCATCGAGCACTCCGCCGGGGCCTCCTTCGCGCCCAACCCCCGATACTTCGACCCGGCCAACATCGTCGAGCAGGCCTTCGACATGGGCTGCGTGGCGGTGGGGGGCCTCCGTCTACTTCGGCTCTCCCGAGAGCCGCCGCCAGATCACCGAGATCGCCGAGGCCTTCGAACGGGCCCACCAGCTCGGCATGGTGACGGTGCTCTGGGCCTACCTGCGCAGCCCCGCCTTCAAGCGCGACGGTCGCGACTACCAAGCCGCCGCCGACCTGACCGATCAAGGCATCCATCTGGCGGCGACGCTCAAGGCCGACATCGTCAAGCAGAAGCAGGCCGAGACCAACGCCGGCTACCGGGACCTGGGCTTCGGCCACACCCATGCCAAGGTCTACGACGAACTGACCTCCGAGCATCCCGTCGACTTGGCCCGCTACCAGGTGGCGAGCTGCTACATGGGCTGGGTGGGGCTGATCAACTCGGGTGGGGCCTCCGGCGGCGAGAGCGACCTGACCCAGGCGGTGCGCACCGCGGTGATCAACAAGCGGGGCGGTAGCATGGGGCTGATCTCCGGGCGCAAGGCCTTCCAGAAGCCCATGGACGAGGGCGTCGCGCTGTTGTACGCCATCCAGGACGTCTATCTGGACGAATTCATCTCTATCGCCTGAGCAGCGTGGGTGCCCCTCGCCGAAGCCTGGTCTGCCGGCTCGATTCGATAGGGGGCTCGACGAGGGCTCAGCTATCGACACGGGCATGAGGCTAAACAAGATTAGGCAAAAGATTGCCCGCCGGGCAACTTCTTGCTCGATCTGGGCAAGATATTGCCCAAGTCAGTTGAGTGATGGAAAGCTGGTATTTTCATAACTATTGGAAGTTAATGGATAAATAGGCGGATGGCGCAGGGCCTGCTTTTATAGGGTGTCCATCGGACACCGTCATTCAACGTCAAGGAGCAGACCCATGCCTACGCCGTGTTATATCAGCATCGAAGGCCAGACCCAGGGCAACATCACCGCCGGGGCCTTCACCCCCGAGTCCGTCGGCAACATCTACGTCGAGGGCCACGAGGACGAGATGCTGGTGCAGGAATTCAAGCACATCGTCACCGTGCCGACCGACCCGCAGTCCGGCCAGCCCTCCGGCCAGCGCGCCCACAAGCCGTTCATCTTCACCGTGGCCCTGAACAAGGCCGTACCGCTGCTGTACAACGCCCTGGCCTCCGGCGAGATGCTGCCCAACGTCGAGCTGAAGTGGTACCGCACCTCCGTGGAGGGCAAGCAGGAGCACTTCTTCACCACCGCGCTGACCGACGCCACCATCGTCGACATCAACCTGCGCATGCCCCATGCCCAGGACTCCGATAGCGCCGAGTTCACCCAGCTGATGGACGTCTCCCTGGCCTATCGCAAGATCGACTGGGAGCACACCGTCGCCGGCACCTCCGGGGCCGACGACTGGCGCGCCCCGATCGAGGCCTAAGGCCTCGCGCCACCGACGATGCCCCAGCCAATGCTCGCGCCGGCGGGCACCGTGTTCGCCGCCAGGGCCCCGGCCCTGGCGGCGGCATGCGTCAGCGTTTGCCTATTCTGTTTGTAAGCGATCGCTTACGCATGCCGCCGACGCCTTGTCTCGGCGACGCGCTCGCGTAACCTACCCCTGCCGTTGGCCACTCCGCGCCGGCGGGACCAGGAACGGACACGGCCTCCAGGAGGGATGCCATGACCCAGGCCAATGGACTGCAGTTCACCCTGAGCCTCGCCGGGGCCGGCGAGGCCGAGCTGGCGGTGATCGACTTCACCCATGAGGAGGCGCTGTCGGCGCCCTTCCACCTGCGGGTGCGCTTCGCCAGCCGCGCCGGCGACCTCGCGCCGGAGGCGCTGCTCGACCGCCCGGCGAGCCTCACCGTGTGGCAGGACGGCGTGGCCCAGCGCCGCGTCCACGGCATCATCAGTGAGTTCGGCCGCGGCGACCGCGGCCATCGCCGCAGCCACTACGAGGCGGTCATTCGTCCGTCGCTGTGGCGGCTCTCGCTGCGCCAGAACTCACGGATCTTCCAGCGCGTCTCGCCGCTGACGATCCTCAACACCCTGTGCGAGGAGCGCGGCCTGCGTGATGTGGCCTTCGCGGTGACCCGCGAGCCCGCCGAGCGCGAGTACTGCGTGCAGTACCGCGAGACCGATCTCGCCTTCCTCGAGCGCCTGGCCGCCGAGGAGGGGCTGTTCTACTTCCATGAGTTCGAGGATGCCGACCTCGGCGCCCACCGCCTGGTGTTCGCCGACGACCCGCAGGTGCTGGCCGCGCTCGGCGAGCGCCCCTATCACCACCGCGCCGGCGGCAGCGCGCCCCGGCGTCACCTGCGCCGGCTGACCCAGACCGCCCGGGTGCGCCCGGCCCGCGCCCAGCTCAAGGACTATTCGTTCAAGCAGCCGGCCTATGCCCAGCTGCATGATCACCAGGGCCAGGGGCTGGAGCAGCACAGCCAGCGGGCGGACTACGAGCACTACGACTACCCGGGCCGCTACAAGGCCGACGCCTCGGGCCAGGCCTTCACTCGCCATCGCCTGGAGCACCTGAGAAGCGACGCCCTGACCCTGGCCGGCGAGAGCGACCTGCCGGAGCTCGCCCCGGGCACGCGCTTCATCCTGGCCGACCACGACGTGGACGCGTTCAACCGCGGCTGGCAGGTCGTCAAGGTGGTCCACGAGGGCGAGCAGCCCCAGGCGCTGCAGGAAGACGCCGTGGGTGTGACCGCCGGGGATCGTGACGGCATGACCCGCTATCACAACACCCTGAGCCTGACCCCGGACGACGCCGCCTGGCGCCCGGTGCCCCGGCCCAAGCCGCGGGTCGACGGCCCCCAGGTAGCCTTCGTGGTGGGCCCCGAGGGCGAGGAGATCCACTGCGACGCCCACGGCCGGGTGCGCTGCCAGTTCCCCTGGGACCGCTATGCGGCACCGGATGAAACCGCCAGCGCCTGGCTGCGCGTCAGCCAGGGCTGGGCCGGGGGCGGCTACGGCATGATGGCGATCCCGCGCATCGGCCACGAGGTGATCGTGTCCTTCCTCGAGGGCGACCCGGACCAGCCGCTGATCACCGGGCGCACCTACCACGCGGTGAACACCCCGCCGTACCCGCTGCCGGAGCACAAGACGCGCACCGTGCTGCGCACCCAGACCCACCAGGGCGAGGGCTTCAACGAGCTGCGCTTCGAGGACCAGCGCGACCAGGAGCAGATCTGGGTGCACGCCCAGAAGGACCTGGAGCTGCTGACCGAGAACGACCGCACCGAGGAGATCCGCCGCGACAGCCACCTCAAGGTGAAGCGCGATCGCATCGAAGAGCTCGACCGCGACGACCACCTCACCGTGCACGGCGAGCGGCGCGAGAAGAGCGACGGCGCCCAGCACCTGACCGTCGACGGCAGCCTGCACCTCAGCGCCGGCCAGGCCTGGCTCACCGAGAGCGGCCGCGAGCTGCACATCCAGGCCGGCCAGAAGGTGGTGCTGGAGGCCGGCAGCGAGCTGACCCTGGCCGCCGGCGGCAGCTTCCTCAAGGTCGACGGTGGCGGCATCACCCTCGTCGGGCCCAGCGTCAAGGTCAACGCCGGCGGCAGCCCCGGCAGCGGCACGGGGCAGGGCGCCCAGGCGCCGCTGCGGCCGGGCGAGGCCATCGCCGAGCATCACGAGCGAATCGACCCCAGTCAGCGCGAGGCCACATTGGCTTCCACGCTGGTGCCGCCTGATATATGCGAGGAATGCTGGAAGAAGGCCCTCGCCGAGGGGCAATTCCTGATACCGGGAGATGGGACATGAGTACTGGCCTGATGCCCGATGACTGGTGGAATGGCCAGGACTCCTGGGTAGGCAACCGTTATGCCTTGATCGAAATGGGCGCGCTGTCGGGGGAAACGCGGACGGCGCTGGTCGAAGCGGCCGGCGGGAGTTATTGGCCACTGATACGAGGGACCCAGCAGGAGCACTTGATCAGGGAGGGCCCCTGGCTGATGGCGCTGTCGAATGCCGAGGAAGCAGATTGGCCAGGTCTGCAAGCGATGGGGTGTGGCTTGATGGCATGGATCGAGAGCGCCCTGCCAGAACCTGCGCTAGCCAGCCAACTGGCACCGGCCATGACGGTGTTGTCGCCCGAGGGGAAAGCCTGGTTATTGCGTTTCTATTCGCCCTCGATCATCCAGGCCCTCCATGAGCGAGCGACATGGTCCTGGCATCGCGATCTCTTCAACGGCATCGAACGCTGGTGGTATCGGGCTCAACCGGGTGGCTGGCAATACCTAGACGGCCTGCCGGATGATGGACGAAGGCATGATGCCTGGCGTCTCGAGTGTGATGCGTCGCTTTGGGATGCGCTCACCGGCAACACCGAAGTCATGACACTGACCGCACATTTCGTGAGCGAGATGCCGGAGCTGTTCGGGGATATCTGCCCCTGTGACCGTCCCGGACGGGTGGCCAACGCTCTTGCGGCCGCCGATGAGGCACAGCTATTACGCCCCGAGGATCGCAGAGTGTATGTCTACCTCTGGTTGGAGAAAGGGGAAAGCTTCTTGCATAGCGACTCGATGAAACACGGTATTGAACAGGCGGCCTGTAGCGCGAAAACACTGCTCGAATCCCTTCAGACACTGGAGGAGCATTGACCATGCTGGTGCGTTGGATGATACGGCGGGCACTGCGAGACGTACCTGTCTGGGTACAGGTGGTGGGGGTGGCGGCGCTGCTTGCTTACATCGGTTGGTACAGCTTTCTGCGCATGCCGACGGGTGGCACTCTCCAAAGCCACAGCTATATTGACCGGTCCATTTATAGCTATTGGGTCAACGATAACTGGGGGGGGAACTTGGGGCCCTTTGGTGGGAAGACGTCTTGCTGCTGGTCCTTCGAAGGTGATACAGCCGAGGTGGTATGGATATATGGGCGAACCGTAGAAGAATTTGAGCGTGGGGATAAGCAGGAACGTCATAGAATGACACTGCCGATGCCGGAGCGCACCCGGGAGGACCGCTACCTGCATGTGCACTTCCTGCCGGACGATCAGGTAGAGCTGGTTTGGAGCCCAAGTTTTAGTTCGCCCTTGGCAGATCAGATGGTGCGGGAGTATCCCAAGGATGATTGATCAGCAGACCCTGGAACGCTGCCAGGTGCTCAATGCCCGCGCCGAGGCCATGTCATCTCTTCGTATCGGCGCCGACTGCCGGCTCACCCTGGAAATGGGTTTCTTCTTCGATGGCATGGGCCGCCACCTGGAGCAGGATCTCCAGGAAAATCGCGTTAGCAATATCGGCCGGCTATTTTCTGCCTTCCCCGGTAAGGCCAGAGATAAGCAGGGGCAGGCTTTTCGAGCCGTATATATATCCGGGCTAGGAACGCCTCATCAAGCTACTTTGAGCGAAGGCCTTGAAGCTGCTTTGCAGCGTTCCCCTGCCGATATCGATACTGCCGTCTCCGGGCATATCGGCACCAATACCCTGGGGGCCATGGCCGAGACGGCCCTCCACGACGGTAGCCAGGGGCATTGGTGGGAGGTCTTCGGTCGCTCCTGGAAGGCATCGCTAACCAAGCCATGGGAGTGGGTCAAGAGCGCGCGAGATGCGGCCATTCGCACCGGTGCCGAGGTCTTCGGACCTATCCGCGACCACCCCATTGCAGCCAATCTATTGATGAGTGGTGCGGCGACCCGCCAGGCGGCTGCCATCGAGCAGTTTCGCGGTGCTGTACAGGATGCGACCCGCAACAGCCAGATGCCGCTCGGCACGATTCGGATCTCGGTCTTCGGTTTCGATTTCGGTGCCGCCCTGGCCAAGGCCTTCGTGCGCGAGTTGCTGGAGGAGGTCTGCGAGCAAGAGGGCGAACGTTATTATTTCGAGGGCGCCGAGATACAGGTCGTCTTTGCGGGGCTCTTCGACTGTGTCGATCGCACGCACCCCGAACTTGGCCCCGTGGACTGGTTCCACCCCTTGACGCCGGTTCTCGATGATGGCGGTCCACTCCACCTCGGTTGCCGTCGGGCGCTGCACTTGATTGCCGCCCATGAGCGGCGTTTCTATCGCCGCTGTCGCCCCCTCGGGCCATTGCAGGATAACTGGCGAGAAATCCTGCAGCCTGGGATCAGCGAGGATATCGGCGGCGGCCTGAAGCCAGACGAGCAAAAGATCAGTGCCGAGCTGTCACTGGCGGCGCTTCATCGCATGTATCGTAATGCCATGACATCGGGGGTACCTTTCCCGGACCTTGAAGCCCTCTATCAACGAGATCCAGACACAGCAGCGTTCTTTATCCTTAATGATGAAGTGAGTGGCCACTCTCTAGTGGCGCTGCGTCGCCATTATGAGCGGTTCGCCAATGGTGCACTGTCCCCCAACGAGGCGCACTTCCGGCAGCACGCCCAACTTTATCTGGCCTGGTTGGCTCATCGCTATCGGGAGTACCAGGCGACTCGTGCGGCGCTGGAGGCACAGCTTGATGCCCTGCCTGATCGCACGACCAGCGGTGTACTGGGCGTGCCGACCGCCTCACTCACCGCTTCCCCGGACGAGTGGCACGAGATAGAAGCCGATGCCGCGGAGGCGGAGCAGGCCCTTGGTCGCCTGGAAACGCAGTGGGGTTGGCTGGAGGAAGTTGACCAGGAAGCCCGCCAGATTCGCGCGCTATTTCTATCGAGCGATGGCGTGACTCATCGCCAGGCTCGGCAGACGCTCGAGTACGAGTATCGTATGGCCGAGGCCTGGTGGCGCTGGACACGAGAAACGGCGCCACCTGCACGACCTGAAGAAGTGGAACTGCTGTTTGCCTATGGGCTGCACGACAAGCAGCCCGAAGAACAGCGGATGCGCAACCGGCAGGCGACAATGCTTTTAGGGGGCTATCATTTCTTCGCCTGGCGACGCCTCGATGTCCCCCAGTGAGGCATGGTGAGCCTGGAAGCCATCACCGGCTCCCGGTGGGGTGACGCCACAAGGCCAATGAAAAGGGCACGGCCTGCGCCGTGCCCCCTTCTTCATGCGCGATCGCCCGCCGGGGAGCGCGTCACTCGGCGGCGTCGTCCAGCAGCTGCTCGGCCTCGGCCACCAGGTTGTCCACGGTGAAGCCGAAGTGCTTGAACAGGTCGCCGGCCGGGGCGGACTCGCCGAAGCTGTCCATGCCGACGATGCGACCCTCCAGGCCGACGTACTTGTACCAGAAGTCGCGGTGGCCGGCCTCGACGGCGATGCGGTTGCCGACCTCGGCGGGCAGCACGGACTGGCGGTAGGCGGCGTCCTGGGCGTCGAAGACATCGGTGGACGGCATGGAGACCACGCGGATCTGGCGGCCGCTTTCGCTCAGGGCGGCGGCGGCGTCCATGGCCAGGCCGACCTCGGAGCCGGTGGCGATCAGGATCAGCTCGGGGGTGGCCTCGCAGTCCTTGAGCACGTAGCCGCCGCGCTGGATCTCGGCCAGCTGGTGCTTGTCGCGGGCCTGGTGGGGCAGGCCCTGGCGAGAGAAGATCAGCGCGGTGGGGCCGGCGTGGCGCTTGATGGCGACATCCCAGGCCGCGGCGGTCTCCACGGCGTCGCAGGGGCGCCAGGTGGAGAGGTTGGGCGTGGAGCGCAGGGTGGTCAGCTGCTCCACCGGCTGGTGGGTCGGGCCGTCCTCGCCCAGGCCGATGGAGTCGTGGGTGAAGACGTAGATCGCCCGCTGACCCATCAGCGCCGCCATGCGCACGGCGTTGCGCATGTACTCCATGAAGATCAGGAAGGTGGCGCCGTAGGGCACGAAGCCGCCGTGCAGGGCGATACCGTTCATGACCGCGCCCATGCCGAACTCGCGAACCCCGTAGTGCAGGTAGTTGCCACCCGGGGCCTCGGGGGAGATCGCCTCGGCGCCCTGCCAGAAGGTCAGGTTGGACGGCGCCAGGTCGGCGCTGCCGCCGAGCAGCTCGGGCAGCTGCGGGCCGAGCGCGTTGAGGCAGGCCAGGGAGGCCTTGCGGGTGGCGGTGGTCTCGGCCTTGTCCTGGGCCTGCTCGATCAGCGCCTCGCTGGTCAGCTCGGCGGGCAGCTCGCCCTTCTGGCGGCGCAGGAACTCCCGGGCCAGCTCGGGGTGGGCCTCGGCGTAGCGGTCGAAGCGCGCCTGCCAGTCGGCCTGGCGGCTACGGCCGGCCTCGGTGGCGTCCCAGCCCTGGTAGATGTCCTCCGGCACGTGGAAGGGCGCGTGGGGCCAGTCCAGCTGCTGGCGGGCCGCGGCGACCTCGTCGTCGCCCAGCGGGGCGCCATGGCACTCTTCCTTGCCCTGCTTGTTGGGGGCGCCGAAGCCGATCACCGTCTTGCAGACGATCAGGCTGGGCTTGTCGCCGTGGCTGCGCGCCAGCTCGATGGCGGCCTTGACCTCTTCCGGCTTGTGGCCGTCGACGTTGGGCACCACGTGCCAGCCGTAGGCCTCGAAGCGCTTGGCGGTGTCCTCGGTGAACCAGCCCTCGACCTCGCCGTCGATGGAGATGCCGTTGTCGTCGTAGAAGGCGATCAGCTTGCCCAGCTGCTGGGTGCCGGCCAGGGAGCAGGCCTCGTGGGAGACGCCCTCCATCAGGCAGCCGTCGCCCAGGAAGCAGTAGGTGTAGTGATCGACGATCTCGTGACCCGGGCGGTTGAACTGGGCGGCCTGGGCGCGCTCGGCCAGCGCCATGCCCACGGCGTTGGCCAGGCCCTGGCCCAGCGGGCCGGTGGTGGTCTCGATGCCCGGCGCGTAGCCGAACTCGGGGTGACCGGCGGTCTTGGAGTGCAGCTGGCGGAAGTTCTGCAGCTGCTCCAGGTCCAGGTCGTAGCCGGTCAGGTGCAGCAGGGAGTAGAGCAGCATGGAGCCGTGGCCGTTGGACAGCACGAAGCGGTCGCGGTCGGGCCAGTGCGGGTCGGCCGGGTTGTGCTCCAGGTAGTCGTTCCACAGCACCTCGGCGATGTCGGCCATGCCCATGGGCGCGCCGGGGTGGCCGGACTTGGCCTTCTGGACGGCATCCATGGACAGGGCGCGAATGGCATTGGCCAGTTCGAAACGGGACGGCATGGGGGTCAGCTCCTCGCCTGCGGCAGATAGTATGCGGTGACACGGTCTGGCCAGGGGGCGTGGCCGGACGTGGATCCTGGCTGGGATGCGCCGCGGGACGGGGCGGCGCGGTCGAATTCGGGCGGTTATTGTCGCCGAACGGGGCGCGGCCTTCAAATTCGCCGGTCGCGCCCCGCCTTACACCAGGAGATTGGCGCCAGTTTGGGTCAGGTCTCCGGCTCGTCGCCCTGCCGGGCGGCGTCCTCCTGTTTCACCACACGGGGGCGCTGTCGCCATGCGGTGAGGTGGCGGTGGATGACTCCCTGCAAGGCGATGGGATCGTCGGCCTCGAGCGCCGCCAGCATCTCGCGGTGCTCCTCCAGGCTACGCTCCACGCCGCCGGCCTGGGGCCAGCCCGGACCGGCCCCGCGCAGCCCCTGCTCGCGAAGCCAGTTCACTTGGCGCGCCAGGGCGGCATTGCCCGCCAGGTCGGCCAGGGCGCGATGGAAGGCATGGTTGGCCATCGTCATGGCGACGCCGTCCCGGCCCCGGGCGGCGTGCTCGAAGTCCTGCAGGGCGCGCCGCGCCGCGGCCAGCCCGGCCGGCGTCCTGCGCGCCACCATCAGCGGCACCATGGCCTGTTCGATCACCAGTCGCGCCTCGGTCAGTTCCTCGCGCTCTTCCTGGCTCCAGTGGCGCACCCGGTAACCGCGATTGGGCACGTGCTCGATGCTGCCCAGCTCCGCCAGCCGCTCCAGGGCTCCACGTACCACGAAGCGGCTAACGCCGTATTGCTCGGCCAGGGCGTCCTGGCGCAGCCAGCTGCCCGCCGGAAAGCGGCCGCCGCTCATGCCCAGGCGCAGTTGCTCCTGCAGCCAGGCCATCTCGTTGCTGCTCGTGATCTCCGTCATGATTTCCTCCGGCAAATTCCCTTGCAGATTGGCGCCAATTATATATCATCATCGCCATTGTTGATAATCATTACCAAAAGGACACGGCATGCATTCCCGCTTCCGGCTCGCGCCGCTCACCGCCGCCCTGTTGGGCGCTACCCTCGGCACCACCCCCGTCTGGGCCACCGAGGACCTCGCCCTCGACACCCTGGTCGTGTCCAGCGATTGGCTGGGCGCCACCCAGGCGGATCCTCGCACCACGCCCGGCGGACGGCAGGCCCTGGGAGAGGAAACCCTGGAAGCGGGCGAGGTGCGCAATCTCGAGGATGCCCTGGCGCGGGTGCCGGGAGTGCATGTCCAGGACGAGACCGGCACCGGGATCCTGCCCAACATCGGGGTGCGGGGCCTGTCTCCCCGGCGCAGCGAGCGGGTGCAGATCCTGGTCGATGGCATCCCCGCGGCCCTGGGGCCCTACAGTAACATCGGCGTCTCGCTGTTCCCCGTGACCCTGCCCACCCTGGAGCGCGTGGACGTGGTGAGGGGCGGGGCCGCGGTCCCCTATGGCCCCAACAACGTCGGCGGCGTGCTCAACTTCGTCACCCGCGGCATCCCCTACGAGGCCGAGACCCAGCTGCGCGAGCGGCTGACCGTGGATGAGGCCACCGGCCATGTACTGACCGACAGCTACGTCCGCGTCGGCGGCCAGGTCAGCGAGCGCCTGGGGCTACAGA
This sequence comes from Halomonas koreensis, assembly GCF_031451675.1. Classification (NCBI taxonomy): domain Bacteria; kingdom Pseudomonadati; phylum Pseudomonadota; class Gammaproteobacteria; order Oceanospirillales; family Halomonadaceae; genus Halomonas; species Halomonas koreensis. The sequence goes on along the minus strand of NZ_JARWAK010000019.1, from coordinate 14,771 downwards.
TCCAGGCCAACCTGGTACGCGGCGAGGGGAGTCGCGAGCACAGCGACACCGAAGTCGACAACTTCATCGTCGACGGCGAGCTGGCGCTTGACGAGGCCCATACCCTGACCGGTCAGTTGCAGTACTATGGCGTCGACGCCGAGCTGCCCGGAGCCCTGTCGCCCGAGGCCTACGAGCGCGATCGCAGCGACTCTCAACGGCCCCACGACCGCTTCGAGGCCGACACCTGGCGGGGTAACCTGACCTGGCGCTGGCAGCCCAGCGAGGACATCGACTTCAGCTGGCGCCACTTCGGCCATCACAGCGACCGCACCTTCTGGTTCGGCCAGAGCCTGGGCACGGGCTTCCACTGGGCCGATCCGGCCGCGCCCACCACCCATGTGGCCGACTCGCCCCGGCCCTTCCGTGTCTGGGCCAGCGAGCCGCGCCTGGCCCTGCGCCACGGCGACCATACGCTGATGCTGGGCGCCCGCTACCTGGAGGAGAGCGTCGACTTCGACGTCAACCGCCGGGAGCTGGCCACCGCCACCACCAGCGAGGTGCGTCGCTGGGACTTCGAGACCCGGGCCGTGGCGGCCTACGTCAGCGATACCTGGCGGATCGGCGACAGCGGCTGGACCGTCACGCCGGGCCTGCGCTACGAGCACGCCGAGATGGACTTCGAGGACGCCCTGGGCAGCGATGAGGACGACAACCTCGCCGAGGAATGGTTGCCGGGCCTGACCGTTGGCTTCGAGGCCAGCGATGCCTGGTACCTCTTCGCGACCAGCCAGCGTTCCCTGACGCCGGTGCAGCTGGCCCAGGTCACCAACCCCGGTGATGTGGCCAACGAGACCGCCTGGAACCACGAGCTGGGGGCGCGTTTCACCGCCGGCGCCTGGCAGGCCGAGGCCACCGGCTTCCTGATCGACTACGAGGACCAGATCGTCAAGCAGCCGGACAACAGCCTGAAGAACCTCGGCCGCACCCGCTATCAGGGGCTGGAGACCCGCTTGGCCTGGGCGCCTGCCGGTGCGCCTTTGAGCCTGGAAGGGACCTGGACCTGGCTCGATACCGAGCAGCGCGACGGCCAGCATGCCGGCAACGAGGTGCCCAACGCGCCGGAACATCTGCTCAACCTGCATGCCGGCTGGACCCGGGGCGACTGGACCTGGAACCTGAACGGCCGCTACGTGGCCGAGAGCTTCTCGGATGCCGCCAACACCGAGGAGGAGACGGCAGACGGCAGCGCCGGCGAGCTGCCCGACTACTGGCAGGTGGACACCAGCCTCGCCTACCGGCTGCCGGTGGCCGCCGATGCCAGCCTGACCCTGGGCGTGCACAACCTCACCGACCATGACGCCTTCTTCCGCGGCGTGGACGTGAGCCCCGTGGGGCGGGTGCCGCTGCCCGGCCGTGCCTACAGCCTGGGGCTGGACGTGACCTTCTAGGCCTCCCGAACTCGCCCCGCACGCGGTCAGCCGCGTGCGGGGCATTCTCCTGTCAGCATCACCAGTTTCCGGAGTCGCGATGCCCCCCCACGTCTCGCCCCGTCCGACACACCGCTCTCCGCCGATCTGGCCGGTCCTGGGGTGGTTGCTCTTGTGGATCCTGCTGCCTGGTGGTGTCTCGGCCGACGAGATCACGGTAACCGACCTGGCCGGCCGCGAGGTCACCATTCCCCACGGCGCAGAGCGAGTGATCCTCGGCGAAGGCCGCCTGCTCTACACCCTGGCCGCCCTGCGACCCGAGGCCCCCTTCGCACCCCTGGTGGGCTGGCGGGACGAACTCAGGCGCTTCGACGGCGATGTCTGGGCTCGCTATCGGGCACGCTTCCCCCAGGCGGAGTCCCTGGCGACCTTCGGCAAGGCGGCCAACGGCGAGTTCAGCCTCGAGCAGGCCCTGGCCCTCGATCCCGACGCCATCGTCTTCGACCTGGCCGCCTGGTCCGCCCTGCGCGACGGCCCGGCCCTGGCGGTGCTGGAGGCGGCGGGCATCCCGGTGCTGTTCGTCGATTTCCTGACCGAACCGGACCGCCACATGGCACCGAGCGTGCGCCTGCTCGGCCGGCTGTTCGCCGCCGAGGACCGCGCCGAGGCCCTGCTGGCCCTGCGCCGGGAGAGCCTGGAGGCTGTGGCGGCCCGGCTGCCCGACCGCCGGCCCCGGGTGCTGGTGGAGACGGCTGCCGGACTGCATCCGGAATGTTGCCGCAGCGTCGGCGACGATAACCTGGGGCGGGTGGTGCGCCTGGCCGGCGGCGACAACATCGCCGCCGAGCGGATCCCCGGCGTCTTCGGTCGCCTGCATCCCGAATGGGTGCTGGCCGAGGACCCCGAGGTCATCGTCATGACCGGCGGCGACTGGCAGGCCCTGAGCGAGGCGGCGGTGCCCATGGGCTATGACGCTTCTCACGCGTCGGCGCAGGCGGCCATGCGCGCCCTGACCGAGTCGCGCCTGGGCTGGTCCGAGCTGGCCGCCGTGGGTGAAGGGCGCGTCTATGCGCTCTGGCACCAGTTCTACAACACGCCCTATCAGTTCGTGGCGGTGCAGCGCCTGGCCAAGTGGCTGCATCCCGAGGCCATGGCCGACCTGGATCCCGAGGCGCTGTGGCGCCGCCTGCACGACGACTTCCTGCCGCTGCCGGTGGAGGGAGCCGTCTGGGCCGCCCTCGGGGAGGCGGCACCATGAGCCTCGAGGCCGCCGTTTCCGAAGTCCGTCCCGCCCCGGCCGAGAGCTTTCGGCGCCAGGAGGCCCGCCACCGGGCCTGGCTGCTGGCCGGGCTGGGTATGCTGTTGGTCGCCTTCATGGCCGACCTGTTGCTTGGCCCGGGTAAGCATCCCCCGGGTCAGGTGCTCGAGGCCCTGGTGACCCCGGAGCAGGCCGGCCCCCTGGTGCGCATCACCCTGTGGCAGATTCGCTTGCCCACGGCCCTGTTGGCCGTGCTGGCCGGGGCCGGGCTGGCGGTGGCCGGGTCCCAGATGCAGACCGTGCTCGACAACCCCCTGGCCGATCCCTTCACCCTGGGCCTGGCCTCGGCGGCGAGCTTCGGCGCCGCCCTGGCGGTGGTGGCCGGGATCAGCCTGCTGCCACTGGCAGGGCATCTCGCCGCCGCCGGCAATGCCTTCGTCTTCAGCCTGCTGGCGGCGGGCATGATTCACCTGCTCAGTCGCCTGCGGGGCGTGGGGCTGGATACCCTGGTGCTGCTGGGCATCGCCACCATGTTCACCTTCAATGCCCTGCTCGGCCTGCTGCAGTACCTGGCCTCCCCGGACGCCCTGCAGCAGCTGGTGTTCTGGTCGCTGGGCAGCCTATCCCGGCCCAGCGGTCTCAAGCTCGGCCTCATCGCCGCCGTCCTGGCGGGCACCCTGATAGTGAGTCGCCGGCTGGGCTGGCAGCTCGGTGCCCTGCGCCTGGGCGGCATTCAGGCGCAGGCCATGGGTGTGCGGGTGGCCCGGCTGCGTCTGGGCATGCTGGCGGCCATGGCTTTATTGACCGCCGTGGTGGTGGCGGCGGTGGGGACCATCGGCTTCGTCGGGCTGGTGGCGCCGCACATGGCCCGGCTGCTGGTGGGGGAGCAGCAGCGCCACTTCCTGCCGCTGTCGGCCCTGTGCGGCGCCACGCTGATGTGCGTCGCCGACCTGGCCAGCAAGCTGGTGGTGCCGGGGCTGGTGCTGCCCATCGGCATCATCACCGCGCTGGCGGGGCTCCCCGCCTTCTTCCTGCTGATCCTGCGCCGCCGGAGGCCATCCTGATGCACGATGATGACCTGCTCGTCCAGTCCGTCGCCCTCGACGGCCGTCTGGCCATTGAAGGGCCTCTGGCGGCGCCCGCCGGGGCCGTGACGGTGCTCCTGGGGCCCAACGGCGCCGGCAAGTCGACCCTGCTCAAGGCCCTGGCCGGCATCGAGCCGGCCAGGCTGGAAGCGAGCCTGGGGGGGCGGGAATTGGCGACCCTGCCTGCGGCCGAACGGCGCGACGCCTTCTATTACCTGCCCCAGCTGGGGAACAGCCAGGCGGCGCTGAGCGTGCACGAGGCGGTGCTGCTCTCGTACAAGACGCTGCATCCCGGGCGCGTGCGCCCTACGGATCTGGCCAGGGTCGAGGCGGCGCTCGCCGGCATGGGCCTCGAGGCCCTGGCGGGGCGGCGGCTCGCCAGCCTGTCCGGGGGGCAGTACCAGCGCGTGGCCATCGCCCAGGCCGTGGTGCGTCGTCCCCGGATATTGATGATGGACGAGCCCACCAGCGCCTTGGACCTGCATCAGCAGCTGCGGGTGCTGGAGTGGCTGCGTGCGGAGGCGGACAGCGGACGCACCGTATTGCTGGCGCTGCATGACCTCAACCTGGCGGCGCGCTTCGCCGATCGGTGCTGGTTGTTGAAGGAGGGCCGCTGTCGGCTGGCGGGGCCGGCGGGGAGCTGCCTGACGGCCGATCACCTCGAACCGCTGTTCGATGTCCGGCTCGAGGTCGACGCCGGCGAGGACGGCGCGCCACGCATCCAGGCCCTGGGGCTTCGGCAGCGGTGTGTGCCGGGCGGGGAGCCGCTAGGAAGCCGCGCGGCGAGGGTGTAGAATCCGCCCCCAGCCGGTCCGTCCCCGGGCCATGGCGCGCCGTCTCCCGCCTCGCGGGCCTGCGCCACTCCATTACCCTGGCTTCGAGCCCAGACGCCGTCATCCCACTTGCCAGAGGGTCGAGGACGCCATGAGCGAATACTCCCTGTTCACCTCCGAATCCGTGTCCGAGGGGCACCCGGACAAGATCGCCGACCAGATCTCCGACGCGGTGCTCGATGCCATCATCGCCCGGGATAAGAACGCCCGGGTGGCCTGCGAGACCATGGTCAAGACCGGCGTGGCCATCGTGGCCGGCGAGATCACCACCTCCGCCTGGGTCGACCTCGAGGACCTGGTGCGCCGGGTGATCACCGACATCGGCTACACCTCCTCGGACGTCGGCTTCGACGGCGAGACCTGCGGCGTGCTCAACCTGATCGGCAAGCAGAGCGTGGACATCGCCCAGGGCGTCGACCGCTCCAAGCCCGAGGACCAGGGCGCCGGCGACCAGGGCCTGATGTTCGGCTACGCCACCGACGAGACCGACTCCTACATGCCGGCGCCGATCCACTACTCGCACCGCCTGGTGGAGCGCCAGGCGGAGCTGCGCCACCACGGCCTGCTGCCCTGGCTGCGGCCGGACGCCAAGAGCCAGCTGACCTTCCGCTACGACGAGCACGGCAAGCCCTGCGCCGTGGACGCCGTGGTGCTGTCCACCCAGCACGACCCGGACATCGACCAGGAAGAGCTGCGCGAGATGGTCAAGCGCGAGCTGATCGAGCAGGTGATCCCCGCCGAGTGGCTGACCGACACCACCCAGTACCACATCAATCCCACCGGCAAGTTCGTCATCGGCGGGCCGGTGGGCGACTGCGGCCTGACCGGGCGCAAGATCATCGTCGACACCTACGGCGGCATGGCTCGCCACGGCGGCGGCGCCTTCTCCGGCAAGGACCCGTCCAAGGTCGATCGCAGCGCCGCCTACGCCGGCCGCTACGTGGCCAAGAACATCGTCGCCGCGGGCCTGGCCGAGCGCTGCGAGATCCAGGTGTCCTACGCCATCGGCGTCGCCGAGCCGACCTCGGTGTCGGTGAACACCTTCGGCACCGGCAAGATCAGCGACGAGCGCATCGTCGCCCTGGTCCGCGAGCACTTCGACCTGCGGCCCAACGCCATCACCCGCATGCTCGACCTGCTGCATCCCATGTACCGGCTGACCGCGGCCTACGGCCACTTCGGCCGCGAGCCCTTCGAGACCAGCTACACCTGGACCGACACCCAGGGCGAGCAGCACACCGAGACCTTCACCGCCTTCCCCTGGGAGAAGGTCGACCGCGCCCAGGCGCTGCGCGACGCCGCCGGCCTCTAAGCCGTACGCCGCGGGATGGCCGATCGGATCGGCGATCTCGCACACCGCCTGAGGGCCCCGCCCGGCATCGCCGGGCGGGGCCCTTTGCTAGGGTCCCGGTAGGCCCCTGCCGGGAGCGCCCGCCATGCGCCGTCGCCTCGCCCTGCTCCTCTGGGCGGTGTCCCTGCCGCTGTTCGCCGCCGACTGCCCCGACTGGACGGCCGTTCGCGCCGAACGCGAGCTCGCCGCCCTCCATGCACGCCTGAGCGCCTGGAACGCCGCCTATCGCCGCGAGGGCACCTCGCCGGTGAGCGACGCCGTCTACGACCAGGCCGGCGCCCGCCTCGACGCCTGGCGAAACTGCTTTCCCGACCTCGCCCGCGAGGCGAGACCGTCGACGGCCGGCCCGGCCGGCGAGCTCGTCCACCCCGTGCCCCAGGCCGGGCTCGCCAAGCTCGATGACGGGGCGGCGGTGCGCGCCTGGCTCGCGCGGCGCGACGATGTCTGGCTGCAGCCCAAGGTGGACGGGGTGGCGGTGACCCTGGTCTACGAGGGCGGTCGGCTGGTGCGCGCCATCAGCCGCGGCGACGGCCGACGTGGCCAGGACTGGACGGATCGGGCCCGCGGGCTCCCCGCGGTGCCCGAGCGCCTGCCGGCCTCGGCCCCCGAACGGCTGGTGCTGCAGGGCGAACTCTACCGGCGCCTGGACGATCACGTGCAGGCGGAGGCGGGCAGTGCCGGGGCGCGCGGCGACGTGGTCGGCTGGCTGGCCCGGGAGCGGCTCGACGCGGCTCGGGCGGCACGGATCGGCCTGTTCGTGTGGGGCTGGCCGGACGGGCCCTCGACCATGGCGGAGCGCCTCGCGGGCCTCGAGGCCTTGGGCTTTCCCGACACCGCGCGCTGGAGCCGGCCCGTCGGCGATCTCGACGCGGTGCGCGCCCGGCGCGAGGCCTGGTATCGGGGCCCCCTGCCCTTCGCCACCGACGGGGTGGTGCTCAAGCAGGGCCGCCGGCCGGGCATCGCGGCCCGCCGCGCCGAGCCGCCGCGCTGGGCCGCGGCCTGGAAGCACCCGCCCCGGGAGGCGCTCGCCGAGGTGCGCGGCGTGGCCTTCCCGGTCGGCCGCACCGGGCGCATCACCCCGCTGCTGCACCTGGTGCCGGTGGAGCTCGACGGGCGCACCCTGCGGCGCGTGTCCGTCGGCTCCCTGGAACGCTGGGAGGCGCTGGACATCCGTCCCGGGGATCGGGTGGTCGTGGCCCTGGCCGGGCTGACGATTCCGCGCCTCGAGGGCGTGGCCTGGCGGGCCGCCGAGCGAGCCGCGGTGACGCCGCCGGGGCCGGATGCCCATCATCGGCTGAGCTGCTGGCATCCCCGGCCCGGCTGCGAGGGGCAGTTCCTCGCCCGTCTCGCCTGGCTGTCCGGAGAGCGGGCGCTGGACATCCCCGGAGTGGGCCCGGGCACCTGGCGGGCCCTGGTGGCGGCCGGCCGGGTGGACGGCCTGCTCGACTGGCTGGCGCTCTCGCCGGCGGCGCTGGTCACGGCGGAGGGCATCGGCGAGGTGCGGGCCGCACGGCTGGCGTCGGCGTTCGCCGCGGCCCGCTCCCGCCCCTTCGCCGCCTGGCTCGCGGCCCTGGGGCCGCCACCCGGCTGGGAGTCGGGGGCGGCGCCGGGGTGGTCGGCCCTGGCGGCGCGCTCCCCGGCCGAGTGGCGGGCCCTGCCCGGCGTGGGGGCGGTGAGGGCCGAGGCGCTGGGCGACTTCTTCTCGCATCCCGAGGTGCGGCGCCTGGCGGCGCGGCTCGCCGAGGCCGGGATCGCCGGATTCCGGCCTCGGCAACGTTGATTGTCCGCCGCTTTCCGGGCTGCCTATAGTGAAGGTCACGCTTTTCGCCGTGAAAAGAGGTGACGCATGAACCAGCCCGCCGTTTCCGCGCCCCAGGCCGCCGACCACAAGGTCGCCGACCTTGCCCTCGCCGACTGGGGGCGTCGGGAGATCCGCATCGCCGAGACCGAGATGCCCGCCCTGATGGCGATCCGCGCCAAGTATCGCGAGGCGCAGCCCCTGGCCGGGGCGCGCATCGCCGGCTGCATCCACATGACCATCCAGACCGCGGTGCTGATCGAGACCCTCGTCGACCTGGGGGCCTCGGTGCGCTGGTCGTCGTGCAACGTCTTCTCCACCCAGGACCATGCCGCGGCGGCGATCGCCGCCGCCGGCATCCCGGTGTTCGCCTGGAAGGGTGAGACCGAGGAGGAGTTCTGGTGGTGCATCGAGCAGACCGTGGAGGGGCCGGACGGCTGGACCCCGAACCTGGTGCTCGACGACGGCGGCGACCTCACCGCCCTGCTGCACGACCAGCGCCCCGAGCGGCTCGAGGCCATCCACGGCATCAGCGAGGAGACCACCACCGGGGTGCACCGCCTGCAGGAGATGCTGCGCGACGGCACGCTGCGGGTGCCGGCGATCAACGTCAACGATGCGGTGACCAAGTCCAAGAACGACAACAAGTACGGCTGCCGCCACTCGCTGAACGACGCCATCAAGCGCGGCGTCGACCACCTGCTGGCCGGCAAGCAGGCCCTGGTGATGGGCTACGGCGATGTGGGCAAGGGCTCGGCGGCCTCGCTGCGCCAGGAGGGCATGATCGTCAAGGTGGCCGAGATCGATCCGATCTGCGCCATGCAGGCCTGCATGGACGGCTTCGAGGTGGTCTCGCCCTACCGCGAGGGCGTCAACCGCGGCATGGAGAGCATCGACCGCGAGCTGCTGTCGCGCCTCGACCTGGTGGTCACCGCCACCGGCAACATCGACGCCTGCGACGCGCCGATGCTCAAGTCGCTGAAGCGCGGCGCCGTGGTCTGCAACATCGGCCACTTCGACAGCGAGATCGATACCGCCTACATGCGCCGCCAGTGGCACTGGGAGGAGGTCAAGCCCCAGGTGCACAAGGTCTACCGCGACAGCGATCCCGGGGACTACGCCCCGGACAGCCGCGACTACCTGATCCTGCTCGCCGAGGGCCGGCTGGTGAACCTGGGCAACGCCACCGGCCATCCGTCGCGGGTCATGGATGGCTCCTTCGCCAACCAGGTGCTGGCGCAGATGCACCTCTACGAGCGCCGCTTCGCCGACCTCGACGCCGCCGCCCGCCGCGAGGCCCTGGGCGTCGCGGTGCTGCCCCGCCACCTGGACGAGGAAGTCGCGCGCTACATGGTGGAGGGCTTCGGCGGCGTGGTCACGCGCCTCAGCGAGGCCCAGTCGGACTATACCGGGATCCCGGTGGAAGGCCCCTTCAAGCCCGACGCCTACCGCTACTGATCCCCGGCCAGCGGGCGGCGGTCGTCGCCCCGGGAGGGTACCGGTGGAGGGCAAGCCGGAACCGACGGCGCTGGAGCGCGAGCAGCAGGCGCGGCTGAACGCCGCCCTGCTGGCCTGCGGGGTGATCGGCCTGCTGTGCTACCTGCCGTTCGATGTCTGGATGGTCCCGGAGCGCTGGCAGGCGCTGTGGGCCGGCCGGTTCTCGGCGGTGGCGCTGCTGGTCGCCTGCCTGGCCTGGCAGTATCGGCGGCCGGCGCGCAGCGAGCGGGCCCTGCTGATCGGGGCGCTGGGCTCCCAGCTGTATCTGTCCTGGGGCGCCTCCCAGGTCGCCGATCCCTATGCCTTCTTCTTCTGGAACCAGAGCCAGGCGGTGGCGATGTTCGTGCTGCTGCCGGTGGTGGGCGTCTGGCGGCTGCGCTGCATGCTGCTGCACAACCTGGTGATGCTGGTGGCCTACGCCAGCTGCTTCGTGGTCTGGAGCCCCTTCGGCCTCGGCGACCTGCTGCGGCTGGGCGGCGTCTTCCTGATCATCGGCTGGCTGATCTCGCCGCTGCTGTCCTACGTGCGCTACGACAGCTTCCATCGCGCCGCCGCGCTGAGCCAGGCCCTGCGGCTGCGCAACGCCGAGCTGACCCGGGCCAACCAGGCGCTGGCCGCCCGCCAGCGCGAGCTGACCTACCTGGCCAACTATGACGTCATGACCGAGCTGGCCAACCGCCGCTGGGGCATGGTCTTCCTGCGCGAGGCGCTGGACGACTGTCGGCGACGGGGCCTGCCGCTGTCGGTGTTGCTGGTCGACATCGACGGACTGAAGGTCGTCAATGACGCCCACGGCCATGCCTGCGGCGATCGCCTGATCCGCCACGTGGCCGGCGGCATCGCCGACCAGCTGCGTCCCGGGGAGCTGGCCTGTCGCCTGGGCGGCGACGAGTTCCTGATGATCCTGCCCGGCGTGCCGGCGGCCGACGGCGAGGCCCGGGGGCGGCGGCTCGCCGGGGCGCTGGCCGCCACCCCCTGGGAGGCGGCCATGGACGAGGCCAGCGTCAGCGTCGGCGTGGCCGAGGCGAGCCCCCGGGACGCGGGGGCGGGCGACCTGGATGCCCTGATCCAGCGCGCCGACAGCGCCATGTACGTGCACAAGCGCCATGCCCGGGCGCGCTATCGCGCCGCCCGCGATGCCGATGGCTCCTGAGGCGGGTCACCGAAGCGTCACGGGGCCGCCAAGCGGCTGTCATGGCCGTGCGGCAAGCTGGTCCGGCCATGACAGGAGATCGGCCCATGACGCGCCTCACCGCCCGCACCCTCTTCGTCTCCGATATCCACCTGGGCACCCGGGACTGCCAGGCGGCGCTGCTGGCCAGCCTGCTGCGCCGGGTACGGCCCGAACGCCTCTACCTGGTGGGCGACATCATCGACCTGCTGGCCATGCGCAAGCGGGCGGTGCTGCCGCCGGACCAGCAGCGCCTGGCCGCCCGCCTGTTGCGTCTGGCCCGCGGCGGCTGCGAGATCATCTACATTCCCGGCAACCATGACGCCGCCCTGCGCCGGCTGTGCGGGCTGAGGGTGCATCGGGTGCGCATCGAGCGTCGCGCGATTCACGCCACCGCCGACGGCCGGCGGCTGCTGGTCAGCCACGGCGACGAGTTCGATACCCATGTGCGCATCGCGCCCTGGCTGCTGGCGCTGGGGGACGGCATGCACCAGTTCGTGCTGTCGCTCAATCGCTGGTGCAACCGCACCCGCGCGCTGCTGGGGCTGCCCTACTGGTCGCTGGCCAGCGCGCTCAAGCGCCGGGTTGGCGCGGCCCAGCGCTATGTCGCCCAGTTCGAGCAGGCGGCCCTGCACCAGGCGGCCCGGGAAGGCCTGGACGGCTATGTCGGCGGGCATATCCACAAGGCCGGCTTCCGGGGCCGGGACGGGGTGCTCTACTGCAACGACGGCGACTGGGTGGAGCACTGCACGGCGCTGCTGGAGACCCCGGACGGCCACCTGCAGCTGATCGACTGGCGGGGGGAGGTGATCGAGCACGAGCCGGTCATGGCGGCGTCGGCCGTGCCCGGGGCGACGGACGTACTCGCCGCGGCGGCGCGTGCCTCCTAGTCATCGTCCTCCGGCGACACCTGGGCCCGGCAGGCCGCCAGGACCTCCTCGGCCAGGGTGTCATCGCTGAGGGTGCGGGCGATCGCCATGCCGCCGATCAGGGCCACCGCCCGCTGCAGCGTCCGCTCGCGATCGGGTGATGAGGCATCGGCGTCCTGGCAGCGTGCCACGAAGCCGGCGAACAGTCGGGTGTAGGTGTCGCGAACCCGCTTGTCCTGCTGGGCGACATCGCTGACCAGGCAGGCCAGGGGGCAGTTGATGGCCTCTCCCTGGCGATGGGCCTGGCTCAGGTAGCCGGGGGCGAGTTCCCGGGGAGCGACGCCCTCCAGTCGGTGAGCCTGGGAGCGGGCGGCGTGGAGGAGCGACTCGGCGTGGAGCTCGCCCTTGGAGGCGAAGTGCGCGTAGAAGGCGCCGCGCGTCAGGCCGGCGTGGCGCATGACGTCATCGATGCTCGCTTCGGTGAAGCCGTGGTGGGTGAACAGCGTCGCGGCGGCCTCCAGGATGCGATGGCGAGTCCGGACCTTGTGATCGGCGCTCCAGGGCATGGCGATTCTCCTCGTGGCTGATCCCGCCAGGATGGCATCTCGTGACCATATGTTCTTGAACATATGGTGATGCGGACTAGCCTGCCATCATCCCCCACCGAAGGAGTCCCGAGATGACCGCCTCCGTGCATATCGTCGGCCCCCAGTTCAGCACCTTCGTGCGCAGCGTCCAGCTGTGCTGCGAGGAGAAGGGCATCCCCTACACCCTGGGCGCCGAGGTCGATGGCCGCCCCGTTACCCTGCATTCCCCCGAGCACTATGCGCTGCATCCCTTCGGCAAGATCCCGATCCTGCTGCACGGCGAGCGGCGCCTGATCGAGACGCCGAGCATCTGTCGCTACCTGGACGCGGCCTTCGACGGGCCCGCCCTGCAGCCCGCGGATCCCTGGGCGCGGGCCCGGGTGGACCAGTGGACCGGGCTGCTGGCCGGCTACGTGGATCAGGCCCTTGTGCGGCGCTACCTGCTGGAGTTCGTGTTCCCGCAGGGCGAGGGCGGCGCCGTGCGCGAGGAGGCGGTGACCGCAGCCCAGCCCGAGGTGGCCCGGGTGCTGGGCCTGCTGGAGGGACAGCTGGCCGGCGGCGCCTACCTGGTGGGCGACGCCTTCTCCATCGCCGACGCCATCGCCGCGCCGATGCTCGACTATCTCGTCGGGCTGCCGGCCGCCGAGGCCTTCCTCGCCGAGACGCCGGAACTGGTGGCCTATGTCGAGCGGCTCAGGGCCCGGCCCGCCGCGGGCCGGGTGCTGGTGGCGCCGGAGCTGGGCTAGCCGCCGACGAGGGGCCGCATCCAGCCCAGGTAGAGCGGAATGAGCAGGGGGGCGGCCAGGGTGGTCAGCAGCACCGCCAGGGCGCCCTTCTCCGGGGCGATGCCGAGCTCCATGGCCACCACCACCACGTTGGCGGCCATCGGCACCACGCCGATCAGCAGCAGCGCCATGGCCAGCTCCGGCGCGATCCCCAGGGTGGCCTGCAGGCCCCACGCCGCCCCCAGTGCCAGCAGCGGCCAGAGGACGTAACGCACCGCCACGCAGGCGCCGATGAAGCGCCAATCCAGTTGGCGAATGGTCACCCGCCCCAGGGTCATGCCGATGATCATCATGCCGAGCAGGGTGTAGGTGGGCGGGAAGACCTCCAGGCCCTCCAGGACCGCCGCCGGCAGCGCGAGCCCGGCGCCCTCCACCGCCAGCGCCGCCAGGAAGGCGTAGATCAGCGGCAGGCGCAGGATCTTGATCAGGCTGTCGCGCATCGAGAAGCGGCCGCGGGCGCTCAGGTAGAAGCCCAGGGTGAACTCGTAGAGGGTGATGCCCAGCACCCCGAACAGGTAGAGGGTCACGCCCGTCGGCGGCAGCAGCACCAGCGCCACCGGCAGGCCGAAGTAGCCGGTGTTGCCGGTCCCGGAGGAGAAGGCCAGCACCGCGGCCTCCTCGTCGGGCAGGGTGCGGCGGGCCAGCCGGCTGATCGCCAGCGCCACCAGGCCGGCCGCGACGAACAGCGCCGCGGTGACCAGCAGGTAGGCCGGCGTCGGCCCGCCCTGGATCAGGCCGCGGAAGAAGGTCAGCGGGGCGATCAAGTAGATCAGCAGAGTGGCGATGGGACGCGGGTCGACGGCCAGCCGGCGGGCGGCCAGCCAGCCCAGTGCGACGAAGGCCAGCAGCGTCCACAGCGGGCCCATCAGGGTGTCGGGATCGAGGTTCATGCGTCGCCTTCCTTGTCGAGCGGGGCCTCATGATGCCTGCCCGGATCGAGGCTGTCAGGCGTCGCGCCGGGCTCTTAGTATCATTGGTTATTAGCGGCGGGGTTTTTATATGAAAGAAATCGATGCAGAATGACGAAACTTTCATTGGTCGCCGCGCCCGGGGCTGGTCACAATGTCGCCATCAGCCCGTCGCCGGACGCCGGCGGCGCCCCCTTCACCGCTCCCTCAGGAGGACCGGACCGATGAGCGCACAAGAGCACCCGCTGGGGATCAGCTTCGAATTCTTCCCGCCCAACACCGAGGCGGGGCGCGACAAGCTGATGCGCACCCGGGATGCCCTGGCGGAGCGTCGCCCGCGGTTCTTCTCGGTGACCTACGGCGCCGGCGGCTCGACCCAGCATCGCACCCTGAACACCGTGCGCTCGGTGCGCGAGTCCGGCTTCACCACCGCGCCGCACCTGTCGTGCATCGGCAGCGAGAAGGCGGCGCTGCGCGACCTGCTGACCCAGTACCGCGAGGAGGGCATCGACAGCCTGGTGGCCCTGCGCGGCGACCTGCCGTCCGGCATGGGCGGCATCGGCGAGCTGCGCTACGCCAACGAGCTGGTCGAGTTCATCCGCGAGGAGACCGGCGATCACTTCGAGATCGCGGTGGCCGCCTATCCGGAGTCCCATCCCCAGGCGCCGAGCTTCGAGCACGACCTGACGAACTTCGCCCGCAAGATGCAGGCCGGGGCCGATCTCGCCATCACCCAGTACTTCTTCACCGCCGACGCCTACTTCCACTTCGTCGAGCGGGCCCGCGCCCTGGGCGTGGAGGCGCCGATCGTGCCGGGCATCATGCCGATCACCAACTACGCCAAGCTGGCGCGATTCTCCGACGCCTGCGGCGCCGAGATCCCGCGCTGGATCCGCAAGCAGCTCGAGGCCTACGGCGACGACAGCCAGGCCATCGCCGACTTCGGCGAGGAGGTCATCTCGCGGCTGTGCCAGCGGCTGCTCGACGGCGGCGCGCCGGGGCTGCACTTCTACACGCTCAACCAGGCCGAGCCGACCCTCAAGGTGCTGGACAATATCTCCGCCTGAACCCCGCCGGCCGGGCATGCAGCCCGGCTGCACTTGCGCTCCGTACCGGCCTCAACCAGGCCGAGCCGACCCTCAAGGTGCTGGACAATATCTCCGCCTGAACCCCGCCGGCCGGGCATGCAGCCCGGCTGCACTTGCGCTCCGTACCGGCCT
>NZ_JARWAK010000018.1:0-69122 GCF_031451675.1 Halomonas koreensis | reverse complement strand
GACGGTGCCCTTCGGCGGGGTCAAGCAGTCGGGCAACGGCCGCGACAAGTCCCACCACAGCCTGGAGGAGTACTCCGAGCTGAAGAGCGTGTGGATGACGCTGACCCCCTGAGATCGATCATGCACTGATGGGGATTCCCCATCCCTTGGCCGGCCGCGGCGACGCGGCCGGCCCTTTTTATGGCCTCAGGAGGCGGCGTCCTTGGCCGCGCGGCGCTTGGTCACCGATTCGCCCGCCACGCCGAAGTCCTGGGTGGCGACATCGGAGAGCAGGATGCGCACGCTCTCCGGGGTGCAATCGATGGACTCGACGCAGGCGGCGGTGACCCTCTCGATCAGGGCCTCCTTCTGCTCCGCGGTGCGCCCCTCGATCAGCTGGATATTGACGATCGGCATGTTGCCTCCATTTTGTGGAAATATTTTTTAAAAGAGTGATCCTTCCAGCTCTCGAGCCGCTTGTCAAAGGCGTCGGTGTGAGGCGGTGTTTTCCTGTACAGTTGTTGTTCAAGACTTGTACATTATGCGAGAACCGAGAGAGGAGGCATCGGCATGTTGAACTGGCTCAGGCGGGACCCGATCAAGCGGCTGCAGCGGCAGTACGAGCGGAAGCTGGAACAGGCCATGCAAGCGGCGCGCAACGGGGACATGCGCGCCAACGCGACCCTGACCGAGGAGGCCGAGGCGATGCGGGCGGCGATCGAGCGGCACAAGGCCGGGCCTGGCAAGGGCTAACGCACGCGACCCGGCGTCGGCCGGGTCGCGCTCGAGGTGAGTCAGGCGGGTTGCGCCGTCATGGCAGGGCGATCAGCGACGTCCACCGCCGTTACCGCCGCCGCCGTTACCGCCGCCGTTACCGCCGCCGTTACCGCCGCCGGCACCACCACCGCCGCCGGCACCACCGCCGCCGCCGGCACCACCACCGCCGCCGGCACCACCGCCGCCGCCGGCACCACCACCGCCGCCGGCATTATCGGCGGCCGCGGCGCCCCGCGCCCCGGCGTTCGCGCTGGCCTCGGCGCCGACGCTGTCGCCGTCGACCCCGACGCCTCCCGTCGTGACCGCCTCATGGGCGGTCTCGAGGCCGGGCCGGGCAGCCGCCGGCATGTCGCCAGCCTCCACGTCGGCCAGGTGGCCTTCCAGGGTCGTGGCGGCCTCGCTTTCCTCCACGGCGATCTCGTCCCCGGTGCTATCGGCATCGGTCTCGACCTCGGTTTCGGCGGCGATCTCGGTCGCCATCTCGATCTCGGCCGGCTGGCTTTCCTCGACGGTGGGCGCCGCGGGATCGGCCTCCTGGGCGAGGGCCGGCAGGGTCAGCAGGCAGGATGCCAGGGCGAGGGGGATGCGTCTCGGGGTCATGGGGCCTCCAGGCTCGGATGGTCGATATCGGCACGGGCCCGTGGCATTCGCTCGAGGGCCTGTCGGCTTCCATCCTGGCGCACTCGGCGAGCGCCGGCAACGCGTCGCCCGACGACGACACCCGGCGCGGGCGGGGGTCGCGTCGAGCAGACGCCCGTGGGGCTCAGAAGGTGCGGGCAGGGGTGACGCAGCTGACCAGGCGGCAGGGGGCCGGGCCGATGTTGCGGAAGCGGTGGGGGACGTTGGTGTCGAAGTAGTAGGCCTCGCCGGCACCGAGCACGCGGGTCTCGGCGCCGATGGTGATCTCGATCTCGCCTTCCAGCACCACGCCGGCCTCCTCGCCCTGGTGGGCGATCATCTCGCGGCCGGTATCGGCGCCGGGCGGGTAGGTCTCGATCATGAAGCCCAGGGCGCGGCTGGCGCGGTTGGCGCCCACCAGCTTGTAGATGACGTCGCCGGTGCCCACGTCGGCCAGCTCATCGGCCGAATAGAACACCTGGTCGCGGCTTTCCAGGTCCATGGTGAAGAAGTCGCCGACGCTCATCGGGATGGCGTCGAGGATCTTCTTCAGCGAGCTCACCGAGGGGCTGACCTTGCCCTGCTCGATCAGCGACAGGCTGGAGTGGGTCACGCCGCAGCGCTTGGCCAGCTCGCGCTGGGAGATCCCGCGAAGGTTGCGCAGGGCGCGCAGTCGCGCGCCGACATCGTCTGCCATGATGCGTCCTCTGAAATCCACGGGGCGGGCCGGCGAGGCCCGCCACCGGTGCTCAGCACAGGGCGTCGAGCTTTTCCTTGAGCAGGGCGTTGACCTGCTGGGGATTGGCGGTGCCGCGGGAAGCCTTCATCACCTGGCCGACGAAGTAGCCGATCATCTTGCCGCGCTTCTCGGGCTCGGCGTCCCGGTACTGGGCGACCTGGGCCGGGCTGTCGGCGATGACCTGGTCGATCATCGCCTCGATGGCGCCGGTGTCGGTGACCTGCTTCAGGCCCTTGGCCTCGATGATGGCGTCGGCGGAGTCGCCCTCGCCGTGCCACAGGGCCTGGAAGACCTGCTTGGCGGCCTTGCCGTTGATGGTGTCGTCCTTGACCCGGGCGATCAGCTCGCCGAGCCGGTCGGCCGAGACCGGGCTGTCGTCGATGGCCAGCCCCTCGCGGTTCAGGGCACCGGACAGCTCGCCCTGGACCCAGTTGGCGGCCAGCTTGGCGTCGTCGCAGACGTCCTTGACCCGCTCGAAGTATTCGGCCATGGCACGGCTCGCCGAGAGCACCCCGGCGTCGTAGGCGGACAGCCCGAGCTCGCTCTGGAAGCGTTCGCGCTTGGCGGCGGGCAGCTCCGGCAGGTTGTCGCGCAGGTGGTCGACATAGGCCTGGTCGAGCACCACCGGCAGCAGGTCGGGGCAGGGGAAGTAGCGGTAGTCGTTGGCTTCCTCCTTGGTGCGCATGCTGCGGGTCTCGTCGGCCTCGGGATCGTAGAGGCGGGTCTCCTGGACCACCTCGCCGCCGTCCTCCAGCAGCTCGATCTGGCGTTCCACCTCGAACTCGATGGCGCGCTCGACGAAGCGGAAGGAGTTGACGTTCTTGATCTCGGCGCGGGTGCCGAAGGCTTCCTGCCCCTTGGGGCGCACCGAGACGTTGACGTCGCAGCGCATCGAGCCCTCGGCCATGTTGCCGTCGGAAATCCCCAGATAGGTGACAATCGAATGGATCGCCTTGAGATAAGCCGCGGCTTCCTTGGCCGAGCGCATATCCGGCTCGGAGACGATCTCCAGCAGCGGCGTGCCGGCGCGGTTGAGGTCGATGCCGGTCATGCCGTGGAAGTCCTCGTGGAGCGACTTTCCGGCGTCCTCCTCGAGGTGGGCGTGGTGCACGCGAACGCGCTTGCTCTCGCCGTCGTCGAGCAGGATCTCGACCTCGCCCGGGCCGACGATGGGGTCGTACATCTGGCTGGTCTGGTAGCCCTTGGGCAGGTCCGGGTAGAAGTAGTTCTTGCGGTCGAACACCGAGACCTCGGGGATCTCGGCATGGATGCCCAGGCCGAACTGCACGGCCATGGCCACCGCCTGCTCGTTGAGCACCGGCAGCACGCCCGGCAGGCCCAGGTCCACGGCGCAGGCCTGGGTGTTGGGCTCGGCGCCGAAGGCGGTGGAGGCGCCGGAGAAGATCTTGGAGTGGGTGGCGAGCTGGACGTGGACCTCCAGCCCGATCACGGTTTCCCATTGCATCAGGCGGTCTCCTCGGCGAAGTCGGGACGACGCAGGTGCCAGTCGGTGGCCTGCTGGAACTGGTGGGCGACGTTGAGCAGCCGAGCCTCGGCGAAGTGGGTGCCCAGTATCTGCAGGCCCACCGGGCGGCCGCCCGCGAAGCCGGCCGGCACGCTGATGCCGGGGATGCCCGCCAGATTGACGGCGATGGTGTAAATGTCCTGCAGGTACATCGACACCGGATCCTTGTTGGCGCCCAGGTCGAAGGCCGGGGTCGGCGAGGCCGGCCCCATCAGCACGTCGACCTCGTCGAAGGCGTCGAGGAAGTCCTGACGGATCAGGCGGCGGACCCGCTGGGCCTTCTTGTAGTAGGCGTCGAAGAAGCCCTCGGAGAGGGTATGGGTGCCGATCAGGATGCGCCGCTTGACCTCCTCGCCGAAGCCCTCGGCGCGGCTGCGCTTGTAGAGGTCGATCAGGTCGGTCGGGTTCTCGCAGCGGTGGCCGAAGCGCACGCCGTCGTAGCGCGACAGGTTGGAGGAGGCCTCGGCCGGGGCGATCACGTAGTAGGCCGGAATCGCGTAGTGGGTGTGCGGCAGGCTGACCTCGCGCACCGTGGCGCCGAGCGACTCGTAGACCGCGATCGCCTCGCGCACCGCGCCTTCCACCTCGGGCGACAGGCCGTCGCCGAAGTACTCCCGGGGCAGGCCGATCTTGAGGCCGCTGAGCGGGGCGTCGAGCCCCTCGGTATAGTCCGGGACGCCGCGGGCCACGGAGGTGGAGTCGCGCAGGTCGTGGCCGGCGATGGCGCCGAGCAGGTGGGCGCAGTCCTCGGCGGTGCGGGCCATGGGGCCGGCCTGGTCGAGGCTCGAGGCGTAGGCCACCATGCCATAGCGGGAGACCCGGCCGTAGGTGGGCTTGAGGCCGGTGATGCCGCAGAAGGCCGCCGGCTGGCGGATCGAGCCGCCGGTGTCGGTGCCGAGCGCCGCCGGCACCAGGCCGGCGGCCACCGCCGCGGCGCTGCCGCCGGAGCTGCCGCCGGGCACCGCGCCGAGGTCCCAGGGGTTCTTCACCGGGCCATAGTGGCTGTTCTCGTTGGACGAGCCCATGGCGAACTCGTCCATGTTAGTCTTGCCGAGGCTCACGGTGCCGGCGGCCTTGAGCCTCTCGACCACGCTGGCGTCGTAGGGCGCGGCGAAGTTGTCGAGCATCTTCGAGCCGCAGCTGGTCTTCACGCCCCGGGTGCAGAAGATGTCCTTCAGCGCCAGGGGCAGGCCGGTCAGCGCCCCGGCCTCGCCGCGGGCGCGGGCGGCGTCGGCCCGGTCCGCGGCCTCGAGGGCCTGCTCGCCGGTGACGGTGATAAAGCTGTTGAGGGCGCCGTCATGGCGCTCGATGCGCGCGAGCAGCCGTTCGGTGAGCTCGCGGCTGGAGAGCTCGCCGGCGGACAGCGCGGCGGCGAGTTCGGTCAGTGTCTTGTCGTGCATGGGCCCGGGGCTCCGTGATGACATGCCGGTAACGAAGGGGTGCGATCACTCGACGACGCGCGGCACCAGGTAGAGGCCGTTCTCCACCGCCGGTGCGCAGCGCTGGAAGGCCTCGCGCTGATCGGTCTCGGTGACCTCGTCGGCGCGCAGGCGCTGGGTGGCGTCCAGCGGGTGGGCCAGCGGCGCGACGCCGTCGGTGTCGAGGGCCTGGAGGCGGTCGACCATTTCCAGGATGCGCCCCAGGTCGTCGAGGTAGCGGTCGGCCTCACCCTCGTCCAGGCCGAGTCGGGCCAGGTGGGCGGCCCTGAGAACGTCTGCGTGTTCAAGCGCCATGAGCGGGTGTCCTCGCAAGGGTGGGGAAAAGACCGCAGACGGTACCACATTTCGCGTGCGAGCGGGCAGGGGGAAGCGGCTCCCGGCGCTTGCCGCCCGGGGGGTGCAGTGATACGGTTTGCCACCGCACAGGGTTCCCGGTCTGCACTAGGTAACGACTTCATGTTCAAACGTTTGAGGGGGCTGTTTTCCAGCGATCTGTCGATCGACCTGGGGACGGCCAATACGCTGATCTACGTCCGCGGGCGCGGCATCGTGCTCGACGAGCCGTCGGTGGTGGCCATCCGCCAGGCCGGCAACATGCGCAGCGTGGCCGCCGTGGGCGCCGACGCCAAGCGCATGCTGGGCCGCACGCCGGGCAACATCACCGCCATCCGGCCGATGAAGGACGGCGTCATCGCCGACTTCACCGTTACCGAGCAGATGCTGCAGTACTTCATCCGCAAGGTCCATCAGAGCACCTTCCTGACCCCGAGCCCGCGGGTGCTGGTCTGCGTGCCCTGCATGTCGACCCAGGTGGAGCGCCGCGCCATCAAGGAGTCCGCCGAGGGCGCCGGGGCCCGCGAGGTGTTCTTGATCGAGGAGCCCATGGCCGCCGCCATCGGCGCCGGCCTGCCGGTCGAGGAGGCTCAGGGCTCGATGGTCGTCGACATCGGCGGCGGCACCAGCGAGATCGCCATCATCTCGCTCAACGGCGTGGTCTACTCCGAGTCGATCCGCGTCGGCGGCGACCGCTTCGACGAGGCGATCATCGCCTATGTGCGGCGTCACTACGGCAGCCTGATCGGCGAGTCCACCGCCGAGCGCATCAAGGAAGAGATCGGCTGCGCCTACCCCGGCGGCGAGCTGCGCGAGATCGACGTGCGCGGCCGCAATCTGGCCGAGGGCATCCCGCGCAGCTTCACCCTGAATTCCCACGAGATCCTCGACGCCCTGCAGGAGACCCTGGGCTCGATCGTCGCCGCGGTGAAGAGCGCCCTGGAGCAGTCGCCCCCCGAGCTGGCCTCGGACATCGCCGAGCGCGGCCTGGTGCTGACCGGCGGCGGCGCGCTGCTGCGCGACCTGGACAAGCTGATCGCCGAGGAGACCGGCCTGCCGGTGGTGGTCGCCGAGGACCCGCTGACCTGCGTGGCCCGCGGCGGCGGCAAGGCGCTGGAGATGATCGACCAGCACACCTTCGAGCTGCTCTCCAGCGACTAGGGATCCCCTGATCGATGGTCGCGCGCGACGACCGATAGGGAGCGAGGCAGCGCGCCGGTTCGCCGGCAACGAGCCTGGCCGTTCCGGCCGCCGGCGTCACCGGAGCGCCGGCACGGCCGCCTCCTCATGCCGGCGGCGACCCGACCGGGCGTCTCCCGCCTCTCGTCGCTCGCGACATGAATCGGCGCTCCCCTGGAAGGCTCGAAACGCTGTTACGGCGGGCGGTGTCCCGCGAGGTGCCGTGCGGACTGGCGTCTCGGCGAGGCCCCGAACGCCGCAAGGAGAGAGAGGGAGAACGCTATCAAGCCGCTGTTCTCGCATGGATCGGTGCCGGGCTATCGCATGCTGCTGTGCGCGCTGCTGGCCGGTGCCCTGATGTTCGCCGACCTGCGCTTCACGCGCATGGAGCCCGTGCGGGCCCAGCTCTCCACCCTGGTGGCCCCCATCCAGTGGCTGGTCAGCCTGCCCAGCGATGCCCTCGACTGGGGCGCCCTGGCGTTCTCCGATCAGCGCGAGCTGCTCGACGAGAATCGGCGCCTGCGTGAGCAGATCCTCACCCTGTCGCATCGCGTCCAGCGCATGGCCAGCCTCACCGCCGAGAACGTGCGGCTGCGCGAGCTGCTCGACGCCACCCGCCAGCGGGACATTCCCTTCATCACCGCCGAACTGCTGTCGCTGGACCCGGATCCCTTCTCCCATCGCATGGTGATCGATCGCGGCCGCCGCGACGGGGTCTTCGTCGGCCAGCCGGTGATGGACGCCGCCGGCCTGGTGGGCCAGGTGACCTCGGTGTCGGCCTATGCCAGCCGGGTGCTGCTGGTGGCCGACGCCAGCCACGCGCTGCCGGTCCAGGTCAACCGCAACGGCCTGCGCTTCATCGCCCAGGGGACCGGCCAGTACGACTCCCTCGGCGTGCTGCACGTGCCGGACACCGCCGACATCCGCGAGGGCGACCTGCTGGTGACCTCGGGCCTCGCCGGGCGCTTCCCGCCGGGCTACCCGGTGGCGCGGGTCACCTCGGTGGTCCACGACCCCGGCGAGCCCTTCGCCCGGGTCGACGCCGCGCCGGTGGCCCAGCTGCAGCGCGCCCGGCACTTCCTGCTGCTGTTCCCGCCGGAGCCCCCCGAGGCCCCGGGGCGCGGCGGCTGGACGGTCGCCCTCGACCCGGCGGCCGTCGAGGCCGCCCTCGACCTGATCGGCCGACCCGAGGAGGAGGACTGATGGCGACGCGTCCCGCGGCGAGCCTGCCCTGGATCTGGCTGACCCTGCTGCTGGCCCTGTGCCTGCAGGTGATGCCCCTGGCCGACGGCTGGCAGATCTGGCGGCCCGACTGGCTGGGCCTGATGCTGATCTACTGGTGCATGAAGGCCCCGCACCGGGTCGGCGTCTTCCACGGCTTCGTGCTGGGCATCCTGGTCGATCTCATCCAGGGGGCGCCGCTGGGGCAGAACGCCCTGCTGCTGTCGCTGCTGGCCTTCCTCTGCGCGCTGGTCTACCCGCGCTTCCGGGCCTATTCGCTGCTCCAGCAGGCGGTGCTGATCCTGGTGCTGCTGGGCACGGTGCAACTGGTGGAGCAGTGGCTCAGGACCCTGCTCGGCCCCTTCTCCATCCACCTGTCCTTCCTGCTGCCCTCGGTGATCGGCGCCCTGCTGTGGCCCTGGCTGACCACGCTGTTCCGGGCCTTCCGGCGCCGCGGCGGCGAGGGTGGCTAGCCGTGTCCTCCGGTGCCCCGCTGATCCGCCTGGCCTCCGCCTCGCCGCGTCGCCGCGAGCTGCTGGCCAGCATCGACGTGCCGGTGGAGGTGTGGCCGGTGGACCTCGACGAGACCCCGCGCCCCGGCGAGGCGCCCGAGGCCTACGTGCGGCGCCTGGCCGAGGAGAAGGCCCGGGCCGGCGCGGCGGGCAGCGCCCTGCCGACGCTCGGCTCGGACACCGCCGTGGTGCGTGACGACGAGATCCTCGGCAAGCCCCGCGACCGCGAGCATGCCGCGGCCATGCTGCGCTCCCTGGCCGGCCGCGAGCACCGGGTGCTGACCGCGGTGGCGGTGACCGGGCCGGCTGGGCTGCTGTCCCGCGTCGTGGAGACGCGGGTCGCCCTGCGCGAGCTCGGCGAGGCCGAGATCGCGGCCTACTGGGCCACCGGCGAGCCCGCCGACAAGGCCGGCGGCTACGCCATCCAGGGGCGGGCGGCGATCTTCGTGTCGCGCATCGCCGGCAGCCACTCCGCGGTGGTCGGGCTGCCGCTGTTCGAGACCGCCGAGCTGCTCGCCCGCCAGGGCGTGCCGCTATGGAATCGCGCTATGTCATAATGGCGCCAGTTTCCTCTGGACAAGGATTTCCGCATGAGCGGTGAAGTACTCATCAACCTGACGCCGATGGAGACTCGCGTCGCCGTGGTGGAGAACGGCGTGCTGCAGGAAGCCTTCATCGAGCGCGCCCGGCGTCGCGGCATCGTCGGCAACATCTACAAGGGCAAGGTGGTGCGGGTGCTGCCGGGGATGCAGGCCGCCTTCGTCGACATCGGCCTGGAGCGGGCCGCCTTCATCCACGCCCACGAGGTGATGCCCCCGGGCACCCCGGCCGACGAGCAGGTGTCCATCGCCCAGCTGCTCCACGAGGGGCAGTCGCTGGTGGTGCAGGTCACCAAGGACCCCATCGGCTCCAAGGGCGCGCGGCTGACCACCCATCTCTCGGTGCCGTCCCGCTACCTGGTCTACATGCCCGACTCCCCCCACAACGGGGTGTCCCAGCGCATCGAGGACGAACGCGAGCGGGAGCGGCTGCGCGAACTGGTCGAGGCCGCCCAGGCCGAGCAGACCCTGGACGTGACGGGCGGCTTCATCGTGCGCACCGCCGCCGAGGGGGTCACCCGGGAGGAGCTGGCCGGTGACATGCACTTCCTGCTGCGCCTGTGGCGCAAGGTCAGCGAGCGCAAGGTGACCGCCTCGGCGCCCAGCGTGATCTACGACGACCTGCCGCTGTTCATGCGCACCCTGCGCGACGTGATGCGCGACGACATCGAGAAGGTGCGCATCGACTCCCGGGAGAACCACGTCAAGCTGCTCGAGTTCGCCGAGGAGTTCATGCCCTCGGCGGTGGAGCGCATCGAGCACTATGCCGGCGAGCGCCCGATCTTCGACCTGTTCAGCGTCGAGGACGAGATCCAGAAGGCGTTGGGCCGCAAGGTGCAGCTCAAGTCGGGGGGCTACCTGGTCATCGATCCCACCGAGGCGATGACCACCATCGACGTCAACACCGGCGGCTACGTGGGGCACCGCAATCTCGAGGAGACCATCTTCAAGACCAACCTCGAGGCGGCCACCGCCATCGCCCGCCAGCTGCGCCTGCGCAACCTGGGCGGCATCATCATCATCGACTTCATCGACATGGAGGACCCGGAGCACCAGCGCCAGGTGCTGCGGGTGCTCGAGAAGGCCCTGGAACGCGACCATGCCAAGACCAAGTGCACCGGGGTCACCGAGCTGGGCCTGGTGCAGGTGACCCGCAAGCGCACCCGGGAGAGCCTGGAGCAGACCCTGTGCGAAGCCTGCCCCTCCTGCCACGGCCGCGGGACCCTCAAGACGCCGGAGTCGGTGTGCTACGAGATCTTCCGCGAGATCCTGCGCGAGGAGCGGGCCTACAGCGCCGAGACCTATACGGTGCTGGCCGCCCAGTCGGTGGTCGACCGGCTGCTGGACGAGGAGTCCGCGGCGGTGGCGGACCTGGAGGAGTTCATCGGCAAGACCATCCGTTTTCAGGTGGAGTCCCACTATTCCCAGGAGCAGTACGACATCGTGCTGATGTGAGCCCATGTCGCCGATTCGCCTGGTCACTCGCTGGACCCTGACGCTGCTGGCCGCGGCGCTGGGGCTGGTGGCGCTGCTGACGCTGGTGCTGCGCCTGGCGCTGGGCCAGGCCGACCTGCTGACGCCGCGCCTGGAGGCCCTGCTCTCGGCGCGCTTCGAGGCGGCGGTCTCCGTGGGCGGCGTGGAGGGCGGCCTGGCGGGCCTCGACCCCCGCCTCGAGCTGCGCGATCTCGACATCCGCTCCGCCCCCGAGCGGGGCGATCGCCCCCTGCTGCGCCTCGACAGCGCGCGGCTGCGCCTCGACGCCACCGCCAGCCTGCGCCAGGGGATGCCGGTGGTGGCCGACGCCCGCCTCTCCGGCCTGACCCTGCACCTCTACCAGGCCGAGGACGGGAGCTGGCGCTGGCCGGATCCCGCCGAGGTCCCCCCCGAGCTGATTCCCGACAGCGAGTTCGACCTCGACCGCCTGGACTTCTGGGTCGGCGTGCTGCTGCGCCAGCGCGCCTGGGCCGAGGACCTGCGGGTGGTGCTCCACGGCCGCCAGCGCGAGGCGGTGCTCGAGGCACCCCGGCTGCTGATGGTCGGCGATGCCCGAAGCGCCCACCTGGAGGGCCAGGTCTTCCTGCGCGGGCGATCCGACGAGGCCATGACCGCGGTCATGGAGCTGGTGCCGGGGGCGGGCGGCCTGGACGATTTCGGGGCCGCCCTGCAGGTCGACATGAGCCTCGACAGCCTGACCGGGCTGAGCTCCCTGCTGGGCGTCGACGCCCTGCCGAGCCTCGACGCCGCCGAGGGCGACGCCCGGCTATGGGCCCGCTGGACCCGCGGCCGCCTGGCCGACGTGCGCCTGGACCTCGGCGCCACCCGGCTGGCCCTGCGCCAGCCCCGGGACGCCGCCGGCGGGCCGGGCATCGAGCTGGCCGACGTCAGCCTGCGCGGCCAGTGGCGTCGCGAGGCGGGCAGCGACGACTGGCGTGCCTGGCTCCACGGCGACGGGCGCCGGGTCGCCGGCCCCGGAGAGGGCGACGCCGGGCCGGCGCTGCCGGCGGACTGGTATCTGGAGGGCAACGGTGCCGACTGGTGGCTGCGGACCGGCGGCTTCGACCTGGCCGCGCTGGCCGCCTGGCGGCCGCGGCTGCCGCTGCCCGAGGAGCTGGATCGGGCGCTGGCGGCGCTGGCGCCCCGCGGGCGGGTCACGGCCCTGGGGCTGGGGCGCCGCGACGGCGACTGGCGGGCCCGGGTCGCCGCCACCGGAGTGTCGGTGGCGCCCTGGCGGCAGATCCCCGGCGGCGGCCCTCTGGACCTGTGGCTGACCGCCGAGGGGCGCCGCGGCCGGGTGCGCTTCGTCGGCGGCGAGGGCGTCGAGCTGGCCTTCCCGAGGCTGTTCGACGCGCCCATGGCGCTGGACCGCGCCCGCGGTGAGGTCGGCTGGTTCCACGACGGCGGGCGCACCTTCGTCAGCGGTCGCGAGCTGCGCGCCGGGTGGCGCGGCGCCGAGGTCGCCGGCGGCTTCGGCCTGGCCACCGGCGGGCCGGGCCGCGGTGGCTTCGGCCTCGACCTGGAGTTCCGCGAGGTGGACGCCCGGTCGCGGCCGCTGGTCGACTGGCTGCCGATGACGCTGCTGCGCGAGGAGGTCCCCGAGCTCGCCGGCTGGCTGGGCGACGGGCCGGCCGGCCGGGTGTCGGAAGGCGCGCTGCAGCTGCATGTGCCCCTTCGCGGCCCCGGGGTCGAGGCCTCGCTGGCCCCCCTGGCGCCGCGCCTGGCCCTGGCGCTGGAGATCGCCGACGGCCGGCTGCCCTTCGCCCCCGGCTGGCCGGCGCTGGAGGGGGTTTCCGGCCGGCTGCGCCTGAAGGACGAGACCCTCGTCGCCGAGGTGGATCGGGCGGAGAGCCTGGGCGTCGAGACCCGGGACGCCGAGGTGCGCCTCGAGGACGAGCGGCTGTCGGTCACCGGTCCGCTCGCCGCGCCAGCCCCGGCGCTGAGGCGCTATCTCGCCGCCCTGCCGGTGTCGGGCGCCGAGGCCGCCGCCGACTGGCGGGGCGAGGGCCGGGTGGACGCCGACCTCGACCTGGAGATGACCCTCGACGATGCGGAGTCACTGCGCCTGGACATCGCCGGCGACGCCGCCCTGACGCGGCTGGCGCACGCGCCCAGCGGCCTGGTGTTTCGCGAGCTGTCGGGCCCGGTGGCCTGGCGACAGCGCGGCGAGGCCGGGACCCTGGAGGGCGAACTGGAGGGACGCCTGCTCGGCGGCCCGGTGAGCGCCGATCTGGACAGCGCCGACCAACGCCTCGACTTCACCGGCACGGCCCGCGTGGCGTCGCTGGCCGAGCTGGGCGCGCCGCCGGCGACCCGGCGCCTGCTGTCGGGCCGCATCCCCTGGCGGGGGCGCCTCGCCCTGGACGGCGAGGCGCCGCGCCTGACGCTGACCAGCGACCTGCGGGGGCTGGCCATCGCGCTGCCGGCGCCGCTCGGCAAGCCCGCCGACGCGACCCGCCGGCTGCGCCTGTCGCTGGGGCTCGGCGAGGCCGCCCGCTGGTCGGGCCGGCTGGGCGACGCCCTGGGCTGGCGCTGGCGCCCGGAGGGCGGCGGCCAGGGCCAGGCCTGGCTGGGGCGCGAGGCGCCGGCCACCTGGCCGACCGCCCCCGGCTGGTCGCTGCAGGCCTACCTGCCG
This sequence comes from Halomonas koreensis, assembly GCF_031451675.1. Taxonomy (NCBI): domain Bacteria; kingdom Pseudomonadati; phylum Pseudomonadota; class Gammaproteobacteria; order Oceanospirillales; family Halomonadaceae; genus Halomonas; species Halomonas koreensis. The sequence continues at coordinate 56,072 of NZ_JARWAK010000018.1, read as the reverse complement.
CGTCTGGCGCCGGCGGCCTGGGGGGCGGCGCTGGCGCCGTTGCTCGAGGCGCGCGGCGGTGCAGGCGGGGCCGGGGGGGCGATATCGCGACTGATCCTCGACACCGACTGCCTGACCGTCGGCGAACGCTGCCTGGGCTCGCTGATCGTCGAGGGCGAGCCGCTGCCCGGCGGCTGGAACCTGGCCCTGGACGGCAGCCTGCTGGCCGGACGCCTGATCTACCGGACGGGCGCGCCGCGCCCCCTGGACCTGGCGCTCTCCAGCCTGCGGCTCGACGGCCTGCTCCCCGAGGCCGGGGGCAGCGGTCGGCTGTTCCAGGAGCTGGAGACGCCCCCGGTGCCGGCGGCGATCCCCGAGGCCCTGGCCGAGCTGCCCGGCGGCCGGCTGCGCATCGACGCGCTGGCCTTCGGCGGGCGCCGGCTGGGGCCGCTGACCGCCTACTGGCAGGCCGGCCCGGAGCGGCTCGAGGTGGCGCCGCTGGGCCTGACCCTGGGCGAGATCAGCGCCCGCGGCAGCCTGACCTGGGAGGCCACCGGCGCCGAGGCCAGCCTGACCCGGGCCCGGCTCGACGTCGACGGCGGCGACCTGGGGTCGGCGCTCGGCGCGCTGGGCCAGCCGGTGGCGATCCGCAATGCCGAGACCCGGGTGGACGCCCAGCTGGCCTGGCCCGGGGCACCCTGGCAGTTCGCCCTGGCGCGTTCCCGGGGCAATGTCCGCACGACCCTGCGCGATGGCCGTTTCGTCAACCTGGAGTCGCCCTCGGCTCGGGTGGTCGGGCTGCTCAACGTGGACAACCTGCTGCGCCGGCTGACCCTGGACTTCTCCGACGTCACCGGCCGGGGCACCGCCTTCGATCGTGTCAGCGGCAGCGCGACCCTGTATGGTGGGGTCCTGGAAACCCGCGGCCCGGTGGAGATCGAGGGGCCGGCGACCCGCTTCACCCTGGACGGCAGCGTCGACCTGGCGCGGCGGGAACTCGACCAGCGCCTGGGCGTCACAGTGCCGGTGAGCAACAACCTGCCGCTGGCCGCCGTGATCGCCGGGGCGCCCGTGGTGGGGGGCGCGTTGTACATCGCCGACAAGCTGTTCGGCGACGCCCTCGATCGCGTGACCCGAATTCACTATCGCGTGGAGGGGCCCTGGACCTCGCCGCGCATCGCTCTGGAAAGTGCCGAATGACATCACACAGCCAATCTCCGCTCGACCTGGCCGCCGCGTCGCTGCTCGCTCCCGGCGGCCTCGACCTGGACGCCCTGGACACCGGCCTCGGCCATGCCCTGGGCGGCGGCATCGACTACGCCGACCTGTATTTCCAGCGCAGCTGGCACGAGGGCTGGGTGCTGGAGGACGGCGAGGTCAAGGAGGCCAGCTACAACATCGACGGCGGGGTCGGCGTGCGGGCCATGGCCGGCGAGAAGACCGGCTTCGCCTATTCCAACCAGATCACCGCCGACGCCCTGGCCGAGACCGGCCGCACCGCGGCCGGCATCGTGCGCGGCGGCGAACGGCGGGCGCCGGCGGTGCGGGTCGCGGCCGCCCCGGCGTCCCGCTATGCCGGGGTCGACCCGCTCGCCGGCCTGTCCGCCGACGACAAGATCGCCATGCTCAAGCAGGCCGATCGCGTGGCCCGCGCCGCCGACCCGGCGGTGAGTCAGGTCAACGCCTCCCTGACCGGGGTCTACGAGGTGGTGCTGGTGCGCGCCAGCGACGGCACCCTGGCCGCCGACATCCGCCCCCTGGTGCGCCTCAACGTCAGCGTCATCGCGGTGCGCGACGGCCGCCGCGAGCGCGGCAGCGCCGGCGGCGGGGGGCGCTACGCCATGGCCCGGCTGCGCGACGACAACGCCGCCGAGCGCTTCGCCCGGGAGGCGGTGCGCCAGGCGCTGGTCAACCTGGAGGCCGTGGACGCCCCCGCCGGGCAGATGCCGGTGGTGCTGGGCGCCGGCTGGCCGGGCATCCTGCTCCACGAGGCCGTGGGCCACGGCCTGGAGGGCGACTTCAACCGCAAGGGCAGCTCGGCCTTCGCCGGCCGCCTGGGCGAGCGGGTGGCCTCGCCGGGGGTCACCGTGGTGGACGACGCCACCCTGGCCGACCGTCGCGGTTCGATGAGCGTCGACGACGAGGGCACTCCGGGTGAGTGCACCACCCTGATCGAGGACGGCATCCTCACCGGCTACATGCAGGACAAGCTCAATGCCCGGCTGATGGGCATGGCGCCCACCGGCAACGCCCGGCGCGAGTCCTTCGCCCACCTGCCGATGCCGCGCATGACCAACACCTACATGCGCGCCGGCCAGGACGACCCCGAGGAGATCATCAAGAGCGTCTCCCGGGGGCTCTATGCGGTGAGCTTCGGCGGCGGCCAGGTGGACATCACCTCGGGCAAGTTCGTGTTCTCGGCCAGCGAGGCCTACCTGATCGAGGACGGCCGGATCACCGCCCCGGTCAAGGGCGCGACCCTGATCGGCAACGGGCCCGAGGCCATGGGGCGGGTGTCGATGATCGGCCACGACCTGGAACTGGACACCGGCATCGGCGTCTGCGGCAAGGAGGGGCAGGGCGTGCCGGTGGGCGTCGGTCAGCCGACGCTCAAGCTCGACGAGCTGACCGTGGGCGGAACCCAGTCCTAGCGGAAGAGCGAAGAGGGAAGGGAGAAGAGGGAAGAGCGAAGAGGGAAGGGAGAAGAGGGAAGAGCGAAGAGGGAAGAGAGAAGCCAGGATCGGGGTTCTTCTTCCCTCTTCAAGGCGCGAAGCGCCGTACTTCCAGCGGCGTAGCCGCGCTCTTCCCGCTCCTAGCGGCGAAGCCGCTAGAGTCCGGCTGTATCGCGGATCAGCTTGAACAGCCGGCGGGCGTTGGTCGGCGGCTTGCCCTGGTCGCGCTCGCGGCGGGCGTTGCGGATCAGCTGGCGCAGGGCCTGGCGGTCGACGTCGGGATAGTCGGCGATGAAGGCCTCGACCGCCTCGTCGCCCTCGTCGACCAGACGGTCGCGCCACTTTTCCAGGCGGTGGAAGGCGTGGTCCCGGCGCAGCTGCTCGCGGTCCATCTCGTCGAACACCGCCTGGATGCCCTCGAGGTCCTCGCGACGCATCAGCTTGCCGACGTACTGCATGTGTCGGCGGCGGGCCTCCCGGGCGCGGATGCGGTCGGTCTCGGCGATGGCCGCCAGGAGCTCGTCGGACAGCGGAAAGCGGGCGCGCTCGGCGGGCTTCATGGCGATCAGGCGTTCGCCGAGCGCCTGGAGGGCGTGCATCTCGCGCTTGAGCTGGGACTTGCTGGGCCGCTCGTCGGCCGGAGAGAGATCTTCCTGGGTCATGCCGCGTTCATCCGTCGTGGAGAAAGGCCCAGTATACCAGCCCGCCGCGGCGGGCTGACCATTGCCACATGCTTGAGGATCGGCCCCCGGGCCGATCGACTGAGGAGTCGAGACGATGACACAGGCTTTCGATGCCGCCGCCCAGCAGTCGCTGCTGGAAACCCGTGCCGAGGCGGCGCTGGCGCTGGCCCGCCGGCTCGGCGCCGATGCCTGCGAGGTGGGCGCCAGCGTCGACCAGGGGGTGGGCGTCAACGTCCGCGAGGGCGAGGTGGAGACCGTCGAGCTGTCCCGGGACCAGGGCATCGCGGTGACCGTCTACGTGGGCAGCCGCAAGGGCAGCGCGTCTTCCACGGACGCCGCCGAGGCCTCGATCAAGGACGTGGTCGAGAAGGCCCTGGCCATCGCCCGCCACACCGGCGAGGATCCGGCGGCGGGGCTCGCCCCCGCCGAGCTGATGGCCCGGGAGCTGCCCGACCTGGACGTCCACCATCCCTGGGCGCTGTCCACCGAGGAGGCGATCGACATCGCGCTGGCCTGCGAGGCCGCCGGGCGCGGCATGGCGGGCATCAAGAGCTCCGACGGCGCCGGCTTGTCCAGCGGCGAGGGCGTGCGGGTCTACGCCAACAGCCACGGCTTCCTGGGCAGCCAGCGCGGCAGCCGCCATTCGCTGTCCTGCCTGCTGATCGCCGAGGACGAGCACGGCATGCAGCGCGACTACGACTACACCAGCGCCCGTGACCCGCGCGACCTGCTGGCCCCCGAGGTCGTCGGCGAGAGCGCCGCCCGGCGCACCCTGCGCCGGCTGGGGGCGACCCGGCCGGCCACCGGGCGGATGCCGGTGCTCTTCGACCCGAGCCTGGCCGCGGGGCTGGTCGGCCACCTGCTGGGGGCCATCGCCGGCGGCGCCCTCTATCGCCAGTCGTCCTTCCTGTGCGACCGGCTGGGCGAGACGCTCTTCCCCGAGTGGTTCTCGCTGCAGGAGAAGCCCCAACTGAGGGGCGGCATGGCCAGCAGTCCCTTCGACAACGACGGCGTGGCGACCCGCGACAACGTCTTCATCGACCAGGGGCGCCTGGCCAGCTACCTGCTCTCCGCCTACAGCGCCCGGCGGCTGGGCATGGAGACCACCGGCAACGCCGGCGGCGCCCGCAACCTGCGCCTTGACGCGCCGCTGGAGCGCCAGGAGGCGCTGCTTTCGCGGATGGATCGCGGCGTGCTGGTCACCGAGCTGATGGGGCAGGGCGTCAACGGCGTCACCGGCGACTACTCCCGGGGCGCGGCGGGCTTCTGGGTGGAGGACGGCCGCATCCAGCACCCGGTGGAGGAGTTCACCATCGCCGGCAACCTGGAGGCCATGTTCAAGGGCCTGGCGGGCGTCGGCGACGACACCGACACCCGCGGCAGCATCCACACCGGCAGCTGGCTGATCGACGAGATGACGGTCGCGGGCGGCTGACCCCTTCGGGCAGCTGTAAGCTATAAGCCGTAAGCGGTAAGAAAAAGCGTTGCCACCACAGGCTGGTGGCAACGTCCTGCCTCACGCCTCACGCCTCACGCCTCACGCCTCACGCCTCACGCCTCACGCCTCACGCCTCACGCCTCACGCCTCGCACTTCGCACCTCGCCCCTGTCAGGCCTCCTCGTCGAACCGCGCCTCGAAGAGTGCCTCCAGGGCGTCCAGCACGTCCTCGCCGTCCTCGCCGTCGGCCTCCAGGGTCAGCTCGGTGCCGCAGGGGGCGGCCAGCATCAGCAGCGACATGATGTTGGCCGCGTCGGCCTGCTGCTCCCCGTGATGGACGGTGACCCGGGCGGCATAGGGCTGGCAGCACTGCACCAGGCGGGTGGCGGCGCGGGCGTGCAGGCCGCGCTTGTTGGTCAGGGTGAGGGTTCGGCGGGGCACGGGGTCAGGCATCCTCGTCGTCGGTCGGCGGCGCGGGCAGGGTGAGGTGAACGCCGAGCTCCCGGTGGCGCAGCCGGACGCCGGCCCGGGTCTCGGCCAGGCGGCGCGCCAGGCGCTCGGCCAGGTAGGTGGAGCGGTGCTGGCCGCCGGTGCAGCCGATGGCCACGGTCAGGTAGCTGCGCTGGCTGGCCCGATAGCGGGGCAGCCAGCGCTCGATCCAGGCCAGGATGTCGCCGGCCATCTCGTCGACCACCGGATAGGCTTCCAGGAAGGCGATCACGCTGGCATCGAGGCCGGTGGCATCGCGCAGGCGCGGATCCCAGTAGGGGTTGGGCAGGCAGCGGGCGTCGAAGACGATGTCGGCGTCCAGGGGCACGCCGCGCTTGAAGCCGAAGGATTCCACCGTCAGCGTCAGCCCCTCCGGGCGGTGACCGGCGACCTGGTCGGTGATGCGGCCGCGCAGGTCGTGCACCGAGAGCCGGGAGGTATCGATCAGCAGGTCGGCCAGGTCGCGGATCCCGGCCAGGGCGTCCTCCTCGCAGTCGATCGCCTCGGCCAGGGTCATCTCGCTGTCGCGGGTCAGCGGATGCCGGCGTCGGGTGGCGGAGTAGCGCTCGAGCAGGATGCGGGCGTCGGTGGTCAGGTAGATCACCTGGCAGTGGATCTGGCGCGCGCGGACCTCGTCGAGCAGGTCGGGGAAGCGCTCCAGGGCGTGCGGCAGGTTGCGGGCGTCGATGCTCACCGCGATGGCGCTGCGCAGCGACTGGCCGCCGCTGAGCTCGTCCACCAGGGGGCCGAGGAGCATGGCCGGGAGGTTGTCGATGGCGTAGAAGCCCAGGTCCTCCAGCGCCTGCAGGGCGATCGACTTGCCGGAGCCGGAGCGTCCGCTGATGATGACGAGCTGCATGACGGGGGTCTCCTGGTCGAGCGGCCGGATCAGTCGCGGCTGTCGCTGGGGGCCTGGCGTCGTATGGCCTCGATGAGGCAGTCGTGAAGCTCGCGTTGGCTGCCGGCGCGGCGCAGGGCGCTGCGGGTCTCGGCGTCGTTCATCACCCCGGCGACCTGGCCGAGCAGGGCGAGATGGGCGTCATCGGCCTGTTCGGGCACCAGCAGCACGAACACCAGGTCCACGGGCTCGCCGTCGACGGCGTCGAAGTCGACCGGCTCGGCGAGCTTGAGGAAGCCGGCGATGGGCGCCTTGCAGTGGGGGTTGCGGGAGTGCGGAATGGCGACCCCGTGCCCGATGCCGGTGCTGCCCAGGCGCTCGCGCCCGATCAGCCGGCTGAAGACCTCCTGGCTGTCGAGGCTCGGGGTGTTCTGGGCGATGAAGGTGCTGAAGAACTCCAGCACCCGTTTCTTGCTTCCCCCGGGCACGCCGAAGAGGATGCGCTCGGGGGGCAGGATGGCTTCCAGTGACATGGGTCAGCGGACGCTAGCGGCGCCCTGGGCGCGTGCCTGGGCCTTTTCCTTGTGCTTGACCAGCTGGCGGTCGAGCTTGTCGGCAAGGGCGTCGATGGCGGCGTACATGTCGCCGTCCATGGCCTCGGCATGGAGGTCGGCACCGGCGGCGTGAAGGGTGCAGGCGGCCTGCTGGCGTTCCTTCTCGACGGAGAGCGTGACCTGGACGGTGGTGATGTTGTCGTAGTGGCGCTCCAGGCGAGCGAGCTTTTCCTGCACGTAGTCACGCAGGGGATCGGTCAGTTCCACGTGGTGGCCGGTGAGGTTGACTTGCATGACACGCTCCTTGCTCCTTGGGTGGTGACTCGATTGTAACCCTTTTTGGTGCCATGCAAACCCCCCGTCCGGCGCCCCGCTCAGGGCCGTTCAACGCAGCCGGGCAACGCCCTCAGCGCAGGCGCTTGCGCTGGCTCGAGGAGGGGATCTGCATCGCCTCCCGATACTTGGCCACGGTGCGCCGGGCGACCTCGATGCCCTCCTCGCCGAGCAGGGCCACCAGGCGGCTGTCGGAGAGCGGCTTGCGGGGCGGCTCGTCCTGGATCAGCTTGCGGATGCGGGCGCGGATCGCGGTGCTGGAGTGGGCATCCTCGCCGCCGCCCACCTGGCTGGAGAAGAAATACTTGAGCTCGAACACGCCGCGCGGGGTGTGGATGAACTTCTGGGTGGTGACCCGCGAGATGGTCGACTCGTGCATCTCCACCGCCTGGGCGACATCGGCCAGGATCAGCGGCTTCATGGCCTCCTCGCCGCGTTCCAGGAAGTCGAGCTGGCGGGTCATGACCTCGCGCCCGACGCGCAGCAGGGTGTCGTTGCGGCTCGACAGGCTCTTGATCAGCCAGCGGGCCTCCTGGAGGTGGTCCTTGAGGAACTGGTTGTCCTGGCTCTTGTCGGCGCGCTTGATCAGTGCCGCGTAGTCGGGCTGGATGCGCAGCCGCGGCATGGCCTCGGGGTTGAGCTCCACCTGCCAGCCCCGGGCGGTGTGGCGCGCGATCAGGTCGGGGATCACGTAGTCGCTGTCGCCGCTCGAGAAGGCGCTGCCCGGGCGCGGGTCCAGGCCGCGGATCAGGGCGATCACCCGATCGAGGGTGGCGTCGTCGAGCCCCAGGCGGCGCTTGAGCAGGCGCCGGTCGTCGCCGGCCAGGGCCTCGAGGAACTGGCGCACCAGGCGGCGCGCCTGGGGCAGCAGGGGGGTATCGTCGGGCAGGGCGGCGAGCTGCAGCAGCAGGCACTCGCGCAGGTCCCGGGCCAGCACGCCGGTGGGCTCGAACTGCTGGAGGCGCAGCAGCACGCCCTCGACCTCGCGGTGGGTCAGGCCGTCGAGGCCCTGGGCGCGCAGGCCGTCGCGGAGCTCGTCCAGGGACTGGTCCAGGTAGCCGTCGGCGTTGACGGCATCGATCAGGCTCTCGGCGATGCGCGTCTCGCGCTCCTCCAGGCCGCTCATCGCCAGCTGCCAGGCCAGGTGGCCCTGCAGGCTCTGGCCGGCGGCCTGGCGTTCGAAGTCGGGCCCCTCGCCGCTGCCGCCGGCGTCCTGGAAGGTGTCCGACCAGTCGCTGTCCACGCTGAGCTCCGCGGGGATCTCGTCGGCCCAGTCGTCGTCGGCGGCCTCGCCGACCGCCTGCTCGCCGAAGTCCTCCTCGAGCTCCAGCATGGGGTTGGCCTCCAGGGCCTGCTGGATCTCCTGGCGCAGGTCGAGGGTGGAGAGCTGCAGCAGGCCGATCGCCTGCTGCAGCTGCGGCGTCATGGTCAACTGGGTGCCGACGCGCAGTTGCAGGGATGCCTTCATGGCCATGGGGGGCTCCACTCTCCAGGCGAAGAAGCCCCCACCCTAGTCCCGGCGGCGGCGCGGCGCAAGTCCTGGCCAAGCAATTAGCATGCCACCGGCAAGCGCCATGCCCGTCGCCATTCGTCGACGAAATATCAGTGACTTGCGAAGAAAAATCGAGTCAGAGCCGGAAGTCCTGACCCAGGTAGACGTCGCGCACCTTCTGGTTGGCGAGGATCGCCTCGGCGTCGCCCTCGGCGATGATCTGGCCGTCGCCGACGATGTAGGCGCCGTCGCAGATATCCAGGGTCTCGCGCACGTTATGATCGGTGATCAGTACGCCGATGTGGCGATCCCGGAGCTGGCGAATGATGCCCTTGATCTCGCCCACCGAGATGGGATCGACCCCCGCGAAGGGCTCGTCGAGCAGGATGAAGTCAGGTTCGGTGGCCAGGGCCCGGGCGATCTCGACCCGGCGTCGCTCGCCGCCCGACAGGCTCATGCCCGGATTGTCGCGGATATGGGTGACGTGGAAATCCTCCAGCAGCTGCTCGAGGCGCGCCCGGCGGCCGGCGCGATCCAGGTCGCCCCGGGTCTCCAGGATGGCCATGATGTTGTCGGCCACCGAGAGCTTGCGGAAGATCGAGGCCTCCTGGGGCAGGTAGCCGATCCCGGCCCGGGCGCGCTCGTGCATGGCCGCTCCCGAGAGGTCGCGATCGTCGATGGCGACGCGGCCGGCGTCGGCGCGCACCAGGCCGACGATCATGTAGAAGGAGGTGGTCTTGCCGGCGCCGTTGGGGCCGAGCAGGCCGACGATGCGGCCCTGGCGGATCTCCAGGCTGATGTCGTGGACCACCCGGCGGCGCTTGTAGCTCTTGGCGAGGTGCTGGGCGCTGAGGGTCTTCATGGGGCGTCCTGCTGCTCGGGCTCCAGGGTCATGCGCACCCGCTGGCGCTCGTCGACGCCCTCGGCGTCGGCGCGGGCCTGGACGACCCGGCGGTCGAGGAAGTATTCCAGGTAGCCGCCGTCGAAGGTGTCGCCGCCCTGGTGCAGTTCGGCGCGGTCGATCAGCTCGATGCGTCGCTCGGCCACGTGGTAGACGACGGTGCGGCCCCAGGCGCGCACCGTCGGCTGGTCGGGGGCGGGCTGCTGCTCCAGGTAGGCGCGCTCGCCGGTGGCGGTGGCGCGGGTCAGTCGGCCGGCGTCGTTGCGCTGGATCTCGACCCGGGCCCCGGTCAGCAGCAGGCTGCCCTGGCGGATCCGCACGTCGCCGCGGTAGACGGCGGTGCCTGCGCGGTCGTCCAGGTCTAGGCGGTCGGCCTCCACCTGGATCGGGGCGCTGGCGTCGCCTTCCAGGGCCAGGGCCGAGGGGGCGGCCAGCATCAGGGCGGCCAGCATCAGGGCCAGCAGCGGGGCGAGGGGCGGTCGCGTCATGACTCGGGGTCCTCCTGGGGTTGCGGCGGGTGGTGGCCGCGCACATTGTCGGTCAGCCGGGCGCGGTTGTCATCGAGCCAGGCGTCGAAGCGCTCGCCGCGCATGCGCTGGGGCGGCTGGCTGAGCCGCGCCGGGGTGTCGCTCCAGGCATGGCCGGCCTCGGCGTCGTAGTGGAGGCGTTCGGTCTCGAGCCGCCAGCGCTCCCGGGGGGCGACGAGCCGCGCCTGGCCCTCGAGCAGCAGGGGGGCGCCGCCGGCGCCGAGGCGGCCGCGCCGGGCCGAGGCCAGCCACAGGCGGCCGGCGTCGTCGCGCAGCCGGGCGTCCGGCTCGACCAGCCGCGTGACGTCGTCGACCGGGGTGTGGGTGAGGCGCGGCGTGGTCAGGCGCTGGTGGGCGTGGCCGGTGGCGTCGAAGCGGGTCAGCCGAGCGTCCTCCAGGTAGTAGTCGGGCTCGCCGCGCTGACCCTGGGGCACCGGGCCCGGCGCCGAGGCGTCCCGGCGGTCGAGGGTCGCCAGGCCGCCGCCCAGGACGAGCAGCAGCAGCAGCAGCCAGGTGCGGAAGCCGGGGCGGGGCAGGCGCATGGCTCAGGCCCGGCCGTGGAGGTAGGTGTCCAGCACGGCGTCCCAGTGGCCCTGGGCCTGGAGCAGGGCGTCGCAGATCTCGCGGGCCGCGCCGAAGCCGCCCTCGCGCTCGGTCACCCAGTCCGCCTGCCGACGGATGTAGTCGGGGGCGCCGGGCACGCTGATGCCCACGCCGGCCTGGCGGATGGCCGCCACGTCGGGCATGTCGTCGCCGCAGTAAGCGGCCTGGTCGAGGTCGAGCGCCAGGCGCCGGCACAGCGCGCGCAGTACCGGCAGCTTGTCCTCGACGCCCTGGTGGAGGTGGGCGATGCCCAGGGCGGCGGCGCGGCGGCTGACCATCGGCGAGTCGCGGCCGGTGATCAGCGCCACCTCGATGCCGGCCCGCTGGGCCAGCTTGATGCCGTGGCCGTCCAGGGTGTGGAAGGCCTTGCTCTCGCCGCCGTCGGCGTGGAAGTAGAGGCGGCCATCGGTCAGCACGCCGTCCACGTCCATGGCCAGCAGGCGCACGCGGCGCAGGCGGTCGACCAGGCGGGGGTCCAGCGGGGAGGCATCGAAGGTCATGGGGTCTCCTTGAGTCAGATCACGCCGCTGGCCAGCAGGTCGTGCATGTGCAGGGCGCCCACCGGGCGGTCGTCGTCGTCCACCACCGCCAGCGCGGTGATGCGGCCGTCTTCCATGAGGCGCACCGCTTCGGCGGCCAGGGTGTCGGGCGATACCCGCTTGCCGGGCACGGTCATGACCCGGTCGACGCTCAGGCCGGAGAGGTCGCTGTGCTGGTCCAGGGTGCGGCGCAGGTCGCCGTCGGTGTAGACCCCGGCCAGCCGGCCCGCCGGGTCGATCACGCAGGTGAAACCGAGGCCCTGGCGGGTGATCTCCAGCAGGGCGTCGCGCAGCGGGCTGCCCAGGGGGACGCGGGGCAGGCGGTCGCCGCTGTGCATGAGGTCGGCCACGGTGAGCAGCAGCCGCTTGCCGAGGCTGCCGCCGGGGTGCGAGAGGGCGAAGTCCTCGGCGGTGAAGCCGCGGCTCTCGAGCAGCGCCACCGCCAGGGCGTCGCCCAGGGCCAGGGCGGCGGTGGTGGAGGAGGTGGGGGCCAGGTCCAGCGGACAGGCCTCGCGCTCGACGCCGGCGTCCAGGTGGGCCTCGGCGTGGCGGGCCAGGGTCGAGCCGGGGCGGCCGGTCAGGCTGATCAGCGGCGTGCCCAGGCGCTTGAGCAGCGGCAGCAGCGCGGTCACCTCGGCGGTCTCGCCGGAGTTCGACAGCGCCAGGACCACGTCGCCGGGCGTGATCATGCCCAGGTCGCCGTGGCTGGCCTCGCCGGGGTGAACGAAGAAGGCCGGGGTGCCGGTGCTGGCCAGGGTCGCGGCGATCTTGCCGCCGATGTGGCCGGACTTGCCCATGCCGGTGACGACGACGCGCCCGCGGCAGGCCAGGATCAGCTCGCAGGCGCGCTCGAAGTCGCCGTCCAGGCGTTCGACCAGGGCGCCGATGGCCTGCTGCTCGAGGCGAAGGGTGCGCTCGGCACTGGCCAGCAGGCCGGAAGAGGAGGAGGATGCGTCGGTCATGGCGTCGATTGTTGCCTGTCGCGGGGTTTGGCTCAAGGGGTCAGGTCCAGGCGCCGGCCAGCCACGCCAGGTAGCCGGCATAGGCCAGGGCCAGCAGGGCGCCCGGCAGGCGGCCCAGATGGCCGCGGCGCTGCCACAGCAGCAGCATGCCCAGCGCCAGGGTCAACACCAGCATGGTGGGGTAGTCGCGGCTGGCGGCGGCGGGGTCGGCGGCGGCGGGGCTCAGCAGGGCGGGCACGGGCAGCACGGCGAGCATGTTGAAGAGGTTGGAGCCGATGACGTTGCCGATGGCCAGGTCGTGGTGGCGCTTGAGGGCGCTGGCCACGCAGGCGGCCAGTTCCGGCAGGCTGGTGCCGATGGCCACCACGGTGAGGCCGATGACCAGCTCGCTGATGCCCATCGCCAGGGCCAGCTCGCTGGCGCCCCAGACCAGGGCCCGGGAGCTGGCGACCATGATCGCAAGCGTCGTCGCCAGCCACAGCAGGGCCCGGCCCAGGCGCATGTCGGGGATCTCGCCCTCGGCGTCGATCGCATCCGGGGTGTCGGCCCGGAACAGCCACCACAGGCTGAAGAACAGCAACGCCAGCAGCAGCAGGCCGTCGAGGCGGTCCAGATGGCCGTTGGCCAGGGCGTAGCCCGCCAGGCCGGTGGCGCCGAGCAGCAGGGGCAGTTCCTTGCGCACGATCGAGAAGCGCACCGGGATGGGCACCACCAGGGCGGTGAGGCCCAGCACCAGGCCGATGTTGGCGATGTTGGAGCCCAGGGCGTTGCCGATCGCCAGGTTGGGGATGCCGTCCAGGGCCGCCATGATCGAGACCACGATCTCCGGCGCCGAGGTGCCGATGGAGACGATGGTCATGCCCACCAGCAGGGTGCTCATGCCCGCCTGGCGGGCGGTCGCGGCGGCGGCGCCGACGAAGCGGTCGGCGCTCCATAGCAGGCCGATGAAGCCGAGGATCACGATCAGGGAGGGAGCCAGCATGGTCGTCGGGGGCGTCCGGTGTCGGAAAAGGGCGCCCATTGAACCCGCTGCGTGCGCCGGGTGCAAGCCGGAGGGATCGCCAGGCTGGCGCCCCGGGACACGGTTAGGATACGATGTTCGATAATCTCGTGAAAGGACGCCAACGGATGACCGACACCCCCCTCGTCGAGGTCGAGGGCCTGCACTTCTCGCGCGGAGACAGGGAGATCTTCCGCGGCCTGGACATGGTGGTGCCGCGAGGCAAGATCACCGCGATCCTGGGGCCCAGCGGCACCGGCAAGACCACCCTGCTCAAGCTGATCGGCGGCCAGCTGGCCCCGGAGGCCGGGCGGGTGCGCATCGCCGGCCAGGACGTGCACGCCCTGTCGCGCAAGGCGCTTTTCCGGCTGCGCCGCCGCATGGGCATGCTGTTCCAGAGCGGCGCGCTGTTCTCGGACCTGGACGTCTTCGAGAACGTGGCCTTTCCGCTGCGCGTGCATACCGACCTGCCGGAGACGATGATCCGCGACCTGGTGCTGATGAAGCTCCAGGCGGTGGGCCTGCGCGGCGCCCGGGCGCTGATGCCCTCGGAGCTGTCCGGCGGCATGGCGCGCCGCGTGGCCCTGGCTCGGGCGATCGCCCTGGATCCCGAGCTGATCCTCTATGACGAGCCCTTCGTCGGCCAGGACCCGATCTCCATGGGGGTGCTGGTGCAGCTGATCCGGCGCCTCAACGACGCCCTGGGGCTGACCGCCGTGGTGGTTTCCCATGACATCAAGGAGACCCTGTCCATCGCCGACCACGTCTACGTGATCGCCGACGGCAAGGTGATGGCCCAGGGCACGCCGCAGAGCCTGGACGTCGACCGCGACCCCCGGGTCAGCCAGTTCATCCACGGCGAGCCCGACGGCCCGGTGCCCTTCCACTATCCGGCCGCGGACTTCCACGCCGACCTGCTGGGCACGGGAGGGACGCCATGATCGCCGCGATTCGTCGCCTGGGAGCCGTGGGCTGCGAGGTCACCGAGGGGCTCGGCCGGGCGGCCATCCTGCTGGGCCAGTCGCTGGCCGGGCTGCCCTCCGCCGAGGGGCTGCGGCTGTGGCTGCGCCAGATGCACTTCGTGGGCGTGATGTCGCTGGCCATCGTGCTGGTCTCGGGGCTGTTCATCGGCATGGTGCTGGGCCTGCAGGGCTACACCATCCTGGTCGACTTCGGCGCCGAGGATGCCCTGGGCCAGATGGTGGCGTTGTCGCTGCTGCGCGAGCTGGCGCCGGTGGTGGCGGCGTTGCTGTTCGCCGGCCGCGCGGGGTCGGCGCTGACCGCCGAGATCGGCCTGATGAAGGCCACCGAGCAGCTCACCAGCATGGAGATGATCGGCGTCGATCCCCTGCGCCGGGTGGTGGCGCCGCGCCTGTGGGCGGGGTTCGTGGCCCTGCCGCTGCTGACCATCGGCTTCGGTGTCATCGGCGTCTGGGGCGGCGAGCTGGTGGGCGTGAAGTGGCTGGGGGTGTTCGAGGGCTCCTACTGGGGCAACATGCAGGCCAGCGTCGACTTCGTCGACGACGTGCTCAACGGCCTGATCAAGAGCCTGGTGTTCGCCCTGGTGGTCACCTGGATCGCCGTCTACCAGGGCTATGCCCTGATCCCCACCTCGGAAGGCATTTCCCGGGCCACCACCCGGACCGTGGTCTATGCCTCCCTGGCGGTGCTGGGACTGGATTTCGTGCTGACCGCCCTGATGTTCGGGGGGCTGTCATGATGCCGCACGCCGTCGGGGCCGGATCCCCGCGACTGCTTGGAGACATGGAATGAAGCGCAGCAAGACGATGGAACTGGGTGTCGGCCTGTTCATGCTGGCCGGGATCCTGGGCCTGCTGTTCCTGGGGCTCAGGGTCAGCGGCCTGAGCCTGGAGCCGCCGGGCGATGATTTCCGGCTGGAGGCCAACTTCGCCAACGTGGGCGGCCTCAAGCCCCGGGCCCGGGTGACCATGGCCGGCGTCACCGTCGGTCGGGTCGAGAGCATCCGGCTCGACCCCGAATGGTTCGATGCCCGGGTGGTGCTCACCCTGGACGCCGAGCTCGAGGGGGCCCTGCCCGAGGACAGCACCGCCTCGATCCTGACCTCGGGGCTGCTCGGCGAGCAATACGTGGGCCTGTCCGTTGGCGGCGCCCCGGCGACCCTGGACGATGGCGACCGCATCCGCGATACCCAGTCCGCCCTGGTGCTGGAGGAGTTGATCCAGCAGTTCGTGTCCAACATGGTCAAGGAGTGATAACGATGACCGCGACCCCTCCCCGCGCCTGGCCGGCCCGAGCGGCGCTGGCCCTGTGCCTGCTGCTGGTGGCCCTGCCGGCCCTGGCCCAGCCGCCGGTGCAGCTGATCCGCGACAGCGTCAACCAGCTGATGTCCCGCATCGAGGGCCGCGAGGCCTACTTCAGCGAGCATCCCGACGAGCTCGAGACGATCGTCGATGACAGCCTGGCCGAGGTGGCCGATTTCCGCTACATCGGCGCCAGCGTCATGGGCCGCTACTTCCGCCACGCCACCCCCGAGCAGCGCTCGCGCTTCGTCGAGACCTTCCGTCAGACGCTGATCGACACCTATGCCAAGGGGCTGGTGACCTTCGACTACCGCGAGCTGCGGGTGCTCGACGACCAGCAGGCCTCGCGCTTCGAGGATCAGGCCAGCGTGGCCATGGAGGTGGTCGCCACCGACGGCAGCGTCTATCCGGTGAGCTACACCCTGCGCGAGGACGACGGCCGGTGGCGGGTGGTCAACGTCATCGTCAACGGCATCAACCTGGGGCTGACCTTCCGCAACCAGTTCGACCAGGCCATGCGCGACGCCAATCGCGACTTCGACGCGGTGATCGACGGCTGGGCGCCGGAGCTCGCCGTCGAGGAACTGGAGCAGGGCGGCGAAGGGTGAACGTGCTGCTCGAGAACGGCAGCAGCCGCCTGGCCGCCGAGGCCGAGGTGCTGGCCGTGTCCGGCGATGTCGATTTCGACGGTGCCGCGGAGCTGGCCGCCGCCGGCCGCCGCTGGCTCCTCGAACGGGCCGCCGGCAGCCGGGTCTCCTTCGACCTGAGCGGGGTCGGGCGCGTCAGCAGCGCGGCCATTAGCGTGCTGCTGGAGTGGACCCGCCAGAGCCGGGCTCGGGGGCTGGAGGTCGAGCGGGTGCGCCTTTCGGCGCCCCTGGCTCGGCTGACCCGGGTGGCCGGCCTGGACACCCTGCTGCCGGTGGAGGCGCCGGCCGAGTCCGCCGAGGCGTGAGGGGCGAGGGATGAGGTTCGCGGTTCGAGGCGTGAGGCGTGAGGCGTGAGGTGTTCCTTGCCCCTCGCGCCTTTCTCCTTGCACCTTTCTCCCGCGCCCGTCGCCAAGCGCGACGCTTTTCTTTACCATGTCGAGTCCAGTCATCCCGCCGTCGCGACGACGGCGTGTCAACGGATCAACCAATTCAAGCGAGGGTTCGATGCATCCCACTGAGGTCAAGGCGCTGCTCGAGGGCCGACTCGACGGCTGCGAATTCCACATCCAGGGCGAGGGCTGCGACTTCCAGGTGGTGGCCGTCGGCGAGGTCTTCGAGGGGCTGTCCCGGGTCAAGCGCCAGCAGCTGATCTATGGCGCCCTGTCCGAGGAGATCGCCTCCGGCGCCCTGCATGCGGTGACCATCAAGACCTACACCCCGGAGCAGTGGCAGACCGCCCCCGAGAACAAGGGGGCCTGAGGCGCGAGCACCCATGGACAAGCTGATCATTACCGGCAACGGCCCCGTCGACGGCGAGGTCTGGGCCAGCGGCGCCAAGAACGCCGCCCTGCCGATCCTCTGCGCGACCCTGCTGGCCGACGAGCCGGTGACCATCGGCAACCTGCCGCATCTCCAGGACATCACCACCACCCTCGAGCTGCTCGGCCACATGGGGGTCCAGGCGGTGATGGGCGAGCGCATGAGCATCGAGCTCGACGGCGCCCAGGTGCGGGACTGTCACGCGCCCTACGAGCTGGTCAAGAAGATGCGCGCCTCCATCCTGGTGCTCGGCCCGCTGCTGGCGCACTTCGGTCGCGCCGATGTCTCCCTGCCCGGCGGCTGCGCGATCGGCTCCCGGCCGGTCGACCTGCACATCCGCGGCCTCGAGGCCATGGGCGCCGACATCCGGGTCGAGGGCGGCTACATCCGCGCCCGGGTCGACGGCCGCCTCAAGGGGGCGACCATCTTCTTCGACACCGTCACCGTCACCGGCACCGAGAATCTGCTGATGGCCGCGACCCTGGCGGAGGGCACCACGGTGCTGGAGAACGCCGCCCGGGAGCCCGAGGTGGTGGACCTGGCCGAGTGCCTGATCAAGATGGGCGCCGACATCCGCGGCCACGGCACCGACACCATCGTGGTCGAGGGCGTCGAGCGCCTGCACGGCGCCGAGCATGACGTCATGCCGGACCGCATCGAGACCGGCACCTTCCTGGTGGCCGCGGCGCTGTCCCGGGGCCGGGTCCGGGTGCGCAACACCCGGGCCGACATCCTCGAGGCGGTGCTGGCCAAGCTGGAGGAGGCCGGCGCGGTCGTCACCAGCGGCGAGGGCTGGATCGCCCTGGACATGCAGGGCCGGCGGCCGCAGGCGGTCAATGTGCGCACCGCGCCCTATCCGGCCTTTCCCACCGACATGCAGGCCCAGTTCGTGGCGCTGAATGCGGTGGCCGAGGGCACCGCCCGGGTGGTCGAGACCATCTTCGAGAACCGCTTCATGCATGTCCAGGAGCTCAATCGCATGGGGGCGAGCATCGCCCTGGAAGGCAATACCGCGGTCATCACCGGCGTCGAGAGCCTGTCCGGCGCGCCGGTGATGGCCACCGACCTGCGCGCCTCCGCCTCGCTGGTGATCGCGGCGATGATGGCCGAGGGCGAGACCCTGGTCGACCGCATCTATCACATCGATCGCGGCTACGAGTGCATCGAGGAAAAACTCCAGCTGCTGGGTGCCAAGATCCGTCGCATTCCGGGCTGAGGCAAGAGGCGAGACCATGAGCAAGCAACTGATCCTGGCCCTGTCCAAGGGCCGCATTCTCGACGAGACCCTGCCGCTGCTGGCCGAGGCCGGCATCACCCCCGCCGAGGATCTGGGGGCCAGCCGCAAGCTGCTGTTCGACACCAACCTGCCGGACGTCAAGCTGGTGGTGATCCGCGCCACCGACGTGCCCACCTATGTGCAGCTGGGCGCCGCCGACGTGGGCGTGGCCGGCAAGGACGTGCTGCTCGAGCACGGTGCCGAGGGCCTGTTCGAGCCGCTGGACCTGGAGATCGCCGGCTGCAAGCTGATGACCGCCGGCGTGACCGGTGCCGAGCCGGCCCGGGCGCGGCGCCGGGTGGCCACCAAGTTCGTCAACGTGGCCAAGCGCTACTACGCCGAGCAGGGCATCCAGGCCGAGGTCATCAAGCTCTACGGGGCCATGGAGCTGGCGCCGCTGATGAACCTGGCCGACGAGATCGTCGATATCGTCGACACCGGCAATACCCTGCGTGCCAACGGCATGGAGCCGCGGGAGCTGATCGCCCCGATCACCACCCGGCTGGTGGTCAACAAGGCCTCCATGACCATGAAGCACGAGCGTCTCAAGCCGCTGATCGGGCGGCTGCGCGAGGCGGTGGCCCGGCGCCGCAGCGAGGCGACGGCCTGAGCGACGTGACTCCGAGAGGAAAACTGTGATGAGTGAAGCTTCCGCCAGCGGCCTCGAGGTCGCGCGCCTGTCGACCCGCGATCCCGACTTCGAGGCCCGCCTGGATGCCCTGCTGGCCTGGGAGGGCGTCTCCGACGACGCGGTCCAGCGCCGAGTCGCCGAGATCCTCGACGCCGTCAAGACCCGCGGCGACGCCGCCCTGATCGACTACAGCAACCGCTTCGACCGCCTGGCGGCGTCGAGCATGGCCGAGCTGACCCTGGGGGCCGAGCGCCTGCGCCAGGCCTTCGAGGGCCTGCCCGAGGCCCAGCGCGAGGCGCTGGCCACCGCCGCCGACCGGGTGCGGCGCTACCACGAGCACCAGAAGCCCGAGTCCTGGTCGTACACCGAGGCCGACGGCACCGTGCTCGGCCAGCAGGTCACGCCGGTGGATCGGGCCGGCATCTACGTGCCCGGCGGCAAGGCCGCCTATCCCTCCTCGGTGCTGATGAACGCGCTGCCCGCCCACGTGGCCGGCGTCGGCGAGATCGTCATGGTGGTGCCCACGCCGGACGGCGTGCTCAACGACCTGGTGCTGGCCGCCGCCCACCTGGCCGGCGTCGACCACGTCTTCACCATCGGCGGCGCCCAGGCGGTGGCGGCCCTGGCCTACGGCACCGAGACGGTGCCGCGGGTCGACAAGATCGTCGGCCCCGGCAACATCTACGTGGCCACCGCCAAGCGGGCGGTGTTCGGCCAGGTGGGCATCGACATGATCGCCGGGCCCTCGGAGATCCTGGTGGTCTCCGACGGCGGCACCGACCCGGACTGGCTGGCCATGGATCTGTTCTCCCAGGCCGAGCACGACGAGGACGCCCAGTCGATCCTGGTGACCTGGGACGACGCCCACCTGGAAGCGGTCGCCGACGCCATGGCCCGGGCGCTGCCGACCATGGAGCGCGAGGCGATCATCCGCACCTCGCTGGCCGAGCGCGGCGCCCTGATCCACTGCCGCGACCGCGACGAGGCGGTGGCGCTGCTCAACCGCATCGCCCCCGAGCACCTGGAGCTCTCGGTGGCCGACCCCGAGGCCTGGCTGCCCGAGGTGCGCCATGCCGGCGCGGTCTTCATGGGCCGCTACACCGCCGAGGCGCTGGGCGACTACTGTGCCGGCCCCAACCACGTGCTGCCGACCTCCGGCACTGCGCGCTTCTCCTCGCCGCTGGGGGTCTACGACTTCCAGAAGCGCTCGTCGCTGATCCAGTGCTCGGCGCAGGGCGCCTCCGGCCTGGGGCCGGTCGCCTCGACGCTGGCCCGCGGCGAGTCGCTGACCGCCCACGCCCGCAGCGCCGAGTATCGCATTCGCGACTGAGATGCCCCGGCTGCCGATGCGACGACGGCCCCGCCCGATGGCGGGGCCGTCGTCGTTGCGGGGCGCCCTAGGGCGTGGTCGGCGCCGGGCGCGCCGGGGTGGGGCGCTCGGCGACCCTCAGCGTCACCTCGAGGCGCTCGCCGCCGCGCACCACGGTGACCGGCAGGCGGGTGCCCGGCGCCACCGCGGCGATGTCGCTCATGGTCTGACGCGGGTCGAGGATCGGCCGGTCATCCACCTCGAGCAGCACGTCACCGGGCTGCAGGCCGGCCCGGTCGGCGGGGCCGTCGGGGATCACGCCCGAAATGATCACCCCGCCAGGCGCTTCCAGGCCGAAGGAGGCGGCCAGCTCGGGGTTGAGCTCCTGGGCCTCGACGCCCAGCCAGCCGCGCACCACCCGGCCGCGGGTGACGATCTCCTCGAGGATGTTGCGCGCCAGGTTGGCGGGGATGGCGAAGCCGATGCCCTGGGAGCCTCCGGAGCGCGAGAAGATGGCGGTGTTGATGCCCACCAGGGCGCCCTGGGGATCGATCAGCGCGCCCCCCGAGTTGCCGGGGTTGATGGCGGCATCGGTCTGGATGAAGTCCTCGTAGGCGTTCAGGCCCAGGTGGCTGCGACCGGTGGCGCTGATGATGCCCATGGTCACGGTCTGGCCGACCCCGAAGGGGTTGCCGATGGCCAGCGAGACATCGCCGATCGCTACCCGGCGGGAGTCGGCCAGGGCGATGACCGGCGGGTCCTCCAGGTCGATGCGCAGCACCGCCAGGTCGCTCTCCGGGTCGGTGCCGACCACCTCCGCCAGGGTCTCGCGGCCGTCGCGCAGGGCCACCTGGATCTGGTCGGCGCCGCGGATCACGTGATGGTTGGTCAGCACGTAGCCGTCCTCGCTGACGATGACCCCGGAGCCCAGGCTCGAGAGCATGCGCCGGCGGCGCGGCTGGTCGTCGCCGAAGAACTGCCGGAAGAAGGGGTCCGACATCAGCGGATGGGCATCGCGCTCGACCACCCGCGAGGAATAGATGTTGACCACCGCCGGGGCGGCCTTTTCCACCGCCGCCGAGTAGCTCACCGGCCCCTGGCCGCGATCCAGCGGATCGGCCTGGCGCAGCGACGGCGCCGGACGCGAGGTCGCCTCCGCGGCGGGCGCGGGCCGGGGCGAGGGGGCGGCCGCCTCGGGGGGCGCCGCGCGGCGGCCCAGCAGCTGCGGAAAGGCGTTGAGCAGCGCGATGGCCAGCAGCAGGCCGATCACAATGGGCCAGAGGTAGGGCAGGGCGCGTCGCATGCGGCGGGCTTCCTTGTCGGGGTGCGTGGTCGCGGCTGGGGTCGGCTGGGTAGAATGGGCGAATTGTAACATCGCCGTCCCGTTTTCGTCCGGAGGAGACATGACCACATCCCAGGAACTGGTAGCGGCCTGCGATCGGCTGCTGACCCCCGAGCGCTTCAAGGACTACACCCTCAACGGCCTCCAGGTCGAGGGGCGCGAGCGGGTTGCTCGCGTGATGACCGGAGTCACCGCCTGTCAGGCGCTGCTCGACGAGGCGGTGGCCTGGGGCGCCGATCTGCTGCTGGTCCATCACGGCTACTTCTGGAAGAACGAGCCGGTGGCGGTCACCGGCATGAAGCGCCGCCGCCTGGCGACCCTGCTGCGTCACGACATCGGCCTGCTGGCCTACCACCTGCCGCTGGACGCCCATGCCGAGCTGGGCAACAACGCGACCCTGGGCGAACGGCTGGGCCTTGCGCCGACGGGCTGTGCCGACGGGGAGCTCGGCGAGGGGCTGGTCTGGCTCGGCACCCCGGAGGCACCGCTGTCGGCCGGCGACCTGGCGCAACGGCTGGCGGCGCGCCTGGAGCGCGAGCCGTTGCTGGTCGAGGCCCCGGCGGCCGGCGAGATCCGGCGCGTGGCCTGGTGCACCGGTGGCGCCCAGGACATGATCGCCCAGGCCGCGGCGGCCGGGGCGGATGCCTTCATCTCGGGGGAGATCTCCGAGCGCACCACCCACCTGGCGCGCGAGCTGGGGATCCACTACCTGGCGGCGGGGCACCACGCCACCGAGCGCTACGGGGTGCAGGCGCTGGGCGAGCGATTGGCTCGCGAGACCGGCGTCGAGCACCGTTTCGTCGATATCGACAATCCGGCCTGACGCGCGACGGGCCGGGCCTCGCGGCCCGGCCCGTGTCGATGGCCGGCGGCGGTCAGTAGCGGGGGGGCTGGGGGGCGTCGGCGTCGCTGGACTTCAGGCCGAAGTCCTCGGAGAGGGTGCCGCGGTTGCCGTCGGCATAGTCCCGGGGGGCGGCGACGCCGTCCTCGTCCCGCTTGGGCTCGGCGTCGGCGGCCGTCAGGTCGAGGCCGCGCGGGCGCTCGCCGCCCAGTCGAGCGGTGGTCTCGGCGACTTCCTCGCGCAGCGTCTGGCTGTCGCGGCCCAGGGCCTCGGCGAGCTCGGCCAGGCGCGCCAGGCGCTCGCCGGCCCCGTCGCGCAGCTCGGTCAGCTGGCGGTCGCGTTCGGCGAGACGCTGTCGCAGCCGCTGGGCGTTGCGTGCGCCGGCATTGAGCAGGTGGTAGCCCAGCGCGCCGACTCCCACGCCGGCGAGCAGGCAGGCGATGGCCAGCATCCAGTTGATATTGCTTTGTTCCACATTGTTCTCCTGAGCGGTCGAGCGGCCCGGCGTCGGCGTCCGGCCCCAGCGCCGGCCGGGCCGGCGCGCCCATTATAGGGCCGAGGCCGACGCCGGGGTCAACGCCGCCCGGGCGATGCCAAGCGCCGGCGCGGCGCGTATAATCCCCCCCTCCACCGGATGCCGAAGGATCCCTGTCCACCATGCCCACCCGCGAGAGTCACAGGATGTCGAATGCGCCCCGAACGTCCCGCCCGGCCACGCCGCTGGGACGCTACCGCGCCGACCTCGAGCGCGACGATTTCCAGTACGATCCCGCCCAGGAGCGGGCCGTGGAGCATCTCCAGCGCCTGTTCGACGATCTCGCCGCCGCTCCCCGCCCGGCCGCCCCGTCCGGCCGGCCCGGCGCTGGGCTGAAGTCCCGGGTCGCCGGCTGGCTGGGCCGGCGCGAGGCGCCCCGGGCGCCGTCGACGCCCGCCGTGACGGGGCTCTACTTCTGGGGCGGCGTGGGTCGCGGCAAGACCTACCTGGTCGACACCTTCTACGAGTCGCTGCCCTTCCCGGAGAAGATGCGCACCCACTTCCACCGCTTCATGCAGCGGGTGCACAGCGAGCTGGAACACTACAAGGGCGAGAAGAACCCGCTGTCGCTGGTCGCCGACAAGTTCGCCGCCGAGGCCCGGGTGATCTGCTTCGACGAGTTCTTCGTCAAGGACATCACCGACGCCATGATCCTGGCCAACCTGCTCGAGGCGCTGTTCGCCCGCGGCGTGGTGCTGGTGGCGACCTCCAACATCGTGCCCGCCGACCTCTACAAGGACGGCCTGCAGCGGGCGCGCTTCCTGCCGGCCATCGACCTGCTCGAGCGCCACTGCGAGGTGGTCAACGTGGACTCCGGCATCGACTATCGGCTGCGCGCCCTGGAGCGGGCCGAGATCTTCCATGCGCCCCTGGACGAGGCCGCCGAGGCCGAGCTGGCGCGCAGCTTTCGCGAGATCGCCGGCCAGGCGGGCGAGGCCGAGGCGCCCATCGAGATCAATCGCCGGATCCTGCACAGTCGCCGGCTGCATGACGACGTGGTGTGGTTCGACTTCGCCGAGCTCTGCGACGGCCCGCGGAGCCAGAACGACTATATCGAGCTGGCCCGGGAGTACCACAGCGTGCTGGTGTCCAATGTGCCGTGCATGGATGGGGCCAGCGACGACCAGGCCCGGCGTTTCATCAACATGGTCGACGAGTTCTACGACCGCGGGGTCAAGCTGCTGATGTCCGCCGAGGCCCCGGCCGAGCGGCTGTATCGCGACGGCAAGCTGGAGTTCGAGTTCCAGCGGACCCTCTCCCGGCTCCAGGAGATGCAGTCCCGCGAGTACCTGGCGCTGCCCCACAAGCCCTGACCCGGACTTCGTCCGGGAGCTGTAAGCCGTAAGCTTTAAGCTGGAAGAAAACCCGGCCCGGGCTTCGGGCCACGAGCTTCGAGCAGTGGGTAGCCAGCCCGATAAGTCTGAGGCAGCCCGAAGCCCGAAGCCCGAAGCCCGAAGCCCGAAGCCCGAAGCCCGAAGCCCGAAGCCCGAAGCCCGAAGCCCTTCCCTTGCCCGCCGCGGGTCGTGTAGAATGCGCGCTCGCTCGACCGTTGTCGCCTCCCGGCGGCAACCAAGAAGAATAGGGATGGTCCGATCCGCCGCGGCGGTGAAGGGCCCAACACATCGATTTGGTGATTCACCCATGAAGACGTTCACTGCCAAGCCGCAGTCCGTCCAGCGCGACTGGTACGTCGTCGACGCTGCGGACAAGACTCTGGGCCGCCTGGCCACCGAGATCGCCCGTCGCCTGCGCGGCAAGCACAAGCCGGAATACACCCCGCACGTGGATACCGGCGACTACATCGTCGTGATCAACGCCGAGAAGGTGAAGGTCACCGGCAACAAGGCCAGCGCCAAGAACTACTACCGCCACACCGGCTACCCGGGTGGCCTGCGCTCCATGAACTTCGAGCAGATGATCGACTATGCTCCGGAGCGCGTCATCGAATTCGCGGTCAAGGGCATGCTCCCGAAGGGTCCGCTGGGTCGTGCCATGCACTCCAAGCTCAAGGTCTACGCCGGCACCGAGCACCCGCACGCCGCCCAGCAGCCGCAAGAACTGAACATCTGAGGGAGTCTTCGCCATGACACAGCAGCACTATGGTACCGGTCGCCGCAAGACCTCTACCGCCCGCGTCTTCCTGAAGCCGGGCACCGGCAAGATCACCGTCAACAGCCGTGACCTGAACGACTACTTCGGTCGCGTCACCGGCCGCATGGTGGTCCGCCAGCCCCTCGAGCTGACCGAGACCCTCGAGCAGTTCGACGTCTATGTCACCGTCAAGGGCGGCGGCGGTAGCGCCCAGGCCGGCGCCATCCGTCACGGCATCACCCGTGCCCTGATCGAGTACAACGAGGACTTCCGCAAGCCGCTGCGCGAGGCCGGCTACGTGACGCGGGACGCCCGCGAGGTCGAGCGCAAGAAGATCGGCCTGCGCAAGGCGCGTCGTCGTCCGCAGTTCTCCAAGCGCTGATCCGCGACGCCGCTCTCGCCGTACCACGCCCGGGCATTCGCTCGGGCGTTTTTTTGTGCGAGGTCAATGTATTGTCGTTAATTGGTCGCCCCCGGTCGGGGGTCTTCTTGTGCGGGGCGATCCGTTTTTTTACCATATAACGCATTTCAAAATCCGTGGTCGCGACTCGTTTTGACGCTCGTGATGGAACAGCGGGTAAGTTGATGGGAGAAACCTGAAGATGGCAGACAACGGCGTGAACAAAGGGCGGCGCCGTTTCCTCGTGGGCGCCACCTCCGTCGTCGGAGCGGCGGGCGCTGTCGGGGTAGCGGTCCCCTTTGTGGCTTCCTGGCAGCCCAGTGCCAGGGCGAGGGCGGCGGGCGCACCCGTCAAGGCCGACGTGTCCAAGCTCGAGCCCGGGCAGCGGATGACCGTGGAATGGCGCGGGCGTCCGATCTGGATCCTCAATCGCACCCCCGAGATGATCGAGCGCACCGAGGCCCTGGGCGAGGATCGCCTCTCGGACCCGGCCTCCAGCGAGCCCCAGCAACCCGCCTATGCGGGCGGCCCGCTGCGCTCCATCAAGCCGGAGATCGGCGTGCTCATCGGCATCTGCACCCACCTGGGCTGCTCGCCGCTGTTCAAGCCCGAGCCCAATGCCGAGGGGGTCGGCGTCGACGACTGGCCGGGCGGCTTCTTCTGCCCCTGCCACGGGTCGCGCTTCGACCTGGCCGGCCGGGTCTTCCGCAACGTCCCCGCCCCGATCAACCTCGAGGTGCCCCCCTATCGCTTCGAGAGCGATGAGGTCATCGTCGTCGGCGAAGATGAGGAGACTGCCTGATGGGTAATCCGAACAAGGCCAAGGCGGAACGCGGCTTCATGCGCTGGGTCGACGATCGCTTCCCCGCCACCCAGATGTGGCAGGAGCACCTGTCCAAGTACTACGCGCCGAAGAACTTCAACTTCTGGTACTTCTTCGGCTCCCTGGCGCTGCTGGTGCTGGTCAACCAGATCCTCACCGGGGTCTGGCTGACCATGAGCTTCAATCCCTCCGCCGAGGGCGCCTTCGCCTCCGTCGAGTACATCATGCGCGACGTGGAGTGGGGCTGGTTGATCCGCTACCTGCACACCACCGGCGCCTCGGCGTTCTTCGTGGTGGTCTACCTGCATATGTTCCGCGGCCTGCTCTACGGCTCCTACAAGGCGCCCCGCGAGCTGGTGTGGATCTTCGGCATGGCCATCTACCTGGCGCTGATGGCCGAGGCCTTCATGGGCTACCTGCTGCCCTGGGGGCAGATGTCCTACTGGGGCGCCCAGGTGATCATCTCGCTGTTCTCCGCGATCCCGGCCATCGGCCCGGACCTGGCCCAGTGGGTGCGCGGCGACTTCCTGATCTCCGGCATCACCCTGAACCGCTTCTTCGCCCTGCACGTGGTGGCGTTGCCGATCGTGATCCTGGCGCTGGTGGTGCTGCACATCATCGCCCTGCACGAGGTCGGCTCCAACAACCCGGACGGCATCGACATCAAGCAGAAGAAGGACGAGACCGGTAAGCCGCTGGACGGCATTCCCTTCCACCCCTACTACACGGTGAAGGACATCGTCGGCGTCGCCGTCTTCCTGTTCGTGTTCAGCGTGGTGGTCTTCTACTTCCCCGAGGGCGGCGGCTACTTCATCGAGAAGCCCAACTTCGAGCCGGCCAACCCGCTGAAGACCCCGGACCATATCGCCCCGGTGTGGTACTTCACGCCCTTCTACGCGATCCTGCGCGCGATCACCTTCTCGCTGTTCGGGCTGGACGCCAAGTTCCTCGGCGTGGTGTGCATGGGCGCGGCCATCGCGGTGCTCTTCGTGCTGCCCTGGCTGGACCGCAGCCCGGTGCGCTCCATGCGCTACAAGGGCTGGATCTCCAAGCTGATGCTGGCGCTGTTCGCGGTGAGCTTCGTCATCCTCGGCGTGCTCGGCGTGCTGCCGGCCACCGAGGGGCGCACCATCCTGGCCCAGGTGTGCACCGCCATCTACTTCGCCTTCTTCCTGCTGATGCCGTTCTACACCCGGCTGGAGAAGACCAAACCCGTTCCGGAAAGGGTGACTGGCTAATGAAAAAGCAACTGTTCGCACTGCTCTTCGCGCTGGTCCCCGCGATGGGGTTCGCCGCCGGCGGCGGCGGGGCGCACCTGCAGGAGATGAACCCGGACCTGCACGACAAGGCGTCGCTGCAGAACGGCATGAAGCTGTTCGTCAACTACTGCATGGGCTGCCACTCCCTGGAGCACCAGCGCTTCTCCCGGGCCGCCGAGGACCTGGACATGCCCCAGGACCTGGTGGAGGACAACCTGATCTTCGCCTCGGACCTGGGCTTCAATGACCAGATGCACAACGCCATGTCGAGCGCCGACGGCGAGAACTGGTTCGGCGCCGCGCCGCCGGACCTGACCCTGGAGGCGCGCCTGCGCGGCACGGACTGGATATACTCCTACCTGCTGAGCTTCTATAAGGACCCGGAGCGTCCCACCGGCGTCAACAACAAGGTCTTCCCGCTGGTGGCCATGCCCAATGTGCTGGAGCCGCTGCAGGGGGTCCAGGAGAAGGTCTGCGCCGCCTCCGATCATCCCATCGAGGGCGCCGAGCTGGATCCGCTGACCGGCAAGTACCAGTCCTGCGAGACCCTGCAGGTGACCCAGCCGGGCCAGATGGAGCCGGAGGAGTTCGAGGAGGCGGTCTACGACCTGACCAACTTCCTGGCCTACGTCGGCGAGCCGTCCAAGCTGCAGGCCCAGGCCCTGGGGCCGAAGGTGCTGATCTTCATCTTCATCTTCGGCGTCATCGCCTACCTGCTCAAGCGCGAGTACTGGCGCGACATTCACTGATCCGTCGATGACGGACGCGAGAGGGGGCGCATGGCGTGGGCCATGCGCCCCCTTCTGGTCGCTGCCCGGCACGAGGCCGGGTGGCGTCGCGACGCCCCGGGAGTGGGGCTGTCGTGTTATCATCTCGGCACGAACTGATGCGAGGATTGTTTCATGGGTGTAGTGGCCAAGCGGTCGTCGATGATCTTCTACTCCGGGGGCGATGACCATTACAGTCATCGGGTGCGTATCGTGCTCGCCGAGAAGGGCGTGTCGGTGGACATCGTCGAGGTCACCGAGGATAGCCACCCCGAGGAGCTGGCCGATCTCAACCCCTACAACAGCGTGCCCACGCTGATCGATCGCGACCTGGTGCTCTACGAGTCCAAGGTGATGATGGAGTACCTCGACGAGCGGTTCCCGCATCCGCCGCTGTTGCCGGTCTACCCCGTGGCCCGGGCCCAGAGCCGGCTGTGGATGCATCGCATCGAGCGCGAGTGGTGCCCGCTGGTCGAGCAGATCCAGGCCGGCACCAAGAAGGAGGCCGAGAAGGCGCGCAAGGAGCTCCGCGAGAGCCTGGTCGGCATCTCGCCGATCTTCGAGGACATGCCCTTCTTCATGAGCGAGGAGTTCACCCTGGTGGACTGCTGCCTGGCGCCGATCCTGTGGCGCCTGCCGGCGCTGGGCATCGAGCTGCCGGAGAAGCAGGTCAAGCCGCTGGTGAGCTACATGGAGCGGGTCTTCGATCGCGACGGCTTCAAGGCCTCGCTGAGCGAGGCCGAGCGCGAGATGCGCGCCTGATCCCCATTTCATGCCCCGGCATGGCCGGGGCCCTGACCCAGGAGGGCCAACACCGATGCAATCGAGTCGTCCCTACATCGCACGGGCCCTGTACGAGTGGCTGCTGGACAACGAGCTGACGCCGTTCATCGTCGTCGACGCCGAGCAGGAGGGCGTCGAGGTACCGCGGCAGTTCGTGCAGAACGGCCAGATCGTGCTCAACCTCGGGGTGTCCGCGATTCGCGACCTGAGCATGGAGAACGAGGCCATCGCCTTCTCGGCGCGCTTCGGCGGCCAGCCGATGCAGCTGATGGTGCCGATGTCGGCGCTGATCGCCATCTACGCCAAGGAGAACGGCGTGGGCATGGTCTTCGGCCACGAGCCGGAGCTGCCGCTCGAGGCGGCCGAGGCCGACGAGGATGAAGGCCCGGCGCTGTCCGGCGTCGAGAGCGAGGCGAGCCGCGACGAGGAGGCGGGCGAGGCGCCCGAGCGGCCGGCCCGCGGGCGCCCCTCGCTGCGCGTGGTCAAGTAGCGCCGCGAGCCGTCAGGCTCGGGCGTCCACGACGCCGGAACGAGAAACGGCAGGCCCGAGGCCTGCCGTTTTTTTCGGTTCTTCGCACCTTGGCGTGAATACCATTGTGGGGCACTCGGTTCGGCGCTTCAGAGCCCCTCAAGGCCGGGCGGGCAACATAGAGTCTCCCGCGAAGCGCCCTATCAGCGGGACAGAGCCATCGCGCAGGTCATCGTGGGAGCCCAATTCATTGGGCGAAAGGCGCCGATAGGCGCCCGGGGGAGATCCTACCGCGGTGCCTCTATCGCCGCCGCTGCGGGGCGGATCGCGATCTGAAGATCGCTCCCACGAAGAGCACACCCACCATGCCAAGCTGAGCCGTGCAGCGACTTCACGCTGATCTGCGAAGAACCTTTTTTTCGTGCGTCGATCGGGCGCCGGTTCAGTCCAGGTAGTCGAAGACCTTGACGATGCGCTGCATGCCGCCGACGTTGCGCACCGCGGCGACGATGCGCTCGGCCTCCGCGCGGCTGACGATGCCCATCAGGTAGACGCTGTCGTTCTCGGTGACCAGGCGCAGTCGGCTGGAGTCGACCGCCTCGTTGGCCACCAGGGCCGTGCGCACCCGGGTGTTGAGCCAGGTGTCGGCGAGGCGCTGGCCGGCGGGCAGGTTGGCGGCGATGGCCAGCTCGTTGTGGACCCGGCGCACGTTGCGCACCTGGCCGGCGACGCGCTCGGCGAGCCGCTTGAGCTCCTGGCTGGGCACCTGGCCGGTCAGCAGCACCACGTTGTTGAAGCTGTCGACGTTGATGCGGGCATCCCCGAGCCGGGCGTCGGTGCGTCCCAGGTTGTGGGCGATCTTGGTCTCGATGCTCTCGTCCTCGACCTTGGTGCCGAGGGTGCGTTCGCCGTAGTTCTCCTCGATGGTGCCCGGGGTGGTGACCGAGGTCACGGCGGTGCAGCCGGACAGGGCCAGCAGCAGGGCGAGGGAGAGGGCGATCAGGCGTGAGGTCTGGGTCATGGGATCACTCGCTTGTGCCGAAGAGCTGTTCGTCGATCAGGTCGCACAGGCAGTGGATCACCAGCAGGTGAACCTCCTGGATGCGCGCGGTGGAGGTGGCCGGCACGCGGATCTCGCAGTCGTCCTGGCCCAGCAGCGAGGCCATGTTGCCGCCGTCGCGCCCGGTCAGGGCGACCACCGTCATCTCGCGGTCGTGGGCGGCCTGGATGGCCTGGATGACGTTGCCGGAGTTGCCGCTGGTGGAGATCGCCAGCAGCACGTCGCCGGGCTGGCCCAGGGCGCGCACCTGCTTGGAGTAGACCTCGTTGTAGCTGTAGTCGTTGGCGATCGAGGTCAGCGTCGAGGTGTCGGTGGTCAGGGCCAGGGCCGGAAGGCTCGGCCGCTCGCGCTCGAAGCGGTTGAGCAGCTCGGACGAGAAGTGCTGGCTGTCGCCGGCGCTGCCGCCGTTGCCGCAGGCCAGGATCTTCCCCTCGTTGACCAGGGTCTGCACCATCATCTGGCTGGCGACCTCGATGAAGGGCGGCAGCACCTCGCTGGCGTAGGTCTTGGTGTCGATGCTGGCGTTGAAGTGTCCGAGAATGCGGTTCTGGAAATCCATCGTGGCTTCCTGGTCCTTGGGGCGGTCAGAACGCTTCGAAGGCGCCGGGGATCCACTCGACCGCGAGGTCGGGCGGGGTGCCGGTGACGGCCAGCACATCGAAGCGGCAGGCACATGATAGCCCGTTGCGCTGCAGATAAAAACGCGCCGCCTGGATCAGGCGGCGCCGCTTGGCGGGGGTGATCGTCTCCAGGGGATGGCCGTGGCGGGCGTCGGTCCGATGGCGCACCTCGACGAACACCAGGGTCGCCCCGTCGCGCATCACCAGGTCGAGCTCGCCGCCCTTGGCGTGCTGATTGGCGGCCTCCAGGGCCAGGCCCCGGGCCGCCAGCCAGTCCGCGGCGAAGCGCTCGATGCGCGCGCCCCGGGCTCGGGCGTCAGCGGGCCCGGCCATCGGTCAGTCGCTCCAGGTCGATCGCCGGCCGGGGCACGCCCTCCTGGAAGCGGGCCCAGGGCAGGTCGCGGTGGATCCGGCCGTCCTCGGCGGCGCTCAGCGTGCCCGTGGCGCCGAACAGCTCGCTGCCGGGGATGGCCTGGAACTGGGGCAGGCGCCGGGCCAGCTCGTAGGCGTCGACGCCCATGGCCATCAGCCGGAACATCGCCGGATCCGACTCCTCGCGCAGCTGGCGGTAGCTGTCGAGGAAGGGCAGGGCCTCTTCGCCGCCCACGGCGGCATCCGGGATCTGCCAGGGGATGTCGACGAACAGCACGCCGTTGAGGTCCTGGTCCAGGCGTGGCTGGGGGCGCCCCTCGTAGAGGTGCGAGGTGGCGTAGACCGGCAGCTCCCGCTCGTAGGCGAAATAGTCGATGGTCGGCGGCACCTGGCGGGCGTAGTCGGGCAGCGCCAGCAGGAACAGCAGTTCGGCGCGACCGCCGCCCAGGGCGCGCTTGGTGCTCTCGGTGGCCGGCATCCCGGGGTTGTAGCGCACGGCGTTGGCGATCTCGCCGTCGTCCTCCCGCCAGGCGGCGGCGAACGCCTCGCCGACCCGGCGGCCCCAGGCGTTGTCCGGGACCAGCAGCGAGGCGCGGCGATGGCCGTCCTGGCGGGCGCGGACGGCGACCTGGCGGGCCTCGTCCTCGGCGGACAGGCCGTACTGGAAGAGTCCGTCGGCGGCGTTGCGGTCGGCCTCGCCGTAGTTCAGGGCCAGCGTCGGCAGGGGCACCCGGTCGCGCTGCTCCAGGCGGCTGACCGCGTCCTTGTCCAGCGGCCCGAGGACCACCTGGGCGCCGCGGTTGCGGGCCTCGGCGTAGAGGGCGTCGAGATCGCCGCCGGCGGAGTCGAGGAAGCTCAGGCGCGCGCCGCTGGCGCCGCCGTTCACGGTGTTCAGGTGATGGGCCCGGATGCCGTCCTCGATGGCGTCGGCGACGCCGGCCAGGGGACCGGACTCGGGCAGGAGGACGGCGATGTGGCGAACGTCCCGCCCGCGCAGGTCGCGCAGGGCCAGGATATCGGACGGCAGGCGGCGCGCCGCCGGGTGCTCGGGGTGGCGGTCTCGCCAGTCGTCGAGGCGGGTGAACAGCCGCTGGATGTCGCCGCTGCCGCTGCGCACCAGGGACGCCAGCTCGAGCCAGGCCCGGGCCGTGGCGCCGGCGTCGTCGCCGAGCTCCCGCAGGGCCCCGGGGGCCAGGCGGGACAGCTGCTCCCAGATGGGGTCGTTGAGGTCGAGGCGTCCGCTGCCCGCCTGCAGCCGCAGCAGGATCTCGGCGGCGGCCTGGGGCTCGTCCACCCGGCCCAGGGCCCGGGCCTGGCGCTCGCGCAGCAGGTCGGCCCGATCGCCGGGCAGCGACAGCGCCTCCAGGCCCTGGGTGGCCCGGATCACCGCCCAGGGGTCGCCCTCGGTCTCGCCCAGGTCGGAGAGCAGCAGCGCCCAGCGGCCCCGGGCCTCGGTCGGCAGGCGGGCGTCGTCGAGCTGCTTGGCGATCTCCAGCGCCTGGGGGCGGCGCCCCTGGCGTGCTAGGATGGCCGCCGCCTCGAGGCGCGATCGGGCGGCCCGCTCGGGCGCCTGCTGCTCGGCGCGGGTCAGCAACTGGTCGGGGTCGCCGGCCGGCCGTCTTTCGACGAGGGGCGGCTGGAAAGCGCAGCCGGCCATCATCAGGGCCAGCAGGGCGGCGGCCAGGGGGCCGCGAGACGAAATCTTCATGAATCCTTCCTTGTCCTCACGTGCGGAACGCATCCCAGGGAGCCGAAATGTCAGACGCCATTGCAGGGGCATTGTACGTGGTCGCCACGCCGATTGGGAATCTGGAGGACCTGAGCCCGCGGGCGGGGCGCCTGCTCGGCGAGGTCGACCTGGTGGCGGCCGAGGACACCCGCCATACGGCGCGGCTGCTGCGCCACCTGGGGGTGGCGGCGCCGATGCTGTCGCTGCACGAGCACAACGAGGCGGCCCGGGTCGAGCGGCTCGACGCCTGCCTGGCCGCCGGCGAGTCGGTGGCCCTGGTCAGCGATGCCGGCACGCCGCTGATCAGCGATCCCGGCTTCGTGCTGGTCCGCGCGCTGCGCGAGCGCGGCCGCCGCATCGTGCCGGTGCCCGGCCCCTGCGCCCTGGTGGCCGCGCTGTCGGCCGCCGGCCTGCCCACCGACCGCTTCGTCTTCCAGGGCTTCCTGCCGGCCAAGGGGGGCAGCCGCCGGGGCCGTCTCGAGGGCCTGGCCGAACGCGACGAGACCCTGGTCTTCTACGAGTCCCCGCATCGCATCCGCGACACCCTGGCCGACCTGGCAGCCGTCCTCGGCGAGCGCCGGGTGGTGCTCGCCCGGGAGCTGACCAAGACCTTCGAGACCTTCCTCGAGGGCAGCGCCGAGGCGCTGCTGGCGCGCCTCGCCGAGGACCCGGACCAGGCGCGGGGCGAGTTCGTGGTGATGGTGGCCGGGGCGCCGCCGCGGGAGGCCGGGGCCGCCGCGGCCGTGGAGGGCGACGCGCTGCTGGCCGCGCTGCTCGCCGAGGGCGTCGGGGTCAAGCAGGCGGCCGGGGTGGCGGCGCGCACCCTGGGCGGCGCCAAGAAGGCCTGGTACGCCCGGGCTCAGGCGCTCAAGGACGGGGATTGTTGAGGGGGTGGCGGGGCGCTGGTATCCTTGCCGCGGGAGTTGGCCAGACAGTCGCCGCCGGCAGCCGCCGGGGGAGGAAAGTCCGGGCTCCACAGGGCAGAGTGCCAGGTAACGCCTGGGCGGCGCGAGCCGACGGAAAGTGCAGCAGAGAGCAGACCGCCTACGTCTCCCTCGGGAGGCCGGTAAGGGTGAAAGGGTGCGGTAAGAGCGCACCGCGCGCCTGGCAACAGAGCGTGGCACGGTAAACCCCACTCGGAGCAAGACCAAATAGGAACCCCAAGGCGTGGCCCGCGCTGGGTTCGGGTAGGTTGCTTGAGGGCCGCGGCGACGCGGCCCCTAGAGGAATGACTGTCCGCGACAGAACCCGGCTTATCGGCCGACTCCCCCCGTTTTCCCTGTCCGCCGCCCCGCGGCACCCCCGCCAGCCGTCGACGAGAACCGCATGACGCCAACCGCCTCCGACTCCACCGATCGCGGCTTCCGCCATGCCAGCGTGCTGCTCGACGGCGCCGTCGACGCCCTGATCGACGATCCCGCCAGTGCCTACCTGGACGGCACCTTCGGCCGCGGCGGGCACTCCCGGGCGATCCTCGAGCGGCTCGCTCCCGAGGGACGGCTGCTGGCCATCGACCGCGACCCCCAGGCCATCGCCGAGGCGGCGGCCATCACCGATCCCCGCTTCGCCATCGAGCGCGGCGAGTTCGCCCGCCTGGGCGAGATCGCCCGGGCCCATGACCTGCATGGCAGGCTGGCCGGCGTGCTGCTCGACGTGGGGGTCTCCTCGCCCCAGCTCGACGATCCCGAGCGCGGCTTCAGCTTCCTGCGCGACGGCCCCCTGGACATGCGCATGGACCCCAGTCGCGGCGAGAGCGCCGCGGACTGGCTGGCCCGCGCCGCCGAAGGCGAGATCGCCCGGGTCTTCAAGGCCTATGGCGAGGAGCGCTTCGCCCGCCGCCTGGCCCGGGCCATCGTGGCCCGCCGCGGCGAGCGGCCCTTCACCCGCACCGCCGACCTGGCCGAGGTGATCAAGGCCGCCCACCCCGCCTGGGAGAAGGGCAAGCATCCCGCCACCCGCGCCTTCCAGGCGCTGCGCATCCAGGTCAACGGCGAGCTCGAGCAGCTGGACGCCGCGCTCGAGGCCGCCCTGGAGGCCCTGGCCCCCGGCGGCCACCTGGTGGTGATCAGCTTCCATTCCCTGGAGGATCGCCGGGTCAAGCGCTTCATCCGCGATCACGTGCGCGGCGACACCCACCTGCCCAGGGGCGTGCCGCTGCGCGACGATCAGCTCCGGCGGCGCCTGGAGGCCCTGGGCAAGGCGCGCCGGGCGGGCGCCGACGAGGTCGAGGCCAATCCCCGGGCGCGCAGCGCGGTGATGCGCGCGGCCCGCAAGCGCTACTGAGGGGCGGCATGGCTCAGGGACGCGACGCCACCTCCGCCTTCGCCTGGCCGCTGCGCCTGCGCCCCAGCCTGGCGCTGGTGGCCAACGGGGTGTTGCTGCTGGCCTGTCTGGGCGCCGCCCTGGCGGTGATCGCCACCAGCCACCTGACCCGCGAGGAATACGCCCGCCTCCAGGCCCTCGAGCGCGAGCAGCAGCAGCTGCAGACCGAATGGGGGCAGTTGCTCCTCGAGGAGGGCGCCTGGTCGTCGCCGTCGCGCATCGAGCGGCTGGCCAGCGAGCGCCTGGAGATGCGCCTGCCGGCCATCGACGAGGTGGAGGTGGTCCGGCCATGAGCGCGACGCCGCGACGCGCCGACGCCGCCCGCCGCAAGGCGGACCTGGCCCCCATGGGCCGGGGTCGCTACCGGCTGATGCTGGGGCTGGTGCTGCTGGGGCTGGCGCTGCTCGCCGGGCGCATCGTCGACCTGCACGTCTTCGACCGTTCCTTCCTCCAGGGCCAGGGCGATGCCCGGACCCTGAGGGTCGAGCCCATTCCCGCCCATCGCGGCATGATCACCGACCGCCACGGCGAGCCGCTGGCCATCTCCACCCCGGTGGTGACCCTGTGGGCCAATCCCCAGGACCTGCCGGACGACCGCATCCAGCGGCTGCGCCTGGCCCGGGCGCTGGGCCAGGATCTCGAGGCCCTCGAGGCGCGCATCGAGCGCTATGCCGATCGCGAGTTCATGTACCTGCGCCGCCGCCTGACTCCCGAGGCCGCCCAGCGGGTGCTCGACCTGCGGATTCCCGGGGTGCACAAGCGCGAGGAGTACAAGCGCTACTATCCGGCCGGGGAGGTGGTCGCCCAGCTGATCGGCGTGACCAACATCGACGACCAGGGCCAGGAGGGACTGGAACTGGCCTACCAGCCCTACCTGTCCGGCGAGCCGGGCCGGCGGCGGGTGCTCAAGGATCGTCGCGGGCGCCTGGTCCGGGACCTGGCGGTGCTGCGCGAGGCCCAGCCCGGCGGCGACCTGACGCTGTCCATCGATCAGCGCCTGCAGTACATGGCCTACCGCGAGCTCAAGGCGGCGGTGGACGAGCACGCCGCCGACGGCGGGGTGCTGGTGATGCTGGATGCGCGCACCGGCGAGGTGCTGGCCATGGCCAACCAGCCGTCCTACAACCCCAACGATCGCGCCGGGCTGGACCCCGAGGGGCTGCGCAACCGCGCCATCGTCGACGTCTTCGAGCCGGGCTCGGTGATGAAGCCGCTGGCCATGTCGGCGCTGCTGGAGACCGGCCGCTTCCCCCCTGACACCCGGGTCGACACCTCGCCGGGCTGGATGGTCATCGACGGCTATACCATCAAGGACGTGGTCAACTACGGCGAGCTCAGCCTGTCCGGCATCCTCGAGAAGTCCTCGAACATCGGCATGGCCAAGCTGACCCTGGAGCTGGACGACCCGGTGGTCCCCGAACGCTACCGCGCCCTGGGCTTCGATCGCGCCCCGGGCACCGGCTTCCCCGGCGAGGCCGGGGGCAGCGTGCCGGCGCCGATGCGCTGGTCGAGCAGCCAGTGGGCGGCGCTCTCCTACGGCTACGGGCTCTCGGTGTCCGCGCTGCAGCTGGCCAGCGCCTATACCGCCATCACCAACCACGGCGAGCGCCTGCCGCCCTCGCTGCTGCGCCTCCCCGAAGCCCCGGCCGGCCAACCGGTCGTCGAGCCCGGGGTCGCCGATCGCGTGCTGGGCATGATGGACCGGGTCGTCGAACCCGGCACCGGGGCGCGGCGCGCCCTGGTGCCGGGCTACAGCGTGGCCGGCAAGACCGGCACGGTGCGCAAGACCGGCGGCGGGGGCTACCAGGAGGACGCCTATCGCTCGCTGTTCGTGGGCATCGCCCCGGTCAGCGACCCGCGCCTGATAGCGGTGGTGATGATCGACCACCCCCGGGGCGGCGACTACTACGGCGGGGCGGTGGCCGCGCCGGTGTTCTCCCGGGTGGCCGGCAATGCCCTGCGTATCCTCGACGTGCCCCCGGACCGGATCGACGACGATGACTGACTTTCCCCACGCCTGCGACGAGAGACTGCCATGGACGTGACCGCTTCCCGCCTGATCGCCGAACTGGGCGCGCTCTGGCCGCGCCGGCACGCGGCCCTGGCCGACCGTGACCTGCCCGAGCGCCTGCGGCTGTGCCTGGACAGCCGCGAGGCGGGGCCGGGGACGGTGTTCATCGCCGTGCCCGGGGTCGCCGCGGACGGTCGCGACCACATTCCCGCGGCCCTGGCCGCCGGGGCCGCCCTGGTGCTGGCCCACGGCGACGACGCCGAGCCGGCCGGCACCGACGACGATCCCCGGGTGCTGCGCCTGCCGCACCTGCGCCGCCGGCTGGGCGAGCTCGGGAAGGGCCTGTTCGCGGTCCCCGAGGCCCTGGAGCTGGTCGGCGTCACCGGCACCAACGGCAAGAGCTCGGTGACCCACTACATCGCCGCGCTCAGCGAGCGGCTGGGTCGCCCGGCGGCCATGGTCGGCACCCTGGGCCACGGTCGCCCCGGGGCCCTCGCCGAGGGCGCGCTGACCACGCCCGGGCCGCTGGCGCTGCAGGCCGCGCTGGGCGAGCTGGCCGGCCAGGGCGCCGGGCGGGTGGCCATGGAGGCCTCCTCCCATGCCCTGGAGCAGGAGCGCCTCGACGCCTGCCGGGTGACGGCCGCGGTGTTCACCAACCTGAGCCGCGATCACCTGGACTATCACGGCAGCATGGCCGCCTATGCCGCCGCCAAGGCCCGGCTGTTCCGGCGCCCCGAACTCGCCCTGGCGGTGGTCAACGCCGACGACCCCCTGGCCCGGTTGATGCTGGCCGGCGTGCCCGAGGGCGTGCGGGTGCTGGCGGTGGGCGAGGATGAGGCCGTGACCCTGCGGGTGGTGGACTGGATCCCCCATGCCGAGGGGCAGCGGGCGCTGGTCGCCACCCCCGGGGGCGAGCGGGTGCTGTCGCTGCCGCTGATGGGGCGCTTCAACCTGACCAACGTGCTGCTGGCCATCGCCACCCTGCATGGCCTGGGCGAGGATCTCGACGCCCTGTTCGAGGCGGCCGGCGAGCTGTCCCCGGTGCCGGGACGCATGCAGGCGCTGGTCGCCGAGAGGGCGCCCACGGTGGTGATCGACTATGCCCATACCCCGGACGCCCTGGAGAACGCCCTGCAGGGGCTGCGCGCCCACCTGCCGGATGCCGGCCGGCTGTGGTGCCTGTTCGGTTGCGGCGGCGACCGCGACGCCGGCAAGCGGCCACTGATGGCCGCCGCCGCGGCGCGCCATGCCGACCGCCTGGTGATCACCGACGACAATCCCCGCGGCGAGGCTCCCGGGGCGATCCGCGAGCAGATCCTGGCCGGCCTGTCCGAGGCGGGCCGGGCCGCGGCCCGGGTCGTCGACGGCCGGGGCCGGGCGATCCGCGACACCATCGTCGGGGCGGGCGCCGGCGACGTCATCCTGGTGGCCGGCAAGGGCCACGAGACCTACCAGGAGATCGACGGCGTCCGCCATGCCTTCTCCGACCTGGCCGAGGCCGAGGCGGCGCTGGCCGAGCGCCGGGAGGGCGGGGCATGAGCGGCGTGGGGCTCGGCACGCTGGCCGAGGCGGCCCGGGCGCTCGGCCTGGCGGCGCCGGCGGCGGACGCGCCGGTCGGCGAGATCGTCACCGACACCCGGCGACTGGCGCCGGGGGCGCTGTTCGTGGCGCTGGTCGGCGAGCGCTTCGACGGCCACGACTTCGTCGCCGCCGCCCGGGAGGCCGGGGCCGTGGCGGCGCTGGTCGAGCGCCGCGTCGACGACCCGCTGCCGCAGCTGGAGGTCGCCGACACCCGGCTGGCGCTGGGCCTGCTGGGCCGCGCCCGGCGTCGGGCCTGGGGCGGGCCGCTGGTCGCCGTGACCGGCAACAGCGGCAAGACCACGGTCAAGCAGATGCTGGCCACCCTGCTGGCGCGGCGCGGCGAGACCCTGGCCACCCGGGGCAACCTCAACAACGACATCGGCGCCCCGCTGACCCTGCTCGAGCTGGCCCCCGGGCATCGCCAGGCGGTGGTGGAGCTGGGCGCCAACCACCTGGGCGAGATCGCCTGGACGGCGAGCCTGGCCGAGCCCCGGGTGGCGGTGATCACCAACGTCACCGGGGCCCACGTCGGCGAGTTCGGGGGCATGGGCCGCATCGCCCAGGCCAAGGCCGAGATCCTGGCGTCGCTGCCCGGCGACGGCGTGGCGGTGCTCAACCGCGACGATCGCTACTTCGCCACCTGGGCCAGCCTCGCCGCGCCCCGGGAGGTGCTGGACTTCGCCGTCGAGGCGCCGGCCCGTCTGCGCGCCGAGACACTGGCCTGCGATGCGCTCGGGCGCTATGCTTTCACGCTGTTTCACGACGGTCGGGCGCTGGGCCGGGTCCAGCTGGCCCTGCTCGGCCGGCACAACGTCGCCAACGCCCTGGCCGCGGCCGGGGCGGCCCTGGCCATGGGCCTGCCCCCGGCGGAGGTGATCGCCGGCCTCGAGGCCGTGACGCCGATGCCGGGACGCCTGAGCGTGGTCCCCGGCCTCAAGAACGGCCGGCTGCTGGACGATACCTACAACGCCAACCCCGGCGCGGTGAAGGTCGCCCTCGAGCTGCTGAGCTCGCTGCCGGGGCCCCGCTGGTGCCTGCTGGGCGCCATGGGCGAGCTGGGCGAGGCCTCGGATCGGCTGCACGCCGAGATCGGCCGCCACGCCCGGGCGTTGGGCATCGACTTCCTGGGCACCCTCGGCGAGGCGGCGCGGCCGGCCAGCCGGGCCTTCGGCGAGGCGGGGTGCCATTTCGACGATCGCGAGGCGCTGACGCGCCACGTTCTCCATCATCTGCCGCCGGGGGCCAGCGTGCTGGTCAAGGGATCGCGCAGCGCCGGCATGGAAACCGTGGTGACGGCGCTGCGCCCGGATGCATCAAGGTAAGGCATTACATGCTGCTCTTTCTGGCTGAACTGCTGGCGCAATTCCACAGCGCCTTCAACGTCTTCAACTACCTGACGCTGCGCATGATCCTGGGCACCCTGACGGCCCTGGTGCTGTGCCTGTGGCTGGGCCCCGTGGTGATCCGCCGCCTGGTGGAGCGCCAGATCGGCCAGGCGGTGCGCGACGACGGCCCCCAGTCCCACCTCTCCAAGGCCGGCACGCCGACCATGGGCGGCGCCATGATCCTGATGGCCATCGCCGTCAGCACCCTGCTGTGGGGCGACCTGACCAACCACTATGTCTGGGTGGTGCTGGCCGTGACCCTGGGCTTCGGCGCCATCGGCTGGGTCGACGACTACCGCAAGGTGGTGGAGAAGAACCCCCGGGGCCTGCCGGCGCGCTGGAAGTACTTCTGGCAGTCGGTGATCGGCCTGGCCGCCGCCGTCATCCTCTACCTCACCGCCGCCTCGCCGGTGGAGACCAGCCTGATCGTGCCGCTGTTCAAGGAATTCGTGCTGCCGCTGGGGCTGTTCTACGTGGTGCTCACCTACCTGGTGATCGTCGGCAGCTCCAACGCCGTCAACCTCACCGACGGCCTGGACGGCCTGGCGATCATGCCCACCGTGCTGGTGGCCATGGGCCTGGGGGTGTTCGCCTACGCCAGCGGGCATGCGGTGTTCGCCGACTACCTGCAGATCCCGATGATTCCCGGGGCCGGCGAGCTGGCGGTATTCTGCGCCACCATCGCCGGGGCCGGGCTGGGGTTTTTGTGGTTCAACACCTACCCGGCCCAGGTGTTCATGGGCGACGTGGGAGCCCTGGCCCTGGGCGCCGCCCTGGGCGTGGTGGCGGTGATCGTGCGCCAGGAGATCGTGCTGTTCATCATGGGCGGCATCTTCGTCATGGAGACCGTCTCGGTGATCCTGCAGGTGGCGTCCTACAAGCTCACCGGGCGGCGCATCTTCCGCATGGCGCCGCTGCATCACCACTACGAGCTGAAGGGCTGGCCGGAGCCGCGGGTGATCGTGCGCTTCTGGATCATCACCGTGGTGCTGGTGCTGCTGGGCCTGGCCACCCTGAAGATCCGCTGAGGAGCCGCCGATGGTCGAGGTGCCCGAAGGCGTCACGCTGGTGGTCGGGCTCGGGGTGTCCGGGCGCGCCATCTGCCGCCACCTGGAGCGCCGGGGGCGGCCCTTCATGGTCGCCGACACCCGGGCCGCGCCGCCGGGGCTGGCCGAGTTCCGCGCCGCCCACCCCGGGATCGCGGTCCACTGCGGCCCGCTGACCGAGCTCGACATGGAGCCGGCCCGTGAGGTGGTGGTGAGCCCCGGGGTGGACCCGCGCACCCCCGGCCTGGCGGCCCTGGCCGGCCGCCACGGTCCTGACGGCGAGCCGCGGGTGGTCGGCGAGATCGCGCTCTTCGTGCGCGCGGCCGAGGCGCCGATCGCCGCCATCACCGGCGCCAACGCCAAGTCCACCGTGACCACCCTGCTCGGCGAGATGGCCGCCGAGGCCGGGGTGCGCGTCGCGGTGGGCGGCAACCTGGGCACCCCGGCCCTGGACCTGCTCGCCGAGCGCCCCGACGCCGAGCTGTTCGTCCTCGAGCTGTCGAGCTTCCAGCTGGAGACCACGCCCCGGCTCGGCGCCGAGAGCGTCGCCTTCCTCAACCTCTCCGAGGATCACCTGGACCGCCACGGCGACCTCGCCGGCTACCGGGCCGCCAAGCAGGCGATCTTCCGCGGCGCCCGTCACGGCGTGGTCAACGCCGAAGATCCCGCCACCTGGCCGGACGCCCCGCCGCCGGCGCTCGAGCGCTTCACCACCGCGGCGCCGGGCCCCGGGGAGTGGGGCATCGCCTGCCACGACGGCGGCGACGGCCCCCGGGACTGGCTGATGCACGGCGGCGAGCCGCTGATGCCGGCCTCGGCGGTGCGACTGCCCGGTCGCCACAACCAGGCCAATGCCCTGGCGGCCCTGGCCATGGGGCATCGCCTGGGCCTTGCGCTTCCCGCCATGCGCGGCGTGCTGGAGCGCTTCGCCGGCCTGGCGCATCGCGGCGAGCTGGTGGCCGAGATCGACGGGGTGCGCTGGATCAACGATTCCAAGGGCACCAACGTGGGCGCGACCCTGGCCGCCATCGCCGGCCTGGGGCCGACGCTGGATGGCCGGCTGATCCTGCTCGCCGGCGGCGACGGCAAGGGGGCGGATTTCGCGCCCCTGGCGCCGCCCCTGGCGCGCCACGGCCGCGAGGCGATCCTGTTCGGCCGCGACGCCGGCCGGCTCGCCGCGGCGCTCGACGGCGCGCTGGCGCTGACCCGGGTCGAGGACCTCGAGGCGGCCATGGCGAGGGCCGCGGCGATCGCCGAGCCGGGCGACTGTGTGCTGCTGTCCCCAGCCTGCGCCAGCCTCGATCAGTTTCCGAACTACCGGGCCCGCGGCGAGGCCTTCCGCGAGGCGGTGCGACGCCTGGCGGGGGAGGAGCGCCCATGAGCCGCCTGGCCCGGGTGCGCGCCCGGCTCTCCACCGCCGAGCAGCCGGTCGACGGCTGGCTGGTGCTGGCGGCGCTGGCGCTGATGCTGATCGGCTGGGTGATGGTCACCTCGGCCTCCACCGAGGTGGCCTCCAGCCTGACCGGCAATGCCTGGTACTTCAGCCTGCGCCACGGGGCCTTCCTGCTGGTCGCCCTGGCCGCCGCGGCGGTGGCGCTGCGGGTGCCGCTGGCCTGGTGGAGGGCCAACGGGCCGCTGCTGCTGCTGGTCGGCATCATGCTGCTCGGGCTGGTGCTGCTGGTCGGCCGCGAGGTCAACGGCAGCAAGCGCTGGCTGTCGCTGCCCGGGCTGCCCTTCAACCTCCAGGCCTCCGAGGTCGCCAAGCTGTGCCTGATCGTCTACCTGGCGGGGTACCTGGAGCGCTTCCTGCCCGAGGTGCGCCGCCAGTGGGGCGCCTTCCTGCGCCCGCTGGTGGTGATGGCCCTGCTCGGCGGGCTGCTGATCCTGGAGCCGGACTACGGCGCCGTGGTGGTGATGACCGGCTGCGTCATGGGCATGCTGCTGATGGCCGGCGCCCCCTGGGGACGCTTCCTGCTGCTGATGGCGCTGGTCGCCGCCCTGGGCGTCGTCGCCGCCGTCGCCGAGCCCTATCGCATGGCGCGCCTGACCAGCTTCGCCGACCCCTGGGCCGACCAGTTCGCCAGCGGCTACCAGCTCACCCAGGCGCTGATCGCCTTCGGCCGCGGCCACTGGCTGGGCACCGGGCTCGGCAACAGCGTGCAGAAGCTGTTCTACCTGCCCGAGGCCCACACCGACTTCGTGTTCGCCGTGCTGGCCGAGGAGCTGGGCCTGGTGGGCGCCTTCGCGGTGGTGGGCCTGTTCGCCCTGCTGGTATGGCGCGCCATGGCGGTGGGCCGGCGGGCCGAGCTGGCCGGGCTGGCCTTCGCCGCCTACGCCAGCTACGGCATCGCCCTGGTGATCGGCGCCCAGGCCTTCATCAACATCGCCGTCAGCACCGGCATGCTGCCCACCAAGGGCCTGACCCTGCCGCTGCTCAGCTACGGCGGCTCCAGCCTGTTGATCAGCGGCGTGATGATGGCCATCCTGCTGCGCGCCGACATCGAGACCCGCCAGGCGGTGCGCCGCGCCCGCCCCGCGGCGGCGCGGCAGGGAACCGCCGGCAAGCCACGAGGAAACAGCGCATGAACCGACGCGAGGGGCGCCGCGCCCTGATCATGGCCGGCGGTACCGGCGGCCACGTCATCCCGGCCCTTTCCCTGGCCCGCGCCCTGGCCGAGCGGGGCGTCGAGGTCGAGTGGCTGGGCAGCCCGAGAGGCATCGAGAACCGCCTGGTGCCCGAGGCCGGCCTTCCCCTGCACCGGGTGGCGATCGCCGGCCTGCGCGGCAAGGGGCTGGCCGGCTGGCTGCTGGCGCCCTGGCGTCTGCTGAGTGCGGTGCGAGAGGCTCGCCGGGTGATCCGCGAGTTCGACCCCGGCCTGGTGGTGGGCATGGGCGGCTTCGCCAGCGGCCCCGGCGGCCTGGCCGCCTGGCTGGCCCGCCGGCCGCTGGTGATCCACGAGCAGAACGCCGTGGCCGGCCTCACCAATCGCGCCCTGTCGCGGTTGGCGCGTCGGGTCTACGCGGCCTTCCCCCAGGCCTTCCCGGGGCGCGCCGAGGTGGTCGGCAACCCGGTGCGCGGCGAGATCGCCGCCCTGGGCGAGGCGCCCCGCACGGCCGGCGACATGACGGGACGCCCGCTGCGGCTGCTGGTGGTGGGCGGCTCCCTGGGCGCCCTGGCGCTCAATCGCACCCTGCCCGAGGCGCTGGCCCGGCTGCCCGAGGGGCGGCGCCCCGAGGTGCGCCACCAGGCCGGGCGCGACAAGGATGCCGCGACCCGGGAAGCCTATGTCGCCGAGGGAGTACAGGCCGAGGTGACGGCCTTTATCGACGACATGGCCGCGGCCTACGACTGGGCCGACCTGGTGGTGTGCCGGGCCGGCGCCCTGACCGTGGCCGAGCTGGCCG
Organism: Halomonas koreensis; assembly: GCF_031451675.1. NCBI lineage: Bacteria > Pseudomonadati > Pseudomonadota > Gammaproteobacteria > Oceanospirillales > Halomonadaceae > Halomonas > Halomonas koreensis. Next base: position 11,257 of record NZ_JARWAK010000018.1, on the reverse strand, counting down.
CCGCGGCCAAGCCGGCGCTGTTCGTGCCTTTCCCCCACGCCGTGGACGACCACCAGACCGCCAATGCCGCGGCCCTGGTCGAGGAGGGCGCCGCGGCCCTGATGCCCCAGGCCGAGATGAGCGCGGCCGCCCTGGCCGAGCGGCTGGCGGCGCTGCTCGACCCCGAATCCCTTGCCACCATGGCCGCACGGGCGCGAGGCTGTGCCCATCTCGACGCCGTCGAGCGGCTGGTGGCCGGTTGCATGGAGACAGCTCTTGAGTGACGAGACCCTAGGGCCGGTTCCCGGCCAAGCCACGCCCCCGCGCCCCGGGCGCGGCCTGGGCATGCGCCGCATCCGGCGCATCCACTTCGTCGGCATCGGCGGGGCCGGCATGTGCGGCATCGCCGAGGTGCTGGCCAACCAGGGCTACGCGGTCAGCGGCAGCGACCTGCGGGCCTCGCCGGTGGTGGCGCGCCTGGAGGCCTGTGGCATCCGGGTGGCGATCGGTCACGCCGAGGAGAACGCCCGGGAGGCGGACGTGGTGGTGGTCTCCACCGCCGTGGACGAGACCAACCCGGAGATCCGCTGGGCCCACGAGCACCGGGTGCCGGTGGTGCGCCGCGCCGAGATGCTCGCCGAGCTGATGCGCTTCCGCCACGGCATCGCCGTGGCCGGTACCCACGGCAAGACCACCACCACCAGCCTCACCGCCACCCTGCTGGGGGAGGGCGGCCTGGATCCCACCTTCGTGATCGGCGGCAAGCTGACCAGCGCCGGCACCAACGCGCGGCTGGGCGAGGGCGACTACCTGGTGGCCGAGGCGGACGAGTCCGACGCCTCCTTCCTGCACCTGCAGCCCATGGTGGCGGTGGTCACCAATATCGATGCCGATCACATGGCCACCTATGGCGGCGACTTCGAACGGCTCAAGGGCACCTTCATCGAGTTCCTGCACAACCTGCCGTTCTACGGCCTGGCGGTGCTGTGCATCGACGACGTCAACGTGCGCGGGCTGATCGAGCGGGTCAACCGGCAGTTCGTCACCTACGGCTTCAGCGCCGACGCCGACTATCGCCTCGAGGACTTCGAGCAGGCCGGCGGGGAGGTGCGCTTCACCGTCCGCCGCCCCGACGGCCTCGCGCCGCTGCCGGTGCGCCTGGCCATGCCTGGCCGCCACAACGCCCTGAACGCCCTGGCGGCCATCGCCGTGGCCAGCGACGCCGGGGTCGACGACGCCGCCATCCTGCGCGGCCTGGCCGGCTTCGCCGGCGTCGGGCGCCGTTTCCAGGTGCATGGCGACTTCCCCGTGCCGGCCGGCGACGGCGAGGCGATGCTGGTCGACGACTACGGCCACCATCCCCGCGAGGTGGAGATGGTCATCCGCGCGGTGCGCGACGGCTGGCCGGAGCGGCGCCTGGTGATGGTCTATCAGCCGCATCGCTACTCGCGCACCCGGGATCTCTACGAGGACTTCGTGCGGGTGCTGGCCGGGGTCGATACCCTGTTGCTGCTGGACGTCTACGCGGCCGGGGAGGCGCCCCTTCCCGGCGCCGACGGCCGCAGCCTGGCCGGCTCGATCCGCCAGCGCGGCGAGGTCGATCCGATCTTCGTGCAGGACAAGGGCGAGCTGCCGGGGCTGCTGGCCAAGGTGCTGCGCCCCGGCGACATCCTGATCACCCAGGGCGCCGGCGACGTGGGCGGCATCGCCCAGCGCCTGGCCGACGCCCGACTGGCGCTCGACGAGGTGAGCCTATGACGACGCAGGCGACCGGCACCGACCGGGTGGCGGTGCTCTACGGCGGCGACTCCGCCGAACGCGAGGTGTCGCTGAAGAGCGGGGCCGCGGTGCTGGCGGCGCTGACCCGCGCCGGGGTCGATGCCGTGGGCTTCGATCCCGCCGAGCAGGGCGGGCTGGCCGGACTGGAGGCCCTGCGGCCGGACCGGGTGTTCATCGCCCTGCACGGCCGGGGCGGCGAGGACGGCACCCTGCAGGGCGCCCTGGAGCTGCTGGGCATCCCCTACACCGGCAGCGGCGTGCTGGCCTCGGCGCTGGGCATGGACAAGCAGCGCACCAAGCTGGTCTGGCAGGCCCTGGGGCTGCCGACGCCGGAGAGCGAGATGCTCGGCCCCGACGCCGACTGGAGCGGGGTGGCCGAGCGGCTCGGCCTGCCGCTGATCGTCAAGCCGGTCCACGAGGGCTCGACCCTGGGCATCACCATCGTCGAGACCCCCGAGGCGCTCGAGGACGCCTATCGCGACGCCGCCCGCTTCGATGCCCGGGTCATGGCCGAGCGCTTCGTGCGTGGCGAGGAGTACACGGTGTCGGTGCTCGACGACGCCGCCCTGCCGGCGATTCGCGTCGAGGTGCCGAGCGGCTTCTACGACTACGAGGCCAAGTACCTGTCCGACGAGACCCGGTATCATCTGCCCTGCGGGCTGGAGGCGGCCGAGGAGGCGCGCCTGGCCGCGCTGTGCCGTGAGGCGTTCGCCGCCATCGGCGGCGAGGGCTGGGGGCGCGTCGACGTGATGCGCGACGCCGAGGGGCGCTTCTGGCTGCTCGAGGTCAATACCGTGCCGGGCATGACCGATCACAGCCTGGTGCCCCAGGCCGCGGCCCATGCCGGGCTCGACTTCGACGCCCTGGTGACGCGTATCCTCGCCACCGCCGGGCGGGCCTGACTCGGTGGCGCGTCGCGGAAGCCTGCTCGGCGTGCTGCTGCTGGCCCTGCTGCTGGGTGCGGGAGGGCGGGCCCTGTGGCTGTGGCTCGATCGTCCCATCGAGCGGGTGTCGATCCGCGGCGAGCTGAGCCACGTCGGCGCCGACTACCTGCGCGGCCAGCTGGCGCCCCTGGTGCGGGGCCAGGCCTGGTTGTCGGCGGACCTCGGCGAGCTGCGCCGCCGGGCCCGGGCCATCGGCTGGCTGCGCGAGGTGCGTATCCGTCGCGAGTGGCCGGACGCCCTGGTCTTCGAGCTGGTCGAGCAGACGCCGGTGGCGCGCTGGAACGACGCGGCGCTGCTCAACCCCGACGGCGTGCCGTTCGCCTTCGCGCCCCTGGCTCCGCCGGAGGGGCTGGCGCATCTCGCCGGTCCCGCCGGCAGCGGCCCGGAGGTGCTGGCCTACCACGACGCGCTGGCCGCGCGCCTGGGGCGTCACGACCTGGCGCTGCGCCAGCTGCGGCTCGAGGATCGCGGCGCCTGGCGGCTGCAGCTGGAAGGGGGCATCTGGGTGATGCTCGGCCGCAGTCATCGCCAGGCGCGCCTGGCTCGCTTCCTGGCGGCATGGGAGCGGGAATTCGCCGGGGTGGCGTCGCATATCCGCTATCTCGACCTGCGCTATCCCAATGGCGTGGCGGTAGCCTGGCACGGCGAAAGCGGCCCCGACCTGGCCGAGGCATCCGCCGACAACTAGTCGATCCTGGCCGTCCGCCGTCACCGGATCGCGACGCCGGAAGGGTGTTTCTTTTAGGCAAAAATCGCCGTATCGTGGCGGATGTTTTTCGCCATGGGCTGGTGGAACACGGGATGTTGTTCCTATAATTGGCCCAGGTTTTTTCACGTTTCAAACACCTTATTCCCCTAGCGGGTCAGGCTCGAGGAGATTTCCCGGCTCATGGCAGGTCCATCCAATGCGTCCAATATGGTAGTCGGGCTGGATATCGGAACATCCAAGGTCGTGGCGATCGTGGGGCAACCCACCGACGATGGCGGCATCGAGATCGCCGGCATCGGCTCGCATCCCTCGCGCGGCATGAAGAAGGGCGTGGTCATCAATATCGAGTCCACGGTGCAGTCCATCCAGCGTGCCGTGGAAGAAGCCGAGCTGATGGCCGGCTGCGACATCCACTCCGTCTATGTCGGCATCGCCGGCAGCCACATCAGCTCGATGAACTCCGACGGCGTGGTGGCGATCAAGGAGCGCGAGGTGGCGCCGGCCGACATCGACCGGGTCATCGACTCGGCCCGTGCCCGGGCCATCTCGGAGGGCCAGCGCGTGCTGCACGTGCTGCCCCAGGAGTTCGCCATCGACACCCAGGGCGGCATCCGCGAACCCCTGGGCATGTCCGGGGTGCGCCTGGAGGCCCGGGTCCACCTGGTCACGGCGGCGCTCAACGCCGTCCAGAACATCGAGAAATGCGTGCGGCGTTGCGGGCTCGACGTGGATGCCATCATCCTCGAGCAGCTCGCCTCCAGCCATGCCGTGCTCACCGAGGACGAACGCGAACTGGGCGTCTGCATGGTGGACATCGGCGGCGGCACCACCGACATCGCGGTGTTCACCGAGGGGGCGATTCGCCATACCGCGGTGATTCCCATCGCCGGCGACCAGGTCACCAACGACATCGCCATGGCCCTGCGCACGCCGACTCAGCACGCCGAGGAGATCAAGGTCAAGTACGCCTGTGCCCTGACCCAGCTGGCCGCCAGCGACGAGATGATCAAGGTGCCCAGCGTCGGCGACCGTCCCGCCCGGGACCTGTCCCGCCAGTCCCTGGCCGAGGTGGTCGAGCCGCGTTACGAGGAGCTGTTCACCCTGGTGCGCGACGAGCTGCGGCGCAGCGGCTTCGAGGACCTGGTCGCCGCCGGCGTGGTGCTGACCGGTGGGACCGCGCGCATGGAAGGCGTGGTCGAGCTGGCCGAGGAAATCTTCCACATGCCGGTGCGAATCGCCAGCCCACAGAACGTCCGCGGCCTCGCCGACGTGGTGCGCAATCCGATTTATTCGACGGGGGTCGGTTTGCTACATTACGCTCTACACGAGGCCCGTCAGGGGCACGGCCAACAAGAGCCGCCGGGCAGCGGCATGTCGGCGCAGCCGAGGCGTGGTGACGTCTCCCGGCGCGGAGCAGGGGAAGGGATTCCGGCGCTAGTAAAGCTCAAGGGCTGGTTCAAAGGAAATTTCTGACAGGGCCGCGCCAGCGGTCCAGGAGACGGGGCTAATGTTCGAACTGGTAGACAGCGCACCCTCAAGCAGTGCGGTCATCAAGGTCATCGGTGTCGGCGGTGGGGGCGGCAATGCCGTCAATCACATGGTCGAGAGCAGCATCGAGGGCGTCGAGTTCATCTGCGCCAACACCGATGCCCAGGCGCTGAAGCGGGTGGCGGCCAAGACCGTTCTCCAGCTCGGCAGCGAGATCACCAAGGGCCTCGGCGCCGGGGCCGACCCCGATGTCGGCCGCCAGGCGGCCATGGAAGACCGCGAGCGCATCGCCGAGCTTCTCGGCGGGGCCGACATGGTCTTCATCACCGCCGGCATGGGCGGGGGCACCGGCACCGGCGGCGCCCCGGTGGTGGCCCAGGTGGCCAAGGAGCTCGGCATCCTCACCGTGGCGGTGGTGACCCGCCCCTTCCCCTTCGAGGGGCCCAAGCGCATGCGGGCCGCCGAGGAGGGCATGAAGGAACTCTCCGAGCACGTCGACTCGCTGATCACCATCCCCAACGAGAAGCTGCTCTCGGTGCTCGGCAAGAGCGCCAGCCTGTTGACCGCCTTCAGCGCGGCCAACGACGTCCTGCTGGGCGCCGTCCAGGGCATCGCCGAGCTGATCACCAGCCCGGGCATCATCAACGTCGACTTCGCCGACGTGCGCACCGTGATGTCCGAGATGGGCATGGCGATGATGGGCACCGGCGGGGCCACCGGCGAGAACCGCGCCCGGGAGGCCGCCGAGAAGGCCATCCGCAGCCCGCTGCTCGAGGACATCGACCTGCACGGCGCCCGCGGCATCCTGGTCAACATCACCGCCGGCCCCGACCTGTCCATCGGCGAGTTCAACGATGTGGGCGCCACCGTCCAGGAGTTCGCCTCCCAGGATGCCACCATCGTGGTGGGCACCTCCATCGACATGGAGATGACCGACGAGCTGCGCGTGACCGTGGTGGCCGCCGGCCTCGACGGCCAGCGCCAGGCCCAGCCGGCCGGCCGCGAGACCGCCCGGCGCGGCGAAGGCGGCGGCGACTATCGCCAGCGCCAGGCCGCCGCCGGGGCGCGGCCCCAGGCCACCGTCAATCGCGGTGCGGCCACCGCCCCCAAGAGCGAGCCCCAGGAATCGCCGCGCGCCCAGCCGGAGCCCAGCAAGTCCCAGGATCTGGACGACTACCTGGATATTCCGGCCTTCCTGCGCCGCCAGGCCGATTGAGCATCGCTATCGTTCGCATAGGCGCCGTTAGAGGACGTTGCTTTTGTTGAAACGAACGTTCGGTGTTATAGTGAACGGTGTTTGATAATCACCGACTGCCTGGCGACCGCCCATGATCAGACAACGCACCCTGAAGAACGTCATTCGCGCCACCGGCGTCGGCCTGCATTCCGGCAAGAAGGTCTACCTGACCCTGCGGCCGGCGCCGGTCGACACCGGCATCGTCTTCGTGCGCACCGACCTGGAACCCGAGGTGCAGATCCCGGCTCGCGCCGAGAGCGTCACCGACACCACCCTGTGCACCGCCCTGTCGAAGGACGGCGTCAAGGTGGCCACCGTCGAGCACCTGATGTCGGCCCTGGCCGGGCTGGGCATCGACAACGCCTACGTGGACGTCAGCGCTCCCGAGGTGCCGATCATGGACGGCAGCGCCGGTCCCTTCGTGTTCCTCATCCAGTCCGCCGGTATCGCCGAGCAGAACGCGCCGAAGAAGTTCATCCGCATCAAGCGCGAGCTGGTGGTGCGCGACGGCGACAAGGAGGCCATCTTCCTGCCTCACCAGGGCTTCAAGGTGTCCTTCGCCATCGACTTCGATCACCCGGTCTTCGAGGACCAGAAGCAGTCCGCCGCGGTCGACTTCTCCACCACCTCCTTCGTCAAGGAGGTCTCCCGGGCGCGCACCTTCGGCTTCATGCGCGACCTCGAGCACCTGCGCTCGAACAACCTGGCCCTGGGCGGCAGCCTCGACAACGCCATCGTGGTCGACGACTACCGCATCGTGAACGAGGGCGGGTTGCGCTACGACGACGAGTTCGTCAAGCACAAGGTGCTGGACGCCATCGGCGACCTCTACCAGCTGGGCTACAGCCTGATCGGCGAGTTCCGCGGCGTGAAGTCCGGCCATGCCCTCAACAACCAGCTGTGCCGGGCCCTGCTCGAGAACCCGGAGGCCTGGGAAATCGTCACCTTCGAGGAGGACAGCGCCAAGGCGCCGATCTCCTACGCCGCCCCGGCCATGGCCTGACCCGGGCCCGGCTTCGCCGGGAGTCACCCGGGCTTCGCCCGGAGCTGTAAGCCTTAAGCTCTAAGAAACGACAACCCCGCCTGGTAGGTTACCGGCGGGGTTGTGTGCTATCTGGAGGGGCGATCCTGGCCTCGCGCCTACGTCTCCCGCTCGGCATGGGAGGCGAGGCGCTCCAGGGCGCGCTTGAGGCGCGGGTCGTCCACGTCGTCCGCGCAGCTCGAGAGCTCGTCGGCGGCGCGAGCCGGCAGGCGGCGAGTCTGGCGCACCGGCGCCTTGGGCGGGCGCACCGGCCGTACCTTGAAATCGAAGCCGGTCACCGCCTCGAAGCCAGGCAGCTCGTGGAGCAGCGACAGCAGCCGGGCCTGCTCGTAGCGCAGGCGGGTGAGCCAGGCGGCGCGGTCGGTGATCACGGTGAGCCGCCCCCGGCGATAGCCGCCCACGAAGAGATGCTCGGCGAGCTCCGCCGGCAGCTGTTCGCGCAGGTGGGCCTGGGCGCGGTCGATCAGCCGGGCTCGGCGCATCAGCTCGCCGAGCTCGCCCCGACCGTCCAGCAGCCGGGACATGGGCTGTGCTCGGAACCGCTTAACCTTTATACTCATCGGCTTGATTCTCGGGGTTGAGCCCTGGGAGCGATGTCGTCGGCCGTCGACGCGGTCGTCGGCCCCGGAACACGGAAGCCTAGCACAGGCACGGGAGTCCCTCGACAGCATGGCCAGCCTCATCGCGGAGACAGGTCCGTCTGCCCTCGCCGGGGAAGCCCCGCCGGCCGAGGTCGCGCGTCCCCGCCCGCCGGAGCGGCGCCACGCCCGCTGGTGGCTGGCCGGGCTGCTGGTGGGCTGCCTGCTGCCGGCGGGGCTGGCCTCGCTCGAGGCGCGGCCCGTCGAGCGCCTGATCCAGGTCTGCATCCTGGCGCCGGCGTGGATTCGTGCCAGCTCCCGACTCCAGGCGCGCCGCCGGGCCCGGCGGCGCTGGCCGCCGGGTCGCCGCCCGGGCGCCGCCCTGCGCCCCCTCGGCCATCCGGTCGGAGGGCGCCCGGCCGGGCACCGGCCGGTGGCCGCCCATGATGTCCTGACCCGCCGCGGGCCGCCGCGGGCTCGTCCCTGAACCGCGACGAGCCGCCGGGCAGAGACGCCCGGCCCGAAGCCCCCGCAGCACTGGATCCTTCATGATCAACAACCTGTTACGCAAGGTCGTCGGCTCCAAGAACGACCGTGAAGTCAAGCGCATGGGCCGCACCGTGGCCCGCATCAACGCCCTCGAGCCCGAACTCGAGGGCCTCGACGACGCCGCCCTCAAGGCACGCACCGCGGCCTTCCGCGAGCGACTCGCCGGCGGCGAGCCCCTCGAGGCCCTGCTGCCCGAGGCCTTCGCCACCGTCCGCGAGGCGAGCAAGCGCGTCATGGGCATGCGGCACTTCGATGTCCAGATGATCGGCGGTATCACCCTGAACGGCGGCCGGATCGCCGAGATGAAGACCGGCGAGGGCAAGACCCTGGTGGCGACCCTGGCGGTCTATCTCAACGCCCTGCCGGGCGAGGGCGTGCACGTGGTCACCGTGAACGACTACCTGGCGTGCCGCGACGCCGACTGGATGCGCCCGCTGTACGAATTCCTCGGCCTGTCCGTGGGCACCATCTTTGCCGGCCAGACGCCCGAGGAGAAGCGCGAGGCCTACGGCTGCGACATCACCTACGGCACCAACAACGAGTTCGGCTTCGACTACCTGCGCGACAACATGGCCTTCTCGCTGGAGGACAAGGTCCAGCGCGGCCTGCACTTCGCCATCGTCGACGAGGTCGACTCCATCCTCATCGACGAGGCGCGGACCCCGTTGATCATCTCCGGCGCGGTGGACGAGAACACCGAGCTCTACAAGGTCGTCGACCGCCTGGCGGTGAACCTCGCGCCCTGCGCCGACGAGGAGGACCCCGAGAGCGGCGACTTCACCCTCGACGAGAAGCAGAAGCAGGTGGAGCTCACCGAGGGCGGCCACAACAAGGTCGAGGAGCTGATGCGCGGGGAGGGCCTGCTGGGCGAGGAGGACTCCCTCTACGCCGCCCAGAACCTCAACCTGCTGCAGCACATGCACTCGGCGCTGCGGGCCCGGCACCTCTACCACCGCGACGTCGACTACATCGTCAGCGACGGCCAGGTGGTGATCGTCGACGAGCATACCGGCCGCACCATGCCGGGCCGCCGCTGGTCCGAGGGGCTCCACCAGGCGGTGGAGGCCAAGGAAGGGGTGACCGTGCAGCGCGAGAGCCAGACGCTGGCCTCGACGACCTTCCAGAACTACTTCCGCCTCTACGACAAGCTGTCCGGCATGACCGGCACCGCCGACACCGAGGCCTTCGAGTTCCGCCAGATCTACGGCCTGGACGTGGTGGTGATTCCCACCAACCGGCCGCTGGTCCGCCGGGACATGAACGACCTGGTCTATCTCACCGCCGAGGAGAAGTACGAGGCCATCATCGCCGACGTCCAGGCCCAGACCGAGGCGGGTCGGCCGGTGCTGGTGGGGACCGCCTCCATCGAGACCTCCGAGTACCTGGCCGGGCTGATGAAGAAGGCGGGGATGCGCTTCAACGTGCTCAACGCCAAGCAGCACCAGAGCGAGGCCCAGATCATCGCCCAGGCCGGCCGGCCCGGGGCCATCACCATCGCCACCAACATGGCCGGTCGCGGCACCGACATCGTGCTGGGCGGCAACTGGGAGGCCGAGGCGGCTCAGCTGGAATCGCCCAGCGAGGCGCAGATCGAGCGCCTCAAGGCCGAATGGCGGGAGCGCCACGAGGCGGTGCTCGAGGCCGGCGGCCTGCACGTGGTCGGCTCGGAGCGCCATGAGTCGCGGCGCATCGACAACCAGCTGCGCGGCCGCGCCGGCCGCCAGGGCGACCCGGGCTCCACGCGCTTCTTCCTGTCCCTGGAAGACAACCTGATGCGGCTGTTCGGCTCCGAGCGGGTGCAGAAGCTGATGCAGGCGCTGGGCCTGGAGCGGGGCGAGGCCATCGAGCACAAGATGGTCTCCAACGCCGTGGAGCGTGCCCAGAAGAAGGTCGAGGGCCGCAACTTCGATATCCGCAAGCAGCTGCTGGAATACGACGACGTGGCCAACGACCAGCGCCGCGTGATCTACGAGCAGCGCAACGAGATCCTCGCCGCCGACGATGTCTCCGAGAATGTCGCCGGCATCCGCGCCGAGGTGCTCGACGAGGCCATCAGCGAGTTCGTGCCCCCCCAGAGCCTCCCCGAGCAGTGGGACCTGGCCGGGCTGGAGGCTCACCTCAAGGCCGAGTTCAACCTCGAGGCCCCGGTGGTGCAGTGGGCCGAGGAGGATCAGCGCTTCCACGAGGAGCAGCTGCGCGAGCGCCTGCAGGAGATGCATCGCCAGGCCTACGAGGAGAAGACCGAGCTGGCCGGGCCCGAGCTGATGCGCCGCTTCGAGAAGCAGGTGATGCTCCAGGTGCTGGACACCCGCTGGAAGGAGCACCTGCAGTCCATGGATCACCTGCGCCGGGGGATCCATCTGCGCGGCTACGCCCAGAAGAATCCCAAGCAGGAATACAAGCGGGAATCCTTCGAGCTCTTCCAGGCGTTGCTGACCAACATCAAGGCCGATGTCACCCGCATCCTCAGCCACGTCAAGGTCCGCCAGCCCGAGGAGGTCGAGGCCCTGGAGCGCCAGCGCCGCGAAGCCCTGGAGCGCGAGAAGGCGGCGGCCGCCAGCCGGCACGACGCCCCCGAGGCCGCCGCGGCCGGTGACGAGGCGCCGGCGCCCGGCAGCGACGGGCGGCCGCTGCGTCGCGAAGGCCCCAAGGTGGGGCGCAACGATCCCTGTCCCTGCGGCTCGGGCAAGAAGTTCAAGCAGTGCTGCGGGAAACTGAGCTGACGAGGGACGAGGGGCGAGGGACGAGGAGTAAGGCGTGAGGGGCAAGGAGCGAGGGGCGAGGAGTAAAACGTGAGGGGCAAGGAGTTCGGGCGAGAAGGCCTGGCGTCCCGGCCGACGGGTCATTAACCTGCTCGAACCTCGAACCTCGAACCTCGAACCTCGAACCTCGAACCTCGAACCTCGAACCTCGAACCTCGAACCTCGAACCTCGAACCTCGAACCTCGAACC
>NZ_JARWAK010000017.1:0-75729 GCF_031451675.1 Halomonas koreensis | reverse complement strand
CCTCGCCGGTGGCCGGGTTGAGCGTGGTCAGGGTGGCGCCGTCCTCGGCCTCGACGAAGGCGTCGTCGATGTAGGCGCGGGTCTCGAGGGTCAGCGAGTCGGCCAGCGCCTGCCAGTCGGCGCGGGTCCGGGGGGCGGCTTGGTTCATGGCGGTCATGGCGAAACTCCCTTGATCAGGCCGGACGGTCGGCGCGAGCCAGCATGGCGTCGAAGAGCACCTGGGCGCCCAGGGCGCAGTGCTCCGGGGTGGCGTACTCGGCCTCGTTGTGGCTGATGCCGTCGCGGCAGGGGATGAAGATCATCGAGGTGGGGGCCACCCGCGAGACGTAGACGGCGTCGTGGCCGGCGCCGCTCATCATGCGCCGATAGGGCACGCCCCGAGCCCGGGTCGCGTCCTCCACCGCGGCGATGCACTCGGGGGCGAACGCCACCACCGGCGAGGCCCAGATGCGCTCCCGGGACACGCCCACGCCGAAGGCCTCGCCGGCGGCGGCGAGCTCCTGCTCGAACAGCGCCTCCAGGGCGTCGAGCTCGGCCTCCACCACGTGGCGCAGGTCGACGGTGAGGCGCACCTGGCCGGGGATGACGTTGCGCGAGGCCGCCTCGATATCCAGGCAGCCGCAGGTGACCTTGGTGTCGCCGCTGGCGTCGGCCAGGGCGTGGGCCTGCAGGCGGTCGATCAGTCGCGCCGCGGCGGCCAGGGCGTCGCGGCGCAGCCGCATGGGCGTGGGGCCGGCATGGGCCGACTGCCCGGAGAAGGTGACGTCGAACCAGCGCATGCCCTGCACACCGGTGACCACGCCGATGGTCTCCCCGGCGTCCTCGAGCACCGGCCCCTGTTCGATGTGCAGCTCGAAGAAGCCGTCCAGCCGCGGCTTGCCCACCGGCAGGTCGCCGGCGAAGCCGCAGGCCTCCAGGGCCTCGCCGAGGGTCACGCCGTCGGCATCGCGGCGGCTCAGGGTGTCCTCGACGGCGAATTCGCCGGCGTAGGTGCCCGAGGCGACCATGGCCGGGGCGAAGCGGCTGCCCTCCTCGTTGGTCCAGACCACCAGCTCGAGGGGACGCTCGGTGACGATGCCCCGATCGTGCAGGGTGCGAAACACCTCGAGCCCGGCCAGCACGCCGAGGATGCCATCGAAGCGGCCGCCCTTGGGCTGGGTGTCCAGGTGGCTGCCGGTGGCCACCGGATCGAGGTCGTCCCGGCGCCCCTCCCGACGGATAAAGAGGTTGCCGACCCGGTCGACCCGCCAGGTGCAGCCGATCGCCTCGCACCAGTCGAGCAGCAGGCGCCGGCCGGCGGCGTCCTCGGGAGTCAGGGCCAGGCGGCAGCTGCCGCCGTTGGCGGTAGGGCCGATCTCGGCCATGGCCATCAGCGTGTCCCACAGCCGCTGGCCGTCGATGGAAGTCGTCATGGTGCGCCTCTTCGGTCGTTGTTCGGGTAGGGTGACCACCGTTGGAGGTGTCGAAGGGCGCCGGGGACGGGGCGAAGAGGAGGTCCTACGCCATGGACGGCGTCGGTAGCGCCCATGGAAGGGTTCACAGCGCCTCCTCGCAGGCCCGTCGACGGATCAACCCCGAGCGACAATGCCAACGGCAGCCCTGATATCAGGGGCGTCATTTGCCGTGGGATCACCTTACGAGGGCGACGGGAAGCCGCGATATACCCCAATCAGGATATGTCGCCCCCTTCCCGAGGCTGGCTAGTCTGGCGCCTACTCAGAGGAGGTATTGCCATGACCACAACAAGCACCCGTCAGACGACCGACCGCCCCGTCCTCGATGCCGAGACCCTGTGGCAGAAGGACAAGGACCACTTCATCCACCCCTTCACCGACTTCAGCGTCTTCCACGAGGAAGGCTGCGACCTGATCACCGACAGCGACGGTATCTATGTAGAGGACGCGCGCGGCAATCGTTTCATCGACGGCATCGCCGGGCTGTGGTGCGTCAACGTCGGACACGGCCGCGCCGAGATCGGCCAGGCCATGGCCGACCAGGCCACGCGCATGGCCTACTTCTCGACCTTCAACAACCTGTCCAACGCCCCGGCCGCGGAGCTCGCCGCCAAGCTCGCCGAGCTCGCGCCCGCGCACCTCAACCACGTCTTCTACAGCTGCGGCGGTTCGGCGGCCAACGACGCCACCATCCGCCTGGTGCACTACTACTTCAACCGCCTCGGCAAGCCGAACAAGAAGCGCATCCTGTCGCGCAACAACGCCTACCACGGCACCACCTACCTGGCCGCCACCCTGACCGGCATCGAGTGCAACAACTGGGACTTCGACACCCTCGACCACCTGGTGACCCACCTCAGCGAGGCCAACTGCTACCGCCGTCCCGAGGGCATGAGCGAGGCCGAATACTGCGATCAGCTGGTGAAGGAGTTCGAGGACACCGTCGCCGAGATCGGCGCCGACAACATCGCCGCCTTCATCGCCGAGCCGATCATGGGCGCCGGCGGCGTTCTGGTGGCGCCCGAGGGCTATCATGTGCGGATGCAGGCGGTATGCCGCGCCAACGACATCCTCTTCATCGCCGACGAGGTGGTCACCGGTTTCGGCCGCCTGGGCCACTTCTTCGCCTCGGAGTCGGTGTTCGACACCCGGCCGGACATCATCAACTGCGCCAAGGGCCTGTCCTCGGGCTATGCGCCGCTGGGCGCCACCCTGATCTCCGACGAGATCTACGAGGTGCTGGGCACCCCGCAGCGCAAGGGCGGCGTGCTGAGCACCGGCTTCACCTACTCCGGGCATCCGGTCAGCTGCGCCGCGGCCCTCAAGAGCATCGAGATCATCGAGCGCGAGGCCATCTGCGAGAACGTCCGCGAGGTGGGCCCCTACCTCGAGCAGCGGCTCAAGACGCTGTCGCACCATGCCACGGTCGGCGACGTGCGCGGCAGCCACTTCATGATGTGCCTGGAGAACGTGGCCGACAAGGACACCAAGGAACTGCTGCCGGTGGAGGCCCGGGTCGGCGACCGCATCGCCTTCGAGGCCCAGAAGCGCGGCCTGATCATCCGCCCGGTGGGTCACCTGAACGTGATCTCGCCGACCCTGATCTGGAGCCGCGAGACCGTCGACACCGCGGTGGCGATCCTCGACGAGGCGCTCACCGCGGCCACCGAATCGCTACGCGAGGATGGCTACCTGTAAACGGCTATCCGTTCCCCGCCGGCAGCCGCCGCGTGTATCACTCGGCATCTCCCGGCGGGCGCCCCCCGGTGCAACATGCAACCACATTAATTCAACAACAAAGGTTAATGACCATGTCACACTCTCCTTCGGACGCGAAGGCCCAGCCGCAAGGCGTCGGCAGCGCCATCAAGGGTGGCCTGATATTTCTCGCGGTCGTGCTGATGGCAAGCCTCAGCAGCTTCGCCCTCGTCGATGGCGACGACTATGGCCTCTACAGCCTGGTCCCCACCGCAGTGGTGCTGGGCATGGCCATCCTGACCCGACGCACCATCGAATCGCTGCTGGCCGGCACCCTGGTCGGCCTGCTGATGATCGACCCGACCACCGTGGTCACCCAGGGCTCGGACATCCTGCTCGGCGTGCTGGGCAACGACACCGTCACCTGGATCATCCTGGTCTGCGGCCTGTTCGGCAGCCTGATCGCCCTGCTGGTCAAGACCGGCGGGGTGCTCAGCTTCGGCGACACCGTGACCCGGCGCATCCACACCAAGCACCAGAGCCTGCTGACCACCTGGTTCCTGGGGCTGATCATCTTCGTCGACGACTACCTGAACGCCCTGACCATCAGCGCCTCGATGAAGAAGATCACCGACCGCTTCGGCATCTCCCGGGAGAAGCTCGCCTACATCGTCGACTCCACGGCGGCGCCGGTATGCATCCTGGTGCCCTTCTCCACCTGGGCGGTGTTCTTCGCCGGCCTGCTGGAGGAGAACGACGTGACCGGCAACGGCATGGGGCTGTACATCGAGGCCATCCCCTACATGTTCTACGCCTGGGTGGCCGCGGCCATCGTGCCGCTGGTGGCGCTGGGCTGGATGCCGGACCTCGGCCCGATGAAGGCGGCCGAGGCCCGGGCCGCCGGCGGCCAGCCGATGCCCGAGGGCGTCGACGACGCCGCCCTGGAGGTGGACGAGAGCAAGCCGCGACCGCACCTGCTGAACTTCCTGCTGCCGATCGCCACCCTGATCTTCTTCACCTGGTACTTCGAGATCGACATCCTGCGCGGCGTCATCGTGGCGCTGGCCGTGACGCTGGGACTGATCGGCCTCCAGCGGCTGCTGAGCTTCCACGACACCTTCGACACGGCGCTGGAGGGCTTCAAGGCGATGATCATGCCGCTGGGCACCCTGGTGGCCGGCTTCACCCTCAAGGAGGTCAACGACGTCCTCGGCCTGACCGACTTCGTGATCGCCACCGTGCAGCCGATGATGACCTCCGGCATGCTGCCGGCGGTGGTGTTCGTCACCATGGCCTTCCTGGCCTTCGCCACCGGTTCCTTCTGGGGGCTGTTCGCCGTGGCCATGCCCATCGTGCTGCCGCTGGCGGCCAGCGTCGACGCCAGCATGCCGCTGGTGGTGGGCGCGCTGATCTCGGCCAGCGCCTTCGGCAGCCACGCCTGCTTCTACGGCGACTCCACCGTGCTCTCGGCCCAGGGCAGCGGCTGCACGCCCATGGCCCATGCCCTGACCCAACTGCCCTACGTGCTGATTGCCGCCACCATCGCCACCGGTGTATTCCTGGTGGTCGGCCACCTGTGAGACCAGCCATGACGACACGCAACCAAGCGGGCGCCCCGGCGGGCGCCCCCCACGAGACCCCGGCGGCGCGGGGCTTCGCCATGCCGGCCGAGTTCGCTCCCCACGACGCCTGCTGGATGCTCTGGCCGCAGCGCCCCGACAACTGGCGCTACGGCGCCAAGCCGGCCCAGAAGGCCTTCGTCGAGGTGGCGACGGTCATCGCCGAGAGCGAGACGGTGTTCGTCGGGGTCAACGACGACCAGTACGAGAACGCCCGCGTCCAGCTGCCCGACCACATCCGGGTGGTCGAACTGTCGAGCAACGACGCCTGGATGCGCGACGTGGGCCCCACCTTCCTCACCCACCCGGACGGCCGCCTGGCCATGGTGGACTGGGACTTCAACGCCTGGGGCGGGCTCGACGGCGGCCTCTACTTCCCCTGGGACAAGGATCGGCGCATCCGCACCAAGGTCGCCGAGATGCTCGGCGTGGAGCGCTTCACGGTGCCGGTGATGCTCGAGGGCGGAGCCATCCACGTGGACGGCGAGGGCACCCTGATCACCACCGAGGAGTGCCTGCTCAATGCCAATCGCAATCCGGACCTGACCAAGACCGAGATGGAGCGGATCCTGCGCGATACCCTGGGCGTGAAGACCATCATCTGGATCCCGCGGGGCTGCTACCAGGACGAGACCGACGGCCACGTCGACAACCTGGCCTGCTTCGTGGCCCCCGGCGAGGTAGCGCTGACCTGGTGCGACGACCCGGCCGATCCCCAGCACGCCATCTCCCGGGAGGCGCTCGAGGTGCTGGAGGCCGCCACCGATGCCCGCGGCCGGTCGCTGAAGGTCCACAAGCTGCCCCAGCCGGGGCCGCTGCACATCGCCGAGGACGAGGCCAGCGGCATCGACCGCCTGAGCCACTCGCACCCGCGCCAGCCCGGCGACCGCATGGCCGGCTCCTACGTCAACTTCTACATCGGCAACTCGGTGGTGGTGATGCCGCTGCTCGACCCGGACCGTGATGACCAGGCCCGGGAAAGACTGCAGGCGCTGTTCCCGACGCGCCGGGTGATCGGCGTGCCGGCCCGGGAGATCCTGCTCGGCGGCGGCAACATCCATTGCATCACTCAGCAGCAGCCCCGGCCTTGAGCCGGACGCGGCTCAGAGCACCAGGCTGGCCACCAATGCCACGCCGCCCATCACCAGGGCGGTGACCACGGCGAGGGCCACCAGGCGGTCCAGCCAGCGGTCGAAGTGCTGCCAGTCGAGTCGTCGCCTCCCGCGACGCCGCGTGGCCCCCCGCCGTCCCGGCGGGGGGCCCTTGCGCTTGAAGTCCATGTCATCGTCCATCCTGTTCGAATAGCCTGAGCTTAGGGACTCGGCGCCCCCGGGGCCAGCCGCCCCTGGCCGTTGCCTTCCGGCTTCGGCGCCTCCATATTGCCAGTGAGCCTGCTAATCAACGGAGTCCATCATGCCCCGCCTCGGTGACATTCCGCTGTCGGTGCTGGACCTGGCGCCGATCCGTCAGGGCGGCAGCGCCGCCGACAGCTTCCGCGACAGCGTCGCCCTGGCCCGGCTGGCCGAGCGGCGAGGCTACCGGCGCTTCTGGCTGGCCGAGCACCACGGCCTGGAAGGCATCGCCAGCGCCGCCACGGCGGTGCTGATCGGCCACATCGCCGGCCACACCTCGCGCCTGCGGGTCGGCAGCGGCGGCATCATGCTGCCCAACCATGCGCCGCTGGTGGTGGCCGAGCAGTTCGGCACCCTGGAGAGCCTCTACCCGGATCGCATCGACCTGGGCCTGGGCCGCGCCCCGGGGGCCGACGCCGCCACCATGGCGGCGCTGCGCCGGGATCCCCATGCCGGCGCGGACGACTTCCCCCGGCGCCTGGCCGAGCTGCGCGGCTTCCTGGAGGAGGCCCGCCCCGATCAGCGGGTCCGCGCCGTGCCCGGCCAGGGCACCCGGGTACCGATCTGGCTGCTCGGCTCCAGCGACTACAGCGCCCGCCTGGCCGCCCGGGAGGGGCTGCCCTTCGCCTTCGCCGCCCAGTTCGCCCCGGGCGGGCTCCACGAGGCGCTGGCGATCTATCGCGAGCATTTCCGGCCCTCGGCGGTGCTCGAGGCGCCCTACGCCATGGTCGGCCTGCCGGTGATCGCCGCCGACAGCGACACCCAGGCCGAGTACCTGGCCACCACCGCACGCCAGAAGTTCCTGGGCATGGTCCGCGGCCGGCGCACCCGGGCCCGGCCGCCGGTGGAGGAGCTGGACTGGACGCCCCCGGAGCGGGCCCAGGTCGAGCAATTCCTGGGCGCGGCGGTGATCGGCGGGCCGTCGACGGTGCGCCAGGGACTGGAGGCGTTTCTCGCCTCGACCGGCGCCGACGAGCTGATGGTGCATACCGAGGTCTTCGCCCTGGAGGATCGCCTGCGCAGCTACGCCCTGCTCGCCGACCTCCACCAGGGGCTGGCCTGACCGCCGGGGGCCGGCGGAACGTTTGCCCCCCGACGCTTTCCAAAGGGCACCCATTCACGGCGCGTCACCGGCGCGCCCCGCCGACGGAGCCTGTTCATGCCCGATCCCAAGGACCCGCGCCACAACGCCGCCTGGCGGGCGGCCCGGCAATGGCAGCAGCGCGCCCACCAGGCGCGCCCCAGCGGTAGCGCCGGTGGCCTGCGGCTGCTGTTCACCTGGCTGGTGTTCGGCGCGCTGATGGTCGTCGGCGTGGTGCTGGGACTGTTCTTCCTGCTGGTGGGCTGGGCGATGCTGCCCTTCCTGCGCCACCGCATGAAGAAACGCATGGAGCGCATGCGCGCCGAACAGGCCGAGGACGTGGGCGGCGGCGTCCATTACCGGGAGACCCGCTCGCCGGACGGCCGTCGCGACATGGAGGTCCTGGAGGGCGACTACGAGGTGCGGGAGCGTCGCGACGAGGAGGAGTGGCGCTAGCCCGAGCGCTCCCCGGCCTGCTCCCCGATCCCGTCGCGACGGGCCAATTCGGCCCTGAGCGCGCCGACTTCCTCGCGCAGGGCCCTCACGTCGCCGTGCAGGTCGCGAATCAGCTCGCGATTGGCGCGATGCAGACGGGCCTGCTCGTCCTCCTGATCGTCCACGAACAGCGATCCCACGTAGGCGGCGAAGCTGCCGAACAGCCCCACCCCGGCCACCATCAGCGCCACGGCCACCACCCGCCCCAGGGTGGTCACCGGAAAGAAGTCGCCGTAGCCCACCGTGGTCACGGTGACGAAGGCCCACCACAGCGCCTCCTCGGCGGTGTCGATGGCGCTGTCGGGATTCGGGCCCTCCACCAGCAGGATGGTCATCGAGCCGAAGGCCACCAGCAGCAGGGTCGCGGTGGCCGCGGAAGCGAAGATCCCCTCGGCCCGGTTGCGGAACAGCAGCCGCCAGATCATGTGCAGGGACTTGATCGCCCGCAGCAGGCGGATGACCTGCACCACCCGCACCAGGCGGCCGGCGAACAGCAGCCCGGCGGGGATGCTGGCCACCAGGTCGATCCAGCCCCAGCGCATGAAGCGCCACTTGTCCGGCGCTTCCCGGAAGCGCAGGCAGAAGTCGGCGAAGAAGAACAGGCAGACCACCAGGTCCAGATAGTGCAGCAGCCGCGACAGCTCGTCGGGCAGCGCGAAGAGCACGTCCACGGCCAGGGCGCCGAGCACGTAGAAGGACAGCACCAGGATCAGCAACTGGAAGGGGGTGAGGCGTTCGTTCATGGGCAGGGCGTCGGGTTGGCGGTCACAGGCCACCGCACCTTACGCCCCTCTCGCGCGCTTGTCGCCCCCGACGGGCTCAGCCACAGGCCGGCGGCGCGGCGTCCCGCCCCAGCCGCCGGGCCGTATCCAGGTGGGCCTGGAGCGCCTCGATGCGCGAGTCGTGGGCGGGATGGGTGGAGAGGAACTCCGGCGGCCCGTCGCCGCCCGCGGCGGCCATGTTGCGCCACAGCGCCACGCTCTGGGCCGGGTCGAAGCCGGCCTCGGCCATGATCTCCAGGCCCATCAGGTCGGCCTCCTCCTCGTGGGTGCGGCTGAACGGCAGGGTAAGGCCCAGTCGGGCGCCGATGCCCAGGGCCCGCATCAGCGGCTCCCCGGCTAGCTCGCCCTCGCTCACCAGCCCGACCACCAGCAGCGCGGCCTTGACGCCCAGCTGCTGGGTGAGCCGTTCGTTGCCGTGATCGGCCAGCACATGGGCCACCTCGTGACCGATCACCGCCGCCAGCTGCGACGGCGTCTCGGCGACCCGCAGCAGGCCCGCGTGCACGCCGATCCGCCCGCCGGGCAGGGCGAAGGCGTTGGGGGACGGCGCGTCGAACACCACCACCTCCCAGGCCTCGGGCATGGCCACCTCGGGGTAGTGACGTCGCGCGGCGTCCACCACCGCCCGGGCCACGCACTGCACCCGCCGGTTCAGGGCCGCGTCACGCGCCGGAGCCCGGCGCTCACGCAGCTGAGCGAAGCTGCGTTCGCCCAGCTCGGCCATCAGGCCGTCGGGCACCAGCGCCAGCTGCGTCCGGCCGGTGGGCGTCTCCTCGCAGCCGGCCAGCAGCAGCACGGCCAGCCAGGGCAGGAGCCAGCGCAGTCGGCGCATGCCGCTACCCCGCCATCACCGCGTCCAGGGCGGCCAGATAGCCCCGGCTGCCGAGCCCGGCGATCACCCCGTCGGCGCGCAGCGAGACGTAGGAGTGGTGGCGGAAGGCCTCGCGCTTGTGGACGTTGGAGAGGTGCACCTCGATGACCCGGCCGTCGAAGGCATTGAGGGCGTCGAGGATGGCCACCGAAGTGTGGGTGTAGGCGGCGGGGTTGATGATGATCGCCGCGGTGCCGTCGAGCCGGGCGGCATGGATGGCATCGATCAGTTCGCCCTCGTGGTTGCTCTGCCGGCAGTGGAGCTCCCAGCCGCCGCCGGCGGCCCGTTCGCGCAGGGCGTCGTCGATGTCCTCCAGGGTCTGGTGGCCGTAGACCTCGGGCTGGCGGGTGCCCAGCAGGTTGAGATTGGGACCGTGCAGGACCAGTAGCTTGTTCATGGCGTCGTGTTTCCTTGATCGTGTCGGGGCTCAGGCGTCCGGCTCGAGGAGCCGCTCCCAGGCGTCGATGACCGCCCGGCGATGGGCCTGGAAGTCGGCGTTGCGGCCCCGGGCGGGCTTGCGGGTCAGGGCCGCCCGATGGGCCGCGGTGCGGCAGGCCAGGTAGGCCTCGCGCAGCCGCCGGCCGTCCTCGGCGGGGAGCCGGCCGCCGCTCTCCAGGGTCTCGAGGATGCGCATGTTGTCGCTCCACTCGAGCAGGGCCGGCGTTTCGCGGCCCATGGCCAGCACCGCGTACTGGCACAGGAACTCGATGTCCACCATGCCGCCCGGATCCTGCTTGAGATCGAAGTCGTCGCCCTCGCCCTTGCCGGCCAGGTGGTCACGCATCTTGCGGCGCATGGCCACCACCTCCTCGCGCAGGGCCTCGGGATCCCGTTCACGGCCGAGGACCTCCCGACGCACCGCCGCGAAGCGCTCGGCCAGGTCCGCGTGGCCGGCCACCACCCGGGCCCGCACCAGGGCCTGGTGCTCCCAGGTCCAGGCCTCGCGACGCTGGTAGTCGGCGAAGGCATCGAGGCTCGACACCAGCAGGCCGGCGTTGCCGGAGGGGCGCAGGCGCATGTCGACCTCGTAGAGGCTGCCCGCCGGGGTCACGGCGGTCAGCAGGTGGATGATGCGCTGGCCGAGGCGGGTGAAGAAGACGGCGTTGTCGATGGGCCGTTCACCGTCGGTGCTGCCCTGGGTGGCGCCGTCGTGCAGGAACACCAGGTCCAGGTCGGAGCCGTAGCCGAGCTCGATGCCGCCGAGCTTGCCGTAGCCGACGATCAGGAACTCCGGCGCCTGGCCGCAGCGCTCGCCGTCGCGGCGCAGGGGGAAGCCGTGCTTGCGGGTCAGGTGCTTCCAGGCCATGGCCAGCACCGCGGCCAGCACCACCTCGGCGATGTAGGTCAGGTAGTCGCTGACCTTCATCAGGTGGCGGGTGCCGGCGATGTCCGAGGCCGCCACGTGCAGCACCTGGGCATGCTTGAAGACCCGCAGGGCCTCGAGCTGGGCCTCCTCGTCGTCCTCGGGGATACGCCCCAGGGCCTGGCGCAGCTCGTCGGCCAGGCGCTCCCGGTCGGCCGGGGTATAGAGGGTCTCCGGGGTCAGCAGCTCGTCGAGCAGGATCGGGTGGCGAGCCAGCTGCTCGGCGATCCAGGGGCTGGCGCTGCACAGCCGCATCAGGTGCTCCAGGGCCTCGGGATTCTCGCGCAGCAGCGCCAGGTAGGCGGTGCGTCGCAGCACCGCCTCGACCATCGGCAGCACCCGTTCCAGGGCGATGTCCGGCGCCTCGCTGGCGGCGGCGGCGTCGAGCAGCAGCGGCATCAGCGCCTCCAGGCGCTCGTAGCCGATGCGCTGCATGGCCTGCACCTGGCGGGCGTCGCGCAGCGCCCGCAGCCGCCGCCAGGCCGCCGTCGGATCATCGAAGCCGGCCGCCGCCAGGCACTCCCGAGCCTCGTCCTCGCCCGGGGCGCCTCGCCACAGGGCCCGCCACTCCTCGAGCTCCACGCCGGCCGCCCCGGCGGAGGCGGCCGCCTCCTCGGCGTCGTCCTCGGGGTCGGCGATCACCGCGTCGAAGTGGCGGCGCACCCGGGCGCGCACCTCGTCGAGCCGCGCCATGACCGCCGGCCAGTCCGCCATGTCCAGCGCCAGCGCGACCCGCTCGCGGTCGAGCTCCTCGGCGGGCAGGGTCTGGGTCTGGCGGTCCTCCAGGGCCTGGAGGGCATGTTCGATGTCGCGCAGGAAGACGTAGTCGGGGGTGAGCTCCTCGACGACCTCCTCCGGCAGCAGGCCGAGGGCCGGCAGGCGCGCCAGGGCCGTCCTCAGCGAGGTCACCTGCAGCTCGGTGTCGCGGCCGCCGCGGATCAGCTGGAAGGCCTGGACCACGAACTCCACCTCGCGGATGCCGCCGGGGCCGAGCTTGATGTTGTCCTGCATGCCCCGGCGCCGTACCTCGCGGTTGATCATCGCCTTGAGCTCGCGCAGCGACTCGATGGCGCCGAAATCCAGGTACTTGCGGTAGACGAAGGGGCGGATGCTGGCCAGCAGCTCGGCCCCGGCCTCGCGGTCGCCGGCCACCGGCCGGGCCTTGAGCATGGCGTAGCGCTCCCACTCGCGCCCCTGGTCCTGGTAGTAGCCGGCAAGCGAGGCGAAGCTGCCGACCAGGGGGCCGCCGTCGCCCAGCGGACGCAGGCGCATGTCGACGCGGAAGGCGAAGCCGTCGGCGGTCACCGCGTCCAGGGCGGCGATCAGCTTCTGGCCGAGCTTGGTGAAGTACTCCTGGTGCTCGAGGGCCTTGCGCCCGCCGCGGGTCTCGCCCCGCTCGGGGAAGGCGAAGATCAGGTCGATGTCCGAGGAGAGGTTCAGCTCGCCGGCACCCAGCTTGCCCATGCCGAGCACCACCAGGCGTTGCTCGCTGCCGTCGGCCCTCGGCGCCGGCCGCCCCCAGCGGCGTTCGAGGTGGCGCTCGAGCCAGTCCAGGGCCAGCTCCAGGCAGGTCTCGGCGAGGTGCGTGACGGCGCCGGCGGTGGCCCACATGTCGGTGCCCGGCGGCCGGGTCAGGTCGCGCCAGACGATGCCCAGCAGGCGCGCCCGGCGGAAGCGGCGCAGGGCGGCGTGCAGGGCCGCCTCGTCCTCGGCGGCCTCCAGGCGCTCGGCCAGCGCCTCGCGCAGCGTCGCCTCGCCCGGCGCTGCGTCCAGCTCGCCGGCGGCGTCCAGGTGGAGCAGCCAGTCGGGATGGCGGATCAGGGTCTCGGCGGCGAAGCCGGAGACGGCCAGCACCCGGGCCAGCTGCTCGCGACGCGCCGTGGAGAGCGCGGCCCAGCTGTCGCCGGGGCCCTCCTGGCCCTGCAGGGAGGCGAGATGATCGGCCTGCTCCAGGGCCTCCCGCAGCCGCCCCCAGGCGTGTCGCAGCGGCGACACCAGGGGCTCGGGCAGGGCATCCAGCGGCAGGAAATCGTCGGGCAGGGCCATGGGCATCTCGCATCCGGTTGATCGATAGCCTTCAGCATACCCAAGCCCGGCCGGCCGGCACTAGACGGTGTTCGTCCCGCTCAGCCCAGAAAGCGGCCCCAGGCGATCAGCCCCCAGGTGAGGCCGGCGATCAGCAGCGCCAGCATCACCGCCGCCGACCCGATGTCCTTGGCGCGACCGGAGAGCTCGTGGCGTTCCGACCCGATGCGGTCGACCACGCTCTCGATGGCGCTGTTGAGCAGCTCGACGATCAGCACCAACAGGCAGCTGCCGATCAGCAGGATCCATTCCACCGGCGTGCGGCCGAGCCAGGCGGCCAGCGGCAGCAGCACCACGCAGATGCCCAGTTCCTGGCGGAAGGCCGCCTCGTTGCGGAAGGCCGCGTTCAGGCCCTTGAGGGAGTAGCGGGTCGAGTGCACCAGATGGCGCCAGCCGGTGTGCCCGGGCTTCATGGGAGCGTCTCCTTGGCGAGCGAAGCGCTCAATGTGCCTCGATCATGGCGTCGAGGTCCACCGAGAGCCGGTCCAGCACCCGCGACCAGCTCAGGTAGGGGGTGGAGGCCGTGCCGTTGACCAGCACCGTGAACACCCCCCAGCGCCCCGAACGGGTGCGGAAGTAGCCGGCCACGGCGCGCACCGTCACCGGCTGGTTGAGGGTGCCGGTCTTAAGCATTACATGGTGCTGGAAGGCCTCGGAGCCGCGGCGGATGAAGCGCATCACGCCGTTGCCCGGCGACTGCAGCGCGGCCACGAAGCTGGGAAACAGCGCGGGCCGGCGGAACATGTGCTCGAGCAGCGCGTTGGTGCCCGCCGCCGTGGTGCGGTTCTCCGGGGTCAGGCCGCTGCCGCTGTCCAGGCGTAGCTCGCCGTGGCCCGGCAGGCCCTCGGCGAAGGCCTCGATGGCGTCCCCGGCCTGCACCAGGGTCGGCCGCGGCGTCTCGGCCAGGTTCAGGGCCAGGGTGTCGGCCATGAAGTTGTTGGAGTAGTTGAGGGTGCGCAGCAACAGCTCCTGGAGGGGCTCGCCGTCCACCGCCGCGAGCCGATGGGCGCCGGCCGGCGGCGCCAGGGTGGTGGTGACCCGCTCCCCCGCCACCTCGATGCCGGCCTGGCCGAGCATCTCCTGCAGCAGGCGGGCGGCCTGCTCGGCGGGATCGGAGCTGGTGCGATAGACCTGGCGGGGGTGGGCATTGGTGGAGATCCGGCCCGCCACGCGCATGATGTCCTCGCCGTCCCGGGTCAGCCGCTCGGCGGTGAGCTGGGTGCCGCTATCGTCGGGCCGGGTGGTGACCCGGTTGTCGATGGCCGGCAGGCGGGACTGGCTGTCGCAGCCGGTCACCACCGCCGGCTCGCCGGGGGTGCGCGCCGGGGCCACGGTGACGCACCAGTTGCCGTAATTGACCGCCGCCGAGGACAGCAGCGCGCTGTAGGCGTTGTCGACCCGCCGTTGCCCCTCGCAGCGATCGGTGGTAATGCAGGTCACCGGGCCGAAGCGCCACTGGCTCACCACCAGCCGCCCGCTCACCTCGCGCACCCCGGCCTGGTGGAGGCGCTGCACCAGCCGCCACAGGTCCTCGGTGGTCAGCGCCGGGTCGCCGCCGCCCTCGAGGATCAGGTCGCCGTCCAGCACCCCCGCCGCATCCGGCTCGGCGGTGCCGAGCAGGCGGGTGGTGAAGCGATGCTGGGGGCCGAAGCGATCCAGAGCCGCGGCCGCCAGGTAGACCTTCGACACCGAGGCCGGCGACAGGGCCTCCCGCGGCGCGAGGCTGCCGAGGGTCGCGCCGGGCTCGCCGTTGCCCAGCAGGCGGGCCTCGGCGCCGATCCGGAAGCCGTCGTCGGCCAGCGCCTCGAGGCGCGGGAAGCCCTGCGCCTCGACGGCCAGGGGCAGTAGCATCAACAGACAGGCGACGAGGCGACGGGGCAGCATGGCATCTTCCGTGGCGGCGAGGGGAAAAGGCCCGCAGTCTACCCTCGCCGCGGGCGGGATTCGAGCGTCCGCGTCAGTGCGCGGAGACGCTCGAGAAGGCCTGGATGATCACCACGCCGCCGACGATCATCGCCAGGCCGAGCACGGCGGGCGGGTCGAGGCGCTCGCCGTAGACCAGCACCCCGATCAGGGTCACCAGGACGATGCCCAGCCCCGCCCAGAAGGCGTAGGCGATCCCCACCGGCAGGGTCCGCAGGGCGAAGGTCAAGGCATAGAAGGCCAGGGCGTAGCCCACCACCACCGCCACGCTCGGCCAGAAGCGGGTGAACTCCTGGGACGCCTTGAGCGAGCTGGTGGCGACGACTTCGGCGACGATCGCCAGGGCCATGTACAGGTAGGCCATCAGGCACCTCCCCGCGCCAGGTAATGGCGCATCACGATATCGAACAGTGTATTGAAGATCAGGGCATGCAGCAGGAAGAAGGCCATGAGCCCGAGATCCAGCCAGAAGGCCTCGACCAGGCCGATGCCCAGCCACCAGGCCACCGCCGGCAGGGTCATCACCAGCAGCCCCAGCTCGAAGCCGACGGCCTGGGCGAGACGCTGCCCCAGGCGGCGCCGCCGGGTCGGCACCCAGGCGTCGAACAGCCGGTTCCAGACCAGGTTCCAGAGCATCGCCACGCTGGCCAGCCCCACCGCCAGTGCCCCGATCTCGCCGACGCCGTGGCCGGTCAGCCCGCTCGCCAGCGGCGTGACCAGCGCCAGCCCGATGGCCTCGAAGAGCACCATGTGCGTCACGCGTTCCTTCCAGGAGCGCATCTCGACCTCCTCGCACCGCGCATGTCACGAGGTCATGCGACCTCGACCCGGCGCCCTATTCTCGCCATGATGTCGATGGATGCGAGTTCGAATCCATCTATATTTCAGATAGGTCACCCATGCGCTGGACCCTCGATCAGCTGGAGGTGCTCGTCGCCTGCGCCGAGCACGGCTCCTTCTCCGCCGCCGCCCGCCATCTGGGGCGCGCCCAGTCGGCGGTTAGCACCGCCATCGCCCACCTGGAGGCCGATCTGGGCTGCACGCTCTTCACCCGCGAGGCCCGCCTGCCGCGCCTCACCGAGGCCGGCGAGGCCCTGCTCCACGAGGCGCGCACGGTGATCCACCAGTGCCAGCGCCTGGATGCCCGGGCTCAGGCGATCGCCCAGGGCGAGGAGGCGCGGCTGGTGCTGGCCATCGACGAGGCGCTGGTGGAGATGCCCCAGGTGGACGCCACCCTGGAGGCCCTGGCCCGGCACTATCCCGCCCTGCAGCTGACCCTGCTCTACGGCGCCCAGGGCGACATCGCCAGCTGGGTGGAGGAGCGCACCGCCGACCTCGGGATCGTGCTGGGGCGGCTGGGCCGCGGCCCCCTGCTGGAAGGCGTGCCGATCGCCCACCTGCGCCAGGCGCTGGTGGTCGGCCGCCACCATCCCCTGGCGGCGCTGCGCTCCCCCGCCCCCGGCGATCTGGCCGCCCACCGCCAGCTGCTGATCGCCTCGCGCTCCCAGGGCGACGATGCGGCGGCCCCGCTGAGCGCCCAGTTCTGGCGGCTCAACAGCTTCTATTCCATGGCCGAGCTGGTCACCCGCGGCCTGGGCTGGGCGCTGGTGCCCCAGCACATCGCCCAGTACCCGCCCTTCCGCGACCACCTGGCGGCCTTCCCCGGCGAGGCCCTGGGCACCCTGCCGGTCATCGAGGTGGAAACGGTCTTCCGCCGCGACGCCGCCCGCGGGCCCATCGCCCGCTGGCTGCGTCGGACCCTGGGCGAGCGCTTCCGCGAGCGGCGGCACTGAGGCTCAGGCCCGGGGCATCAGCGCCGGCCGGTGCGGCAGTTCCACGACCAGCCGCCACAGCGGCTGGCCGCTGAGGTGGTACTTGCGCTCGAAGTGGGTGAGGAAGTCGCCCGCCGGGTCATGAGCCTCCACGGCGGCCGCCGCCCCGGTCGCCTGCTCGACGGCCAGCGCGAACTCCTCGACGTAGAGCCGCCAGTTGGAGCGCAGCTCCAGGCGCCCGCCCAGCCCCAGGATGGCGGGCAACACCGGGTGGCCCTGCCAGCGCAGCTTGAGGTGGGTCGACTTGGGATAGGGGTTGGGATACAGCAGGTAGTGGCGGAGCGGTCGCCAGCCGTCGTCCAGCGCCAGGCGCCAGAAGTCCACCAGGTCGGCACGCACCAGCCGGGCGTTGCCGGGCAGGGCGCCATGATCCCGGGACAGCCGGTCGGCGCTGCGATCGACGCCGATCACCGCGGCCTCGGGGTGGGCCTCGGCCAGGCGCCGGGTCGAGCGCCCCACTCCGCAGCCGGCATCCAGGATCAGCGGCGCGCCGGCACGCTCGGCCCGCCAGGCGCGGGCCTCCTCGAAGGCCGCCCGGGTGTGCTCGGCCACCGGCTTGCGCAGCGGGTGGGCCAGGGCGCGGGCTACCCGGCGCGCCAGGTCGTGATGGGGGCCGGGCTGATTGGAGGTGATGATGCGCGAGCGCTCTGCCATGACGAATACCGGGTGCGGGAGGAGGGCCGCCATTCTAGCAGTCGGCCGGGCCGCCGCGTACGCGCGCCCCGCGAAGGGGGCCCGCCGCCGCATGCCCCGGCATGACGGCGTGGCGGGCCGGGTGCTATGATCCATGGCCTGTATACAGGCGACTTCAGCCCAGACATCAACCCCACAGCGAGGACTCCGGCTTGTCTCATTTACCGGTGATCGTGGGCATGGGCGGCGTGAATCCCGCCGGCCGAACCTCGGGCCACCAGGCGTTTCGCCGCACCGTGCTCGACGCCCTGCCCGACGACGACCAGGCCCAGACGCTGCTCGGCCTGGCGGCCATGATGCGCCTGGCCAGCGCCCAGGCGGACGATGCCTGGCACGACGCCGACGGCCAGCCCCTCGATGCCGCCGCCCTCGTCGAGCAGACCCGCCAGCGGGTGCTCGATCACACGCTCATCCGGCGCATCGAGGACCCCCGGTTCAACGCCGAGGGACTGCCCGCCAACCGCCGCGCCCACCTGGCCCTCGAGGCTCCGATGACCTTCCGCGTGCGGCGCCGCCAGCTGCCCGCGGACCTGCCGGCCACCTGGCAGGTCCGCGAGATCGACCGCCGCACCCTGGAGGTCACGGTGCCCGCCGGCGAGATGGACGTGATGCTGCCCGAGACGCGCCCCGCCCAGGTGCGGGCCGCCGGCCAGCTGCCCTCCGGCTTCGACCCCAGCCGCCTGTATCGCAGCGTCCACCACCCCCGCGGCCTGTCGATGACGGTCTTCGCCGCCAGCGACTGCCTGGGCGACAGCGGCCTGAGCTGGGACGCGCTGCGCGATCGCCTCGATCCGGACCAGGTCGCCGTGTATGCCGGCAACTCCATCGGCCAGCTCGACGACGAGGGCTGGGGCGGGCTGCTCAAGAGCTTCGTCTCCGGCAAGCGGGCGACCTCCAAGCAGATGCCGCTGGGCTACGGCCAGATGCCGGCCGACTTCCTCAACGCCTATGTGCTGGGCAGCGTGGGCGGCACCGGTGCGGCCCTGGGCGCCTGCGCCAGCTTCCTATACAACCTGCGGCTGGGCGTCGACGACATCCGCGCCGGCCGCCGCCGGGTGGTGATGGTCGGCACCGCCGATGCGCCCATCACCCCCGAGATCATCGAGGGCTTCCGCGCCATGGGCGCCCTGGCCGACGACGACAGCCTCAAGGCCCTGGACGCCCTGGAGCTGCTCACCGACCTGGACTACCAGCGGGCCTGCCGCCCCTTCGCCCGCAACTGCGGCTTCACCATGGGCGAGTCCAGCCAGTTCCTGATGCTGATGGACGACGCCCTGGCCCTGGAGGTCGGCGCCGAGGTGCGCGGCAGCGTGCCCGACGTCTTCGTCAACGCCGACGGCTGGAAGCGCTCGATCTCGGCGCCGGGCATCGGCAACTACATCACCCTGGGCAAGGCGGCCTCGCTGGTCCGCGACCTGCTCGGCGAGCGGGCCCTGCGCGAGCGCACCTTCCTCCACGCCCACGGCACCAGCACCCCGAAGAACCGGGTCACCGAGTCCCACGTCTTCGACCTGGTCGCCCGGGCTCACGGCATCGAGGACTGGCCGGTGGTGGCGATCAAGGCCTTCGTCGGCCACTCCCAGGGCAGCGCCGCCGGCGACCAGCTGGCCAGCGCCCTGGGCAGCTTCGCCCACGGCCTGCTGCCGGGCATCCCGACCCTCGACGCCGTGGCCGACGACGTCCACACCGAGCGCCTGCGCCTGTTCCGCGAGCCGCAGCGCTTCGCCGCGGACGCCGCCTTCGTCAACGCCAAGGGTTTCGGCGGCAACAACGCCACCGGGGTGGTGCTGTCGCCGGCGGTCACCGAGCGCCTGATGGCCGCCCGCCACGGCGAGGACGCGCTGGCCGCCTGGCGGCGACGCCGCGAGGCCACCCGGGAGGCCGCCGCCGCCTACCATCACGAGGCCGACCACGGCCGCTTCCAGGCCCGCTATCGCTTCGGCGAGGGCGTGCTGGAGGGGCCGGAGCTGGAGGTCGCCGAGGACGCCATCCGCATCCCCGGCTACGCCCGCCCGGTCTCGCTGGCCGTGGACAACCCCTTCGGCCGACTGGACGACGCGGAGGACGCATGACCATCGCCGTCTATCCCGGCACCTTCGACCCCATCACCAACGGCCACTACGACCTGATCGAACGGGCCGCCCGGCTGTTCGACAAGGTGGTCGTCGCCATCGCTACCAGCCCGGGCAAGGGCCCGGCGCTGGCGCTGGACGCCCGCCTCGCCCTGGCCCGCACCGTGGTGGCGGGGCTGGACAACGTCGAGGTGGTCGGCTTCTCGGGGCTGATGACCGAATTCATGAAGCAGCAGCAGGCTCGCGTGCTGCTGCGCGGCCTGCGGGCGGTGTCGGACTTCGAGTACGAGCTGCAGCTGGCCAACATGAACCGCGCCCAGATGCCCGAGCTGGAAACCGTCTTCCTGACCCCGGAGGTCGAGAACTCCTACATCTCCTCGACCCTGGTCCGCGAGATCGCGCGGCTGGGTGGCGACGTCTCGAAGCATGTGCATCCCGAGGTCGCCCGGGCGCTCGAGAACCATTACAATACCCGACCATGACACTCGGGCATGACGCCCCGAGACCGACCGCGCCGGCCACGATTCCGTGAGGTACCCCATGGCCCTGATGATCACCGACGAGTGCATCAACTGCGACGTCTGCGAACCCGAATGCCCCAACGGCGCCATCTCGCCGGGGGAGGAGATCTACGTCATCGATCCCGAGCTGTGCACCGAGTGCGTGGGGCACTACGACGAGCCCCAGTGCCAGCAGGTCTGCCCGGTGGACTGCATCCCGCTGGACCCGGAACGTCCGGAGAACCGGGACCAGCTGATGGAGAAATACCACCGCATCACCGCGGCCTGACGAGGCCCCGATGCGCCCGCCGACGCCCCGCCCTCGTGCGGGGCGTCGGCGTTTGCGTGCCCGGGCCGGGCCCCTAGAGCTCGTCGGCGCGCTTGCTGATGGCGCACCCCAGGCAGCGCCGGAAGGTCGCCTCGGCCGGGGTCCGGATCAGGGTCTCCGCCGCGCCCTCGACATTGCCGCCCAGGGCGCTGAAGGGCAGCGAGACCAGGAAGACCGCGGTGCCGCCCAGGGTCGCCGCGGCCAGCAGCGGCCGCGCCACCAGCGCATCCGCCACCATGGCGCCGCCGCTGGGCCGCGCTTCCGCGTCGCGCCCGTCCGCCGCCCAGGCCGGCTGCCCGGCCACCGCCAGGGCCAGTGCCAGGGCGGCCCCGATGCCCCATCCCGTCGCTCGTGTCATCTCGGTTCTCCTCGCCAAGCCTGCCGACACCGGCGGATGCCGACCCTTCCCCAAGGGTAGCCGGGAATCGGCGCCGCGGAGACTTGCGCGCGCCTCCGCGGGCGGCCATCCTGCCGGCCTCGTCTTCCGGAACGGAGCCGCCGTGACCTCGTCCGCCCCCGCCACGCCCGCCCAGGCCCCCCGACGCATCTGGGCGCTGGCCTGGCCGATCATCCTCTCCAACGTCACCGTGCCGCTGCTCGGCCTGGTGGATACCGCCGTGGTCGGCCACCTGTCGGACTCCCGCTACCTGGCCGCCGTGACCCTGGGCGCCACCCTGTTCGGCTTCCTGTACTGGGGCTTCGGCTTCCTGCGCATGGGGACCACCGGCCTGACCTCGCAGGCGGTGGGCCGGGAGGACGACGACGGGATCCGCACCCTGCTCGGCCAGTCGCTGCTGCTGGCCGCACTCATCGGCGGCGCGCTGATCCTGGCCGGCGAGCCGCTGGTCGCGCTCGGCCTGCGGCTGCTGGACGGCAGCGCCGAGGCCACCGCCCTGGCCACCGAGTATGCCCGGATCCGGCTGCTCTCGGCGCCGGCGGTGCTGGCCAACTACGCCATCCTCGGCTGGTTCCTGGGCCAGCAGAACTCCCGGGTCACCCTGGCGCTGCTGGTGCTGACCAACGGCGTCAACATCGTCCTGGACCTGGTGTTCGTGGTGGGGCTGGGCATGACCAGCGACGGGGTGGCCTGGGCCACGGCGATCGCCGACTACAGCGCCCTGGCCTTCGGCCTGTGGCTGGTGGCGCGCCGCCTGCGGCAGCTGGGCGGACGCGCGCGGCGCGACCGACTGTGGCGACCGGGCGCCTACGCCGAGCTGTTCCGGGTCAACGCCCACCTCTTCGTGCGCACCCTGGGGCTGCTGTTCGCCATGGCCTTCTTCACCTCGCGCGGGGCGGCCCAGGGCGACACCGTGCTGGCGGCCAACGCCGTGCTGCTGCAGTTCATCATGCTGACCTCCTATGGCCTCGACGGCTTCGCCCACGCCACGGAAGCCCTCACCGGGCGCTCGGTGGGCCGCGGACGCTTCGACGAGTTCGCCGCGGCGGTGCGCGCCGCGGCGCGCTTCTCGCTGGCCACCGCCGGGGCCGCCGCCCTGGCCTTCGCCCTGGGCGGGGAGTGGTTGATCGCCGCCCTCACCGACCTGCCGGCGGTACGCGACACCGCCGCCCGCTACCTGCCCTGGATGGTCGCCATGCCGCTGATCGCGGTATGGAGCTACCTGCTGGACGGCGTCTTCATCGGCGCCACGGCGATCCGCGAGATGCGCAACAGCATCTTCGCGGGGCTGGCCCTCTACCTGCCGGTCTGGTGGCTGACCCAGGGGCTCGGCAACCATGGCCTGTGGCTGGCCTTCACCGCCTTCACCGCGATGCGCTCCGCCACCCTGGCCGCCTACTACCTGCGCTACCGGCGCGAACGCTGGGCGAGCGAGGAAAAAAATTAGACATTCGTCTCTTTTGACAACATTTCGCGCTTGAGCCAGCGTTGTCCGGCAACCGGCGTGCCGCCCTCCCGCGCGGCGCGCCGCCACGCCATGAAAAGGACGTCATCATGCTCAAGGTACTCTCCCGGCCGGCGGTGAAGCTGGTCGAACGCTATCTTCCGGATCCCTACATCTTCGTGCTGCTGCTGACGGTGATCGCCGCCGCCGCGGCCATCGCCGTGGAGCGCCAGACGCCGCTGGCGGTGCTGCGCTTCTGGGGGGACGGCTTCTGGAACCTGCTGACCTTCTCCATGCAGATGCTGCTGGTGCTGGTCACCGGCTTCATGCTGGCCAGTTCGCCGCCGGTCAAGCGGCTGCTGCAGCGCCTGGCCGGCCTGGCCCGCACCCCCGGGGCGGCCATCGTGCTGGTGACCCTGGTGTCGCTGGCGGCCAGCTGGATCAACTGGGGCTTCGGCCTGGTGGTCGGGGCGCTGTTCGCCAAGGAGCTGGCCCGGCAGGTCCGGGTCGACTACCGGCTGCTGGTGGCCAGCGCCTACTCCGGCTTCATCGTCTGGCACGGCGGGCTGGCCGGCTCGGTGCCGCTGACCATCGCCACCGAGGGCCACTTCAGCGCCGAGCGCATCGGCGTGATCGGCACCGGCGAGACCATCTTCTCGCTGTTCAACCTGGCGATCGTGCTGGCGCTGTTCGTCGCCGTGCCGCTGTTCAACCGCCTGATGCTGCCGGACGACCGCGACAGCGTGTTCATCGACCCGAGCCTGCTCGAGGACGACGAGGCGCGGCATGCGCGCATCACCCGCCCCGCGGAGCGCCTGGAGAACAGCATGACCCTGGCCTGGCTGGTGGGCATCCCGGGCCTGCTGTTCCTCGCCGACCACTTCCTGCTGCAGGGCGGCGGGCTCAACCTCAATGTGGTCAACTTCCTGTTCCTGTTCCTGGCCATCGTGCTGCACCGGACCCCGCGCAGCCTGCTGGAGAGCCTCCACGAGGCCATCAAGGGCGGCGCGGGCATCGTCATCCAGTTCCCCTTCTATGCCGGCATCATGGCGATCATGGTCCAGTCGGGCCTCGCCGAGTCGCTGTCCCAGGCGCTGATCGCCATGGCCACCGAGACCACCCTGCCGTTCTGGAGCTTCCTCAGCGCCGGGGTCGTCAACCTCTTCGTGCCCTCCGGGGGCGGCCAGTGGGCGGTGCAGGCGCCGGTGATGCTCCCCGCGGCCGAGGCGCTGGGCGTGGACATCCCCCGGGTGGCCATGGCCGTGGCCTGGGGCGACGCCTGGACCAACCTGCTGCAGCCGTTCTGGGCCCTGCCGGTGCTCGGCATCGCCGGGCTCAAGGCCAAGGACATCATGGGCTTCTGCCTGGTCCAGCTGCTGCTGACGGGGCTGATCATCGCCGCCGGCCTGACCTGGCTCTAGGCAGGCACCGATTCCCCGCTGCGCTAGGCGACCCGCCTTTCTCGCCCGCGACACCGATCGGCGCCTGCCTACCGCTCGATCACGCCTTGTCCCCATCCCGGGGGCAAGGCGTTATGCTGGGGGGACAACAGCGCAAAGGATCTCTCCCCGATGGACGAACACGCCCTCCCCGGCCAGCACGAGCTGAGCATGACGGTGCTGATGACCCCCGACATGGCCAACTTCAGCGGCAAGGTGCACGGCGGGGCCATCCTCAAGAAACTCGACGAAGTGGCCTATGCCTGCGCCAGCCGCTATTCGGGCCACTATGTGGTGACCCTGTCGGTGGATCAGGTGCTGTTCAAGCAGCCCATCCACGTCGGCGAGCTGGTGACTTTCCTGGCCAGCGTCAACCACGTCGGCCGCTCCTCGATGGAGATCGGCATCAAGGTGGTCGCCGAGGACATCCAGAACAAGCTGATCCGCCACACCAACAGCTGCTACCTGACCATGGTGGCGGTGGACGAGGCCGGAAAGCCGGCCCGGGTGCCGCCCCTCGGCCTGGAGACGCGGACCCAGAAGCTGCGCTTCGAGAAGGCGGCCCTGCGCAAGAAGCTGCGCAAGCAGGCCGAGGAGGAGGAGCGCCGCGCCCAGGTCGAGCACGACGCCGGCTGACGCCCTTCCGGGCAACAGCCGGCGTGCGCCCGGGGGGCGCGCCCACGGCTCGACGGCGTCATCCAGCCGTGGCCCGGGGCCCGCAGAGAGATGGCGCAGGCCCTCCGCG
The DNA here is from genome assembly GCF_031451675.1 of Halomonas koreensis. Classification (NCBI taxonomy): domain Bacteria; kingdom Pseudomonadati; phylum Pseudomonadota; class Gammaproteobacteria; order Oceanospirillales; family Halomonadaceae; genus Halomonas; species Halomonas koreensis. The sequence continues at coordinate 51,556 of NZ_JARWAK010000017.1, read as the reverse complement.
ACGGGCCTCATCACGGCCGTCGCGGAGGGCCGCGCTCAGTAGGAGGACTCCTGGATGGCTTCGCCGCCCTCCTCGATGTCCTGGCCCACGCCGCGCACCGTGTTGCAGCCGGCGAGCAGGGACAGCGTGAAGAGGGCGGCGATCGACAGCAGCAGGGTGCGCTTCATGGGACCTCCCGATCCGGTGGTGGAACAAGCGGGTGCTCATTCAATCTAGCAGGCCGGCGGCGGCCGGACAGCCGTCGTTCAGCTCAGCACCAGGCGCAGCAGGATGGCCAGGATCACCCCCACCGTCAGCCACTTCACCCAGAGGGCCCCCCGCGGGCCCATGTTGACCCTCACCGCCAGCCAGGCCCCGGTCATGCTGCCCGCGGCCAGCGCCAGCCCGTGCCCCCAGCGCACCTGCCCCTCGACCGCGAACATGGCCAGCGCCGGCAGGGTGTAGACCAGCACGATCAGCACCTTGAAGACGTTGACCTGGGCCAGGTCGATGCGCAGCCCGCGATAGAGCAGCACGATGAACAGGATCCCCACCCCGACCTGGATGAAGCCGCCATAGACGCCGATGGCGAACATCGCCAGGTAGACCGCGGGAGTGAGCCGGTCCGGGGTCAGCGGCCGGGTGTCGAGGCGCGGCTGGGGCAGCAGCATCAGCAGCGCCGACAGCGCCATGACGCCGGCCAGCACCGACTCGAACAGGGCATCGCTGATCCCCAGGGCCAGTCGGGTCCCCAGCAGGGAGCCGACCATCGCCGGCACCGCCAGGCGCAGGCACAGGCCGAGGTGGCGGGCGCCGGCCCGCAGGAAGCTGGTCACCGCCGAGACGCTCTGCAGGACGATGGACACCCGGTTGGTGCCGTTGGCGGCCTGGGGCGGCAGCCCCAGGAAGATCAGCAGCGGCAGGGTGAGCATCGAGCCCCCCGCCGACAGCACGTTGATGAAGCCGGCCAGCCCGCCGATGACGAACAGGGCCAGGGCATCGAGCAGCGACATGATGGCGTCCCTTCCATGGCACGGTGAAGCGTCGCCGGGCATGTCCCGGCGACGCCGCTGTGCCATCATAGCCCCATCCTCCCCCCGGAACGCCAGCAGGAGACGCCCCATGACGGATTTCACGCCGGATGACCGCCTCGTCGAGGACAGCTATCCGGTCACCGAGCTGCCGCTGTGCCAGCTGAGGCTGATGGACGACGCCCGCTATCCCTGGCTGGTGCTGATCCCGCGACGGCCAGGGGCGGTGGAGGTCTTCGACCTGGACGACGACGAGCAGCATCGCCTGTGGCAGGAGGCCGGCCTGGTCGGTCGCGCCCTGAAGGAGGCCCTGGGCGGCGACAAGCTCAACATCGCCAGCCTCGGCAACCTGGTGCCCCAGCTGCACGTCCACGTGGTCCTGCGCCGCGAGGGGGACGCCGCCTGGCCGGGGCCGGTCTGGGGGCAGGGCCGGGCCGAGCCCTATGACCTGGACGGCCTGGCGGCGATGCGCGACCGCCTGCTGGCGATGCTCGAGGGCATCGACGCCCTGCGCCTGGGCTGAGGCCTCAGGGCCTCGCCGATAGCCGGCGGCCGAGGGCGGCGATCAGCGGCTCGGCCAGCGCCGGCGGCAACGGCCGGTCGCCGCGATGGGCGGTGATCGCCAGGCGCGATCCCGCCTCGGCCGGCGCCACCCGCAGGCGCAGCCGGTAGCCCGGCCAGCGGGCGATCACCGCCTCCAGCCGCCCCAGCTCGACATCGGCGTGGCGGATCACGTAGCCCCGCGCCATCAGCAGGGCCATCGCTTCCTCCAGCACCGCCGCCGGCGCCGCCTCCAGGGTGCGGGTGGCGGGCACGGCCGGCGGCGGCGCTGTGGCGCACCCCGCGAGCCACAGCGCCAGGCCGGCGGCCAGCAGCCGTCGTCTCATGCGTCCTCCTCCGCGCGGCGCCGGATGGCCTCGCGCAGCTCGCGGCAGAAGCCGGCATCGCTGGCGGTGCGGGCGCGGCGCAGCTCGCCGCGCCAGTCGAACAGCCGCAGGTCGCGGCTGACGCGGACCGTCGCGCCCCCCGCCACCACCGACACCCGCTCGATCCCGGTGGCCTCGTCGTCGAGCACGCCGAGCCCCCCGCCGACCAGCACGCCGCCCCCGACATGGCCGTGGCGCCCCAGCAGGAAGATGTCCGGCTCCGGGGCACCGTGGAAGACGGCAGGCCGCGCCCGCTCGGCGCTGACCAGCCCCAGCGATGCCTCGGTATGGCGGATCACGAAGCCCTCGGCCTCCAGGGCCGCCACCACCGGGGCCGGCCCGGCCGGCGACGCCCAGCGACAGGCCGCCGCCGGCGGGGGCTCGGCCTCGGGCAGCCGCGACGGCGTGGCCTGGCAGCCGGCCAGGCCCGCCAGCAGCAGCACCGCCCAGGCAAGGGGCGCTCGACGCATGCTCGGTCCTCCCGTGCGCTTTCCGTCAGTCTAGCCCCCTTGAAGGAGGCCGATGACGTCCGCACGTCATCGAATGAGGCTATGATGGCCATGCATGGAATTCGCTTACCCCCCGCCATGCCCGCGCCTAGAATGGCATCCACACGCGATCAAGGAGGCATCCGCATGAGTGACATCAACAGCATCGGCCTGCACGAGTCCAGCGCCAGCCAGCTCGCCGAGCGGCTCAACGTGCTGCTGGCCAACTACCAGATCTTCTACATGAACGTGCGCGGCTACCACTGGAACGTGAAGGGTCAGGACTTCTTCCAGCTTCACGCCAAGTTCGAGGAGTTCTACACCGACCTGCTGGCCAAGGTCGACGAGGTCGCCGAGCGCATCCTGACCCTGGGTCACGAGCCGGTGCATGCCTACAGCGACTACTTCCGCATCGCCAGCATCGAGGAAGACAAGGACGTGCACGACGGCCAGGCCTGCGTGCGGGGCGTGCTGCAGGGCTACCAGCAGCTGATCGAGCTGCAGCGCGAGATCCTTTCCCTGGCCTCCGACGCCGACGACGAGGGCACCGCGGCCCAGGTCGGCGACTACATCCGCGAGCAGGAAAAGACGGTCTGGATGCTGAGCGCCTACCTGGGCTGAGGCGCCGCGCGCTCCGGAACCGAGAACGCCGCCCCGAGGGCGGCGTTTTTCATGGCGGGTCGTCGGGCGCCGCCTCCCGGGAGGCGCGCACCAGCGCGTCGGGCAGCGGCTTCTTCATGCGTACCCCCAGCCGCTCCAGCTCCCGGGCCTGGGCCACCAGGCTGCCCTGCCCCTCGGAGAGCCGGTTCAGCGCCCGGCGGTGGCTCTCGCCGGCCCGCTCCAGGTGGCGTCCCACCTCCTGCAGGCTGTCGACGAAGCCGCCGAACTTGGCCAGCAGCCGCTCGGCCCGCTCGCCGATCTGGCGGGCGTTCTCGTTCTGGCGCTCCAGGCTCCACAGGCTGGTCACCGTGCGCAGGCTGGCCAGCAGGGTGGTGGGCGTGACCATCACCACCTGGCGCTCGAAGGCTTCCTGGAAGAGGCCGGGATCGCGCTCGAAGGCGGCGGCGAAGGCCGGCTCCACGGGCACGAAGAGGAACACGAAGTCCGGCGAGTGCAGGCCCGGCAGGCCGGGATAGTCCTTGGCCGCCAGGCCCTGCACGTGCTGGCGCAGCGACTGCAGGTGCTCGCGCATGGCGGCCTCGCGCTCGGCCTCGTCGTCGGCGTTGACCACCCGGGTCCAGGCGGAGAGCGAGACCTTGGCGTCGACGATCAGGTGACGCGACTCGGGCAGGTAGATCACCGCGTCCGGCCGGCGCCGCCCCGCCTCGCCGTCGATCGTGACCTCGCGGCGGTACTCGATGTCGCGACGCAGGCCGCTGCGCTCCAGGACGGTCTCCAGGATCAGCTCGCCCCACTGGCCCTGGGCCTTCTGGTCGCCCTTGAGCGCCCGAGCCAGGGAGGCGGCCTCGTCGCCGAGCCGGGCGTTGAGCCCGGCGAGCTGGTCGAGCTGCGCCTTGAGGGCGCCGCGCTCGCGCTGCTCCTCGCCATGCAGCGCCTCGACCCGCTCCCGGAACTGCTCGACCTGCTCGCGGAACGGCCTGAGCAGGGCCTCCAGGCGCTCGCGGCTCTGGGCGTGGTAGGCCTGCTGGCGCTCCTCGAGGACCCGCCCGGCGAGCTGGTGGAACTCGTCCTTGAGGCGCTCCCGGGCCTCCTCGAGCAACGCCAGCTGCTCCCGGTGACGCAGCGCCGCCTGCTCGCGCTCGGCCTCCAGACGCGCCGCCCGCTCCCGCTGCTCGGCCAGGCGATCCTGGGTCGCGGCGTGGGCCGCCTCCAGGGACGCCAGCTGCTCGCGGCAGGCGTCGAGCTGGGTATCGCTCTGAGCCAGCTCCTGCTCGAGGCGCCCCCGCGCGGCCTCGACCTCGGCCAGGCGACGGGCCAGGCGCCGCCGGCCGACCAGGGCCCAGGCGCCGACGGCCAGCGCCAGCAGCCCCAGCACCGGCAGCGAGGACGACAGCGTGCTCCAGGCCTCGTTCATGCTCGCCCCCTCAGGCCGGCGCGGCCGCCAGGTCCTCGACCAGCGCCCGCAGCAGGCTCCAGAACTCCTCCACCGAGGCGATCTCGACCCGCTCGTCCGGCGAGTGGGCGCCGCGGATCAAGGGGCCGAAGGAGATCATCGCCATCTCGGGGTACTTGGCGCCGAGGATGCCGCACTCGAGGCCGGCATGGATCACCTTGACCTCCGGATCGACGCCCAGCCGGTCCCGGTGCAGGGCGCGGAAGCGCGCCAGCAGCGGGCTGTCGGGCGCCGGGGCCCAGCCCGGGTAGGCGTTCTCGACCCGGGTGCGGGCGCCGATCAGGTCGAACAGCGCCCGGAAGCGGTCGGCCAGGTCGGCGACGGCGCTGTCGCGCAGCGAGCGCACCAGGGCGCAGAGGTGGAAGCGCCCCGCCTCCAGGCTGACCACGCCCAGGTTGTTGGAGGTCTCCACCACCCCCGGCACCGCCACGCTCATGCGTTCGACGCCGCAGGGCGCGGCGTGCAGGGCGGCGACCAGCAACCGGCTGGCGTCGCGGGTCAGCCCCTCAGCCGAGGCCGGCGGGGCGACATCCAGGCTCAGCGCCAGGCCGTCGTCGACCCCGGCCAGCTCCGCGCGCAGTTCCTGCTCGAGGGCCGCCAGCCGCCGGCGGGCTGCCGCGACCTCCTCGGCGGGCAGCGCCAGGGTGGCGAAGGCCTCCCGCGGCAGGGCGTTGCGCAGGGTGCCCCCCCGGTAGTCGATCAGGCGGGCATCGTAGGCCTCCAGGGCCCGCAGCGCCCGCACCATCAGGCGGTTGGCGTTGCCCCGCCCCTTGTCGATGTCGATGCCGGAGTGGCCGCCGGCCAGGCCGGTCAGGGCCAGGCGCACCGGCGTCTCGTCGTCCCCGAGCCCGGCGACGGGCAGCTGGGCGTCGACCACCACGTCGGCGCCGCCGGCACAGCCGATGTAGACCTGGCCGCGATCCTCCGAGTCGAGGTTGAGCAGCACCCGCCCCTCGAGCCAGTCCTCGGCCAGGTTCAGCGCCCCGCCCATGGAGGACTCCTCCTCGAGGGTGAACAGCGCCTCCAGGGGCCCGTGGGTCAGGGCCTCGTCCTCGAGGATGGCCAGCGCCGCGGCCACGCCCAGGCCGTTGTCGGCGCCCAGGGTGGTGTGGCGGGCGTGCAGCCAGCCGTCCTCGACATAGGTGTCGATGGGATCGCGGGTGAAGTCGTGGGGGTGGTCGGCGTTGGCCTGAGCCACCATGTCCAGGTGGCCCTGCAGCACGACGCCCGGGGCGGCCTCGTGGCCGGGCGTGGCCGGCTTGCGCAGGCGCAGGTTGCCGGCGGCGTCACGGTCATGGGCCAGCCCCCGAGCCTCCGCCCAGTCCTCGAGGCGAGCCACCAGGGCGGCCTCATGACCGGAGGGGCGCGGGGTGTTGCACAGGGTGCGGAAATGCCGCCACAGCGGCGGCGGCGAGAGTCGCTCGAGATGTGCGTTCATGGCGCTTCTGTATCGTGGTTGACCCGGGCACTCTACCGGCCCGCCGCGCCCGGGGAAAGCGCCACGGCCTGCTCCCAGCGGGCCACCTGCTCGCGCCGCCAGGCATCGACCCGGCGCGCCCCGTCGAGCCCCAGGCGCGCCGCCAGCCAGGCGCCGTCGCGCCCCTGGAAGGCCCAGGCGGCCAGCAACGCCAGCTCGGGGTCGCGAGCCCCGGCCACCGCGGCCCGGCGGATCAGCGCCTGGAGGGCGGGGCGCGCCAGGGCCGGCTCGCGATGGCCGTGGGCCACGTCCGCCAGGTCCTGGCGCGCCGCCGCGGACAGCGCAGGGGCCTGGCCCTCGGCCAGCAGCGCCAGGACCACGCCGGGATCGAGCGCGGCGAGCTCGAAGGCCAGCAGGGCCGGCAGCAGGGCCTGGAAGCGCGCCGCCAGGCCATCGGCGAGGACCGCGCCGCCCTCGCCGGCGGGCGCGACCACCATCACGGCATGCTCCCCGGTGGCGGCCTCGCGGGTCAGCCCCAGGCGCACGGCGCGGAAGCCCTGAGCCTGCCAGAAGGCCAGCAGCCCGGGCTCGGCGCCGAAGCTCGCGCCCAGCAAGTCCTGCCCCGCCGCCCGGGCCGCGGCCAGCTCGGCGGCCAGCAGGCGCCGGCCGAGGCCCTGGCGGCGCCGCTCGGGATGCACGGCGATGCGCAGCACCCGACGCAGCCGGCCGCTCAGGGCCTCGCGACAGCCGGCATGGGCGGCCAGCGACTGGGCCAGCAGGTGCCCCCGGGGACGCCGCTCGCCCCGGGCCACCCGCTCCGCCAGCCCGGCCTCGAAGCCGCCCTCGTCGCCGGTAACCGCCACCGCCGCCGGCCCCGCGGCGTCCTCCAGCACCGCCACCCGGGTGCTCGGACCGTCCAGCAGCCTGCGCAGGTCGGCCGGGGTGGTGCGATAGTGGGCCTGGACCAGCAGCCCGAACAGCGCGCGCAGCCGGGGCTCGTCCCGGGCCAGGGCCTCGCGGTCGAGCCATCGCTCCCGCGGCGCCCCGGCGGTCGCCGCGGGCTCGGCATCCAGCATCAGCAGGCGGGTGGTCAGGGCCTCCAGCGGGTCGCCCGCGGCCCAGCGAATGGGCGCGGCCAGGTGGCACTCCCGCCAGCCCGGCGTCAGGCGCTCCAGCCGCTCGCGAAAGCGCAGCGCGAAGCCCCGGCCGGCGCCCTCGTAGCCGTGGACCGTGGTGGCGAAGGCGACCCGCGGGAAGGCCTCGAGCCAGCCGCCGAGCAGCCCGGCGGGAATCGCCGCGGCCTCGTCCACCAGCAGCCAGCTGCCGGCGCCGCCGGCCTCGCCGCGCTCGACCCGCTCGGTCAGGGCGTCCGGCGCCAGGAAGGTCACCCGCCCCGCCCCCCAGTGGAACGCCTGCCCCTGGCGACGCCCCTCGGGGCAGAGCTCGGCCAGGCGGGCGAACAGCCCGGCCACCGCCGCGGGCCGCGGCGCGGTGACCAGGATCTCCGCCTCGCCCCGGGCCAGCAGCCGGGCACAGGCGATGCCCAGGGCAGCGGTCTTGCCGCGCCCCCGATCGGCGGTCAGCACCAGGGGCCGGCGGCGGCGCAGGCGTACCAGCCGGGCCACGGCCTCGGCCTGGTCGCCGGTCAGGCAGTCCGGATCGTCGGGCGCCGGGGTCGGCGCCGCCGCCTCGGGCCAGGCGGGGATCCGCGGCGGCCCCGCGGCGGGCCAGCGGATGGTCTCCGGCGACGCCGCCAGCTGCCGCGCCAGCCGCGCCAGGTAGCGGGAGGAGAGCTGCTCCGGCCGCCAGGGGTGCTCGGCCAGTCGAGCATAGTCGGCATCGGGGCGTGCGCCCCAGTCCGGCGGCGTCAGCAGCACCAGCAGCCCGCCGGCGCGCAGGGTGCCGGCGATCGCGCCGAAGGCGTCCGGGTCGAAGCCGGCCTTGGACGAGGCCGCGTCGACCACCACCAGCCCCTGTTCGCCGCCCAGCCGGGTACGCGCCTTGCCGGCGGGCAGCGGCGCGATGCCGGCGGCCTCCAGCGCCGGCAGGGCCGGCCCCAGCCACAGCGGCGCCGGCCAGTCGCGGGCTCGCCACAGGGCCAGGGCGCGAGCCACCGCCGTCTCGGCGGGGGCGGCGATCCACACCAGCCCGCGCCAGTGCCGCCGGCCCAGGGCCTCGGCGGCGGCGATCAGGCATTGCAGGGCCCGGGGGTCGGAAACGGCCGAAGCCGCCCCGGGGGCGGCTTCGGATGGGTCGGTGGGCACGCTGGCATCCTCGCGTCGGGAAGGTCGCCCAAGCATCTCAACCATAGGCCACGCTGGGCAACCAGGTGGCGATGGCCGGCAGGGTGAAGACCAGTGCCAGGGCCACCAGCTGGATGATGATGAAGGGCACCACCCCGCGGTAGATGTCGGTGGCGGTGATCTCCGGCGGCGCCACGCCCTTGATGTAGAAGAGCGCGAAGCCCACCGGCGGCGTCAGGAAGGACGTCTGCAGGCACATGGCGAAGAGGATGGTGAACCACACCAGATCGAAGCCCAGGCTCTGCACCACCGGCGCCACCAGCGGCAGGATGATCAGGGTGATCTCCACCCAGTCGAGGAAGAAGCCCAGCAGGAAGACCGCGAACAGGATGGTGATGATGATGCCGGTGGGGCCGAAGGGCAGGCCCAGCAGGGCGTCCTCGATCACCTCGTCGCCGCCCAGGCCGCGCAGCACCACCGAGAAGGCGGTGGCCCCCAGGAAGATGGCGAAGATGAACGCTGAGGTGCGGGTGGTCTGGTAGAGCGACTCGCGCATCACCGGCAGGTTGAGCCGCCCGGACAGCAGCGCCAGCAGCAGCGCGCCCAGGGCGCCGACGCCGGAAGCCTCGGTGGGGGTGGCCACGCCGGCGAAGATCGAGCCCAGCACGCCCAGGATCAGCGCCGCGGTGGGGATCACGGCGACGATGACGTCCCAGATCACCCGCGGGCCGATCTCGGGCAGGTTATCCGGCACCGGCGCGGTGTGCGGCTGCAGCAGCGGCCGGCCGATGGCATAGATCACGTACATGGCGCCGAGCAGCAGCCCCGGGAAGAAGGCGCCCATGAAGAGGTCGCCCACCGAGGCCTCGGGCACCGCCAGGCGGTCGGCCATCAGCACCAGCATGATGGAGGGCGGGATCAGGATGCCCAGGGTGCCGGTGGCGCAGGCGGTGCCCACGGCGAAGCCCTTGTCGTACTTGTTCTCCATCATCACCGGCAGCGACAGCATGCCGAGCAGCACCACCGAGGCGCCGATGATGCCGGTGGTGGCGGCCAGCAACACCCCGATGACGATCACCGTCACCGCATAGCCGCCGCGGATCGCGCCGAACAGCTTGACCATGTTGTTCATCAGCCGCTCGGCGATGCCGGACTGGTCGAGCATGATGCCCATGAAGATGAACATGGGCAGGGCCACCAGGGTCTCGCTCTCGACCAGCCCCCAGACCCGCTCGGGCATCAGCGCCATGGAGGAGTTGTAGTCGAACCAGAGGTCGGCGCCGAAGCTCTCGACGGCGACCACGCCGATCACGGTCCAGACGAAGGCCGTGCCGCCCAGCACCCAGGCGACCGGAAAACCGGTCATCAGCAGCACCCCGAAGGTGGCGAACATGCCGATGACGTAAATGGCTTCGAGTGACATCAGCAGGCGTCTCCCTTGGCATTATCGGAGGCGAAGGGCTTGGGGAAGCCGAACAGCAGGGCGGTGACGCGCAGCAGCCGCGACAGGGCCGCCAGGATCAGCAGGGCGAAGGACAGCGCCACCACGGCCTTGAGGATCCAGCGGTTCGAGAGGCCGGCCGGCGCCGGGCTGGTCTCGCCCTGGGCGAAGGAGCTCATGGCGTAGGGCACCATCTCGTAGAGCGCGATGCTCAGGAAGGGCAGCAGCAGCAGCAGGATGCCCAGCAGCTCGATCCAGCCCTGGGCCCTGAGGCTCAGCCGCTCGTGGAGGACATCGACGCGCACGTGGTCGTCGGTGGTCAGGGTATAGGCCAGGCCCAGCATCCAGGCGGCGCCGGCCAGGTGCCATTGCCACTCCTCCAGGGTGACCGACCCCTGGCCGAAGGCATAGCGCCCCACCACCGCCCAGATGATCACCGCCACCACGACCAGCCATAGCCAGGAGGCGGCCTTGCCGATCAGCGCCAGGGCCGCATCGAGGCACTGGCTGGCGCGGGTCTGGGGCAGCGCGGTGTGATGGTGGACGAGCTCCTCCACCTCGGACGGACGCAGGCCGTGCGGGTCGGAAGCGTGACGATCAGGCTCCGTCATGGGATCTTCTCTCAAGCCAAGCGAGGCCCGCATGCACGGGCCTCGGGATGGATTCCGGAGCGGCGGCCGCGGGGACCGCCGCCTCGCCGATGCCCCGGCCGCGGAGGCCGGGGCGAGCGATCACTCCTCGCCGCCTTCCGGCGCGGTCAGGTCGGCGGGCAGGTAGGCCCGGCTGTCCCACACGGAGTAGGACTCCTGGAAGGCCTGCTGGCTCTCGTAGACGCGGCGGAAGTCCTCGTCATTGGCCGCCTCTTCCGCCAGCACCTCGTCGGTGACGGCCTTGAGCTCCTCCAGGACCTCGCGGGGAATCTGCTGGGCATTGACGCCCTCTTCCTGGAAGCCGGCCAGGACCTCGCCGTTCTTGTACTCGCCCTCGGCCAGGCCGCGGGTCACGGCGGCGGTGCACGAGGCCTCGACCAGCGCCTTCTGGGCCTCGCTGGCGCCGTCCCACTCCTCCTGGTTGATCAGCATGTACTGGGCGGTGAACGGCTGGTGCCAACCCGGGAAGAGGTTGTAGTTCACCACCTGGTCGAAGCCGAGGATCTGGTCGATGGCCGGCATGGAGAACTCGGTGGCATCGATGGTGCCCTTCTCCAGGGCCTGGAAGAGCTCGCCGCCCGGCATCATGGTCACCGAGGCGCCGAGACGCTCGAGCACCTTGCCGCCCAGGCCGGCGAAGCGGATCTTCAGGCCCTCGTAGTCGTCGAGGCTATCGATCTCCTGGGCGTACCAGCCGGCGGTCTCCGGCCCGATGATGCCGCACAGCTGGGCATGCACGTCGAAGCCCTTGTTGGCGTAGACTTCCTGGAGCATCTCGTGGCCGCCGCCGTAGTAGTACCAGCCGGTGAAGGCCCAGGGCTTGAGGCCGAAGGGCACGGCGGCGAACAGCGGCACCGCCGGCACCTTGCCCTGGTCGTAGCCGATCCAGGTGTAGCCGGCCTGGACCTTGCCGTCGGACACGGACTGCAGGATGTCGAAGGCCGGGATCAGCTCGCCGGGCTCGTAGACGCGGACCTCGATGGAGCCGTCGGAGGCGGTGGTCAGGTTGTCGGCCACCCAGGCCGCCGGCGAGCCCAGCCCCGGCAGGTTGGTCGAGAAGGCGGTCGGCATCCGCCAGCGCAGGTCGTCGGCCATGGCGGTGCCGGTGACGAGGGCGAAGGCGCCGGCACAGCCGGCCAGGGTCTTGACGAGTGTCATGGTGAAGTCTCCGTGCTCTTGTTGTGGTGGCGCCGGCCGCCCCAGAGGGAGGCCGGGCGCGCCGGACGATGTCATCACTCGGGCCAGTGTAGGCCCGCCCTGCGAGCGGCAACCAACGATGGTCCCCACGCGATGGGTGCCGGCGTGGCATGATGACGCTATAACGCGCCCCGCAAGCTTTCAATTACGGTCAATTGGTCAGACCAGAAAAACGCCGATGGCCCGGGCGGGCGAGACCCGCATCGGGCCGGGTGGCGACACCGCGCCCCGCCGCTAACTCCATGCCCAGGCGTGGAAAATGCGTCGAGGCTCACAGGCGCGGCGGCGAGCGGCCGCGCGAGCGGCCCGGCGACGCCCTGCGACCAAAGGACGAGCCGCCGAGGCCCCTTCGCCGCCTCGCGCGGCGCCGGGGCCACGCCAGAACATGAACGAACGTTTCATTGTCGTCATTCAACGCAAGCCGGCGCCGCCCCGGGTCGGCTGCAGCGGTGGCGGGCAGCTGATAATATTCCCGTCCGCCAATGCCTCCCATCTGGCCGGTCGCGCCCTCACCGGAAGGAGATCCCGCTTGTCCAGCCCTCTCAGTCATCGGTCCGCCTCCCCTGCCCGCCGGCTGGCGGGTCGCCTCGACGCCTGGAGCGTGCTGACCCTGGCCATCGCCGCCGTGGTGGCCCTGCCGGTGATCGTGGTGCTCGCCCATATCGTGATGCCCGCCGGCGGGGTCTGGGAGCACCTGGCCAGCACCGTGCTGGGCCGCTACCTGGCCAACACGCTCTTCCTGGTGGTGACCGTGGGGCTGGGGACCTTCGTGATCGGCACCGGCACGGCCTGGCTGGTGGTGATGTGCCGCTTCCCGGGGCGCAAGCTGTTCGAGTGGGCGCTGCTGCTGCCGCTGGCGGTGCCCACCTACGTGATCGCCTACGCCTACACCGACTTCCTGCAGTACGCCGGCCCGGTGCAGGGCGCCCTGCGCGAGGCCTTCGGCTGGGAACACGGCGACTACTGGTTCCCCGACATCCGCTCGCTGGGCGGCGCCGCCACCCTGATCACCCTGGTGCTCTACCCCTACGTCTACATGCTGGCCCGGGCGACCTTCCTCGAACAGTCGGTGTGCGTGCTGGACGTGGGGCGCACCCTGGGGCGCGGCCCCTGGCGGCTGTTCACCGGCGTCGCCATCCCGCTGGCGCGGCCGGCGATCGTCGGCGGGGTGTCCCTGGCGCTGATGGAGACCCTCAACGAGTTCGGCGCGGTGCAGTACTTCGGCGTCGACACCTTCACCACCGGCATCTACCGCACCTGGTTCGGCATGGGCGAGCAGGTCGCCGCGGCCCAGCTGGCGGCCTGCCTGCTGGCCTTCGTGATCGTCTTCGTGCTGCTCGAGCGCTGGTCCCGGGGCAAGCGGCGCTACTTCCATACCACCGGGCGCTACCAGCAGCTACCCGAGTTCCGGCTCACGGGGATGCGGGCGCTGGCGGCCACCCTGGCCTGCCTGGCCCCGGTGCTGGTGGGCTTCCTGATTCCCAGCGGCCTGCTGGGCTACCTCTCGGTGCGCGGCGGGGATTCGCTGTTCGGCGCCCAGTTCCTGGAGTTCGCCGGCAACAGCCTGGTGCTGGCGGCGCTGGCCGCCGTGGTGGCGGTCGGCCTGGCGCTGGTGCTGAGCTACGGGGCGCGGCTCAACCCGGGGCCGGTGACCCGCACGGCGACCCGGGTGGCCGCCATGGGCTATGCGGTGCCGGGCTCGGTGGTGGCGGTGGGCATCCTGATCCCCTTCGCCTGGCTGGACGACCAGATCAACGGCTTCCTCAAGGCCCACTACGGGATGATCGCCGGGCTGATCTTCAGCGGCACCGCCTTCATCCTGATCTACGCCTATGTGGTGCGCTTCCTGGCGGTGTCCTTCAACGCCCTGGAGGCCAGCCTCGGCAAGGTGACGCCGAGCATGGACGCGGCCGCCCGCACCCTGGGCCAGACCGCCGGCGGCACCCTGCGCAAGGTCCACACGCCGATCATGCGCGGCAGCCTGCTGGCCGCCGGCATCCTGGTGTTCGTCGACGTGATGAAGGAGCTGCCGGCGACCATCATCCTGCGCCCCTTCGACTTCGACACCCTGGCGGTGCGGGCCCACAACCTGGCCGCCGACGAACGCCTGGCCGAGGCCTCTACCGCCTCGCTGACCATCGTGGCGGTGGGCATCATCCCGGTGATCCTGCTCAGCCTGGCGATGCGCGGCTCACGCCCCGGCAGCCGCGGGAAAGACGAACACCTGTGAGGTGTCCAGGCGCACGGTGATCGGCTGGCCCTCATCGGGCAGGAAGACCCCGGGCACCCGGGCATGCAGGTGCAGCTCCCGGCCGTCGCCGGCGTGGGCGCAGATATGCAGCAGGCTGGTGCGCCCCAGCAGCTTGGCCATGATCACGTGGCTGTGGTGGTCCGCCGGCGGCTCCTCCAGGGCCACCACCCGCAGCGCCTCGGGGCGGATCATCACCCGCGCCCGCTGGCCGTCCGCCAGGCCCGGCGCCGGCGCCTCGCCCACCGGGGTGGCCACCCGCCCCTGGCGCACCTCGCCCTCCAGTTCGTTGACCTCGCCGAAGAAGCTGACCACGAAGGGATCCACCGGCGCGCAGTAGAGTTCCCGGGGCGTGCCCAGCTGGACGATATGGCCGTCGCGCATCAGGGCGATGCGATCGGCCATGAACATCGCCTCCTCGGGGTCGTGGGTGACCAGCAGCGCGCCGGCGCCCACCCGCTTGAGCACGTGCAGGGTGTCGTCGCGGATGCGGTCGCGCAGCCGGGCATCCAGGCTCGAGAAGGGCTCGTCGAGCAGCATCAGCTGCGGCGCCGGCGCCAGGGCCCGGGCCAGGGCCACGCGCTGCTGCTGGCCACCGGACAGCATGTGCGGGTAGCTCTCCGCATAGCGCGCCATGCCCAGCTGGTCGAGCAGCTCCAGGGCCCGCTTGCGGCGCTCCCGGCCGGGCAGCGCCTCCAGGCCGAAGCCGACGTTCTGCAGCACGGAGAGGTGCGGAAACAGCGCCGAGTCCTGGAAGGCCAGGCCGACGTTGCGCTTCTCGGGGGGCACATGGGCCTGGCCCGGCCGGCCGATGGTCACGCCGTCGAGCTCCACCCGCCCCTGCTGGAGCACTTCCAGGCCGGCGACGATGCGCAGCAGGGTGGTCTTGCCGCAGCCCGAGGGGCCGAGCAGGCAGACGACCTCGCCCTGCCGCACCTCCAGGCCGACGTCCTCCACGGCCAGGTGGTGGCCATAGGCATGGCGGATGTTGTGCATGGCGAGCACCGGCGCCGACTCGGGCGCGGTGTCCGGGGCGATCGACAGCGGGGCTGGGCTGGTCATAGGCACGGGTCGTGTCGGCCGAGTGGGTGAAGGGTAGGCCATGGTAACGCGAAAGCTTCGTGCTTGCGTCGCGATTTCGTGTCCGCGCCGCCCGCCGCCACGGCGAGAATTGCGCTGGATCAGTCCCTCGGCCCCCCGGCGGTTGACGCCGTGACGGCCAGGGGCTTCAATGGCTCTCGAGTAATGCAACGCATTATCATTCGTTAGCTTAGTCGACACACACGCCCACGAGGTACCCGATGACCCAGCACAGCCGTCTCGTCATGCCCCTCGCCGCCCTGGTGGCCGGCGCGGCCTTCGCCACCCAGGCCGCGGCGGAGGAAGTGAACATCTACTCGGCACGCCACTACGACTCGGACCAGGCGCTCTACGACGCCTTCACCGAGGCCACCGGCATCGAGGTCAACGTGCTCGAGGGCGGCTCCGACCAGCTGATCCAGCGCATCGAACGCGAGGGCCAGGCCAGCCCCGCCGACATCATGCTGACCGTGGACGCCGGTCGCCTGTGGCGAGCCGAGCAGGAAGGCATCTTCGCCGAGGTGGACTCCCAGGTCCTGGCCGAGCGCCTGCCCGAGTCCATGCGCCACCCGGAGGGCAAGTGGTTCGGCTTCAGCCAGCGCGTGCGGGCCATCTTCTATGATCCGCAGGATGTCGACGCCGACGAGATCGCCGACTACGAAGACCTGGCCGACCCGCGCTTCGCCGGCGAGGTCTGCATCCGCTCCTCCAACAACATCTACAACCAGTCGCTGCTGGCCTCGATGATCGCCCACCACGGCGAGGAAGGCGCCGAGCAGTGGGCCCAGGGCGTGGTCGACAACATGGCTCGCGACCCCGAGGGCGGCGACACCGACCAGATCCTCGGCGTGGCCAGCGGCGAGTGCGACGTCGCCGTGGCCAACCACTACTACTACGTGCGCCTGCTGACCTCCGACAACGAGGCCGACCGCGAGGCCGCCGAGCGCGTGCAGATCCTGTTCCCCAACCAGGACGATCGCGGCGCCCACGTCAACGTCGGCGGCGCCGGCATGGTCGAGGGCGCCCCGCACCCCGAGAACGCCGTGCGCTTCCTGGAGTTCCTGGCCTCCGACGCGGCCCAGGCGATCTTCGCCTCCGGCAACCACGAGTTCCCGGTGGTCGACGGCGTCGAAATGGACGAGATCCTCGCCGACTGGGGCGACTTCAAGCGCGACGCGCTCAACGTCAGCGTGCTGGGCGAGAACAACCCCCAGGCGGTGCGCATCTTCGATCGCGTCGGCTGGCGGTAAGCCCGCATGACGGGAGGCGGCGCCTCCCACCGCATGCAGCGATAGCGAGAGGCCCGCGGCGGTGCCGCGGGCCTCTCCTTTTCTGCTCCCGAGAGAGCGGCTAGCGCGGGATCATCAGCACCACGCCGGAGACCAGGGCGAACAGCAGCACGCCCTGACGCAGCCGGCGCGCATCGAGGCGGTGGTGCATGACCCGACTGGCGACGCTGCCGAGCAGCAGCGGTCCCAGCAGGTAGAGCGACCACCACAGCTGGTCCGGCCCGACCCTGCCCGCCGCGGCCAGGATCGCCAGCGATACCAGCTCCCCCACCAGGAAGCAGCAGGCGATGGTCGAACGCAGTTCCGGCCCGGGCCGGTGCTGGTAGAGCAGCGCCAGCGGCGGCCCACCGACGCCGGTAGCGGTCTCGGTGACCCCGGTGATCAGCCCCACCGACGCACAGGCCCCGGCCCGGGGACGGAACACCGGGGCGAACAGCGCGGCGAGCACGGCGATCACCGTGGAGGCGCCGATCAGCTGGTTGAGCCCGTTGGTGGTCATGACCAGCAGGATCCCCAGCCCCAGGAAGGTGCCCGGCAGGCGCCCCACCCCGATCCAGGCCGTGCCGCGCCAATCGATGGCCTCGCGCTCGCGCAGCGCCACGTAGAGGTTGAGCGGCAGCATCAGCACCAGCAGGGCGACCGGCAACAGGTCGGGACGCAGGAAGCCCATCACCGGCGCGACGATCAGCGCGAAGCCGATGCCGATCGCGCCCTGCATGAAGGCGGCGATGGCGGTGGACGCGGCCAGGGTGACGAAGACGAGGGGCTCACTCATGAGAGCCCCGCCCGGTCGCGAAGTGGCGAGCCCGGTGCTCCGCGGACGTCGGATGCACCCGCTGGATGGGCGCACGCGCCACCGCGGCCCCGGCCGCTTCCCGCACCTCGGCGAGCAGCGCCCGGGCGTCCCAGTCCACCGGCCAGCCCTGCCACAGGCGCAGCCGTCCATTGGTGAAGACGGCCTCGATCTGGTCGCGATTGGCGTAGCGCACCAGCTCCCAGGGGCGATCCCAGGACGGCGTCATCTCCGGGACATCGAGGTCCACCAGCAGGAAGTCGGCGGCCAGGCCCGGGGCGATCGCCCCGGTCACGCCCGCAAGCCCCGCGGCATCGGCGCCGGCCTGGGTGGCATGGTCGAGCCACAGCCAGCCGCCGCCGCAGGAGGAATCGCCGCTGGCCAGGCCGAAGGCCAGGCGCTGGCTGGTCTCGGCGGCATCGAGCAGGCGGAAGGCGTCGCTGCGCGTGCCGTCGGTGCCCAGCCCGAAGCGGATGCCCTGAGCCGCCATCTGCAGGGCCGGGGCCACGGCGTTGCCCTTCCAGCTGCTGGCCACGGGATTGAAGGCCACCGCGGTGCCGGTGTCGCGCAACAGGTTGAGCTCCCCGGGGGTCACCAGGGTGGCGTGGGCGACCAGGGTCTGCGGGCCCAGGGCGCCCACGGCGTGCAGGTGCTCCAGCGGCCGCTGGCCCCGGGCCACCAGGGAGCGCTCCACGGCCTGGAGGTGCTCGTTGACATGGGTCTGGAAGATGGCGCCGCCCTCGGCGCAGAGCGCCGCGGCGTCACGCAGCATGGCATCGCTGGCCACCTCGGGGATCGACACCGCCAGGGACGGGTGGACCAGCGCATGTCCCGCCCATTCCGCCAGGTGGCGTTCGGCGTCGCGGCGAATCGCCCCGCCGTCCGGGCGGTCCCCGCCCAGGTCGTTGCAGATGTAGCCCAGCACGCAGCGCAAGCCGGTCTGCTCGGCGGCGCCGGCGATCCCGGCGAGCTCCGCCGGGGCCCGGGTGCCGGCGTCCACCGCGCTGGTGAAGCCGCCGCGCAGCGCCTCCAGGGCGGCGAGCCTGGACGAGAGATGCAGCAGGCGCTCGTCCAGGCTGCCCTCCAGCGGCACCCAGACGCGCTTGAAGATCTCCGAGGGTTCGCCGAACACCAGCGACTTGCCGAGCGACTGAGTCAGGTGGTGATGGGTGTCGATGAAGCCCGGCATCAGCAGCTTGCCCGGGAGATCGAGGGGAGTGAGCTGCGGATGGCGGGCCAGCAGCTCCCGGCGGTCGCCGACCTCGGCGAAGCGCCCCTCGACCACCAGCACCGCCTGGTCGTGGGCGCAGCCCCCCTCCAGCAGCACCTCCTCGGGCAGCAGCAGGAGCGTCTCGTCGGCGAAATCGGCCGGGGTGAGGGCCGGCGTCATGCCGGCCTGGTTCCGTGATGAAGGCATCATAGGATTACTTTCCGTTGATCTCTTGGCTGGGGAGCTTGGCGCCCTCAGTCGAGGGGGCGTCGGCACGGCGGCCGAGGTGTTGGAAGAGAAGATTGACGATCACCGCGGTCAGGGTGCCCATCGCCAGGCCGTTGCCGAGGATGATCTGCAGGTGCTCGGGGAAGGCGCTGTAGAAGCCGGGCACCAGGATGGGCAGCAGGCCCATGGCCAGCGCGGAGGCCAGGGTGAACATGTTGCCGTGCTCGTTGAAGTCGACCCGGCGCAGGATATTGATGCCCATCACGCCGATGATGGCGAAGACGATGACCGCGGTCCCCGCCACCACGGCGGTGGGCAGCAGCGATGCCAGCCGACCGAGCGGGGCGAACAGGCCGAGCAACACCAGGATCAGGCCGGCGGCGACGGTCACGTAGCGCGAGCGCACCCCAGTGGCCCGGACGATGCCGATGTTCTCGCCGCTGGTGATGATCAGCGAGGTGCCGAAGCAGCCGCCGATCAGCGACCCCAGGGCATCGGCGCGGATGTTGCGCGGCACCAGGGCACGCGAGTCGCCGCGCTTCTCGACGATCTCGGCGGTGGCCATGGTCTGGCCGGTGGCCTCGGTCATCGACACCACGCTGAAGATGATCAGCGGCAGCGAGGCGAAGAGGTCGAACTTGGGCATGCCGAAGGGGAACAGCGACGGGAAGGCGACCACCGGCCCGGAGAGCACACCATCGAACTCCATGATGCCAAACACCGCGCTGAGCGCCGCGCCGGTGAGCAGCCCCAGCATCACCGCGATACGCTGCAGCATGCCGGTGAAGATCCTCGCGCAGAGCACGATGGCAGCCATGGTGCCCAACGCCAGGCCGATGGCCGGCAGGTTGGCGAAGTCCGGCGAGCCCTCCTGGCCGGTGATCAGGCCGCCGAAGATGCGCACCAGGTTGACGGCGACCAGCAGCAGCATGGTGCCGATCACGATGGGCGGGAAGAACCTCAGCACCCGGGTGAAGAAGGGCAAGGCCAGGAAGTAGAACACCCCGGTAAGGATCACCGCCCCGGTGGCCGTCTGCAGGTCGGTGGCCTGGGCAATGGTCAGGAAGATCACCAGGGGCGCGCCACCCGGGACCTGAACGAAGGGCAGTCGGGCGCCGATGCCGAAGGGGCCGAAGGACTGCAGCAGGGTGCCCAGGCCGCAGACCAGGAAGGTGGCACTCATCAGGGCGACCATGACGTCGTCGCCGAAGCCCATCGCCTGGCCGACGAGGAAGACGGCGGTGATCGGCGCGGCGGCCATGACCAGCACGTGCTGGACGCCGAACAGCAGCATCGAGGGCAGCGGCAGTCGCTGATCGACCGGCTCGGTCCGGGACTCGCGCGAGCCGAGCGGCTCGGGAGAAATGCTCATGGGATAGCCTCGTTTGTTGTTGTGGAGGTCCCTTCAAGCTAGCGCCGGCCAACTGTACTGGTCCATAATAGAGTTTCGCTCATTCTGTTGCCAAAACGGCAACAAAAGTATCGCGGGAGGGTGGCATGCAGCTGTTGCTGACGGGCTTGCGCTACTTCGAGGAGGTCGCCCGGCAGGGCTCGCTGCGCAAGGCGGCGGATCGCCTGCACGTCGCCGCCTCGGCGGTGAACCGCCAGATCCTCAAGCTGGAGGACGAGCTGGGGGTGGCGCTGTTCGAGCGACTGCCCAGAGGCCTGAGACTGTCGCCGGCGGGCGAGCTGATGCTCGCGCAGGTACGCCGATGGCAACACGACGAGCGCCAACTGCTGGAGACGCTCGGCGACATACGCGGCACCGGCTGCGCCGAGATCCGCATCGCCGCCGTCGAGTCGCTCACCGACCAGGTGCTGCCGGAGCTGCTGGGCCGCTTCGGGGAACGCTTTCCCCGGGTTCGTTTCGCGCTGCATACCGGGCTGACCGAGGACATCCTCGAGCGTGTCGCCACCGGCGAGGCCGATATCGGCATCTGCATGAACCCGCCCCCGATCCGACGCATCCGCTTCATCGAGGCGGTGGAGCTGGGCTTCGGGGTCGTGGTGGCGCCCTCGCATCCGTTGGCGGCGGCCTCCGAGGTACGGCTGTCGGAATGCCGCGACTATCCCGCGATCCTGCCGGATGCCGAGATGTTCCGCGGCTCGACCCTGGAACGGGTGCTGGCCCAGTCAGACATCGAACTCACGCCCCTGGCCGGCTGCAATCGCATCCTGGCGATCAAGTCGCTGGCACGGGCGGGGCTCGGCGTGGCCTTCCTCAATGCGCTGGACGTCGCCCGCGAGCTGGCTCATGGGGAGCTGGTGTTCCGCCCGCTGCGGAATCCCCGCGTCGAGGGCGCGCGCCTGGTACTGTGCAGTGCCGCCGACCGCTCGTTGCCGATGGCGGCCGAGGTGCTGGTGGAGGAGTTGAGCGTGGCGATCCGGGCCCTGGCGCCCCGGGGATAGACGGAGGTGCTTCGCCGATCACCGTGAGAGGGTGATGTGGTGGGAGCCGATACCACCTCGCGCTCTGAAGAGCGCTCCCACGCCCCGGAGCGGCTCCCTGGTCAGGCAGGGGGATAAGCGTTCGCGCATCCACCAGGTGGCAGGCGCTACCCGTGCCATGCGCCGATAGCAAGAGGCCCGCGGCAGTGCCGCGGGCCTCGTCGTTCAGGGGCCGGGTCAGTGCGCCTCGTCCCAGTTGGCGCCGCTCTCGGCCTCGACGATCAACGCCACGTCGAGCTCGGCGGCGGCCTGCATGCGCCGCTTGACCTCGGGAATGAAGGCCTCGACGGCGTCCTCGGCGACCTCGAAGACCAGCTCGTCGTGGACCTGCATGACCATCATGGCGTCGATGTCGCCCCCGGCCAGCCAGGCGTCGACGTCGATCATGGCGCGCTTGATGACGTCCGCCGCGGTGCCCTGCATGGGGGCGTTGATGGCGGTGCGCTCGGCGCCCTGGCGGCGGGCGCGGTTCTGGGAGTGGATCTCCGGCAGGTAGAGCCGCCGGCCGAACACCGTCTCCACGAAGCCATCCTCCGCCGCCTGGGAGCGAATCCGCTCCATGTAGCGGGCCACCCCGGGGTAGCGATCGAAGTAGCGGTCGATGTAAGTCTGGGCCTGGTTGCGCTCGATGTGCAGCTGGCGGCCCAGCCCCCAGGCGCTCATGCCGTAGATCAGCCCGAAGTTGATCGCCTTGGCGCTGCGCCGCTGCTCGCCGGAGACCTTGTCGAGGCTCACGCCGAACACCTCGGCGGCGGTGGCGGCGTGGATGTCGCGGCCCTCGGCGAAGGCCTCGAGCAGCCCCTTGTCGCCGGACAGGTGCGCCATGATGCGCAGCTCGATCTGCGAGTAGTCGGCGGCGACGATGCGATAGCCGGGCCGCGCCACGAAGGCCTGGCGGATCCGGCGTCCCTCCTCGGTGCGGATCGGGATGTTCTGCAGGTTGGGATCCGACGACGACAGCCGCCCGGTGGCGGTGACCGCCTGGTGGTAGCTGGTGTGCAGCCGCCCGGTGGCCTTGTTGACCAGCCTGGGCAGCTTGTCGGTGTAGGTGGAGCGCAGCTTGGAGAGGCCGCGATGCTCCATGATCACCTTGGGCAGCGGATAGTCCAGCGCCAGCTCCTCGAGCACCGCCTCGGCGGTGGACGGCGCGCCCTTGGGGGTCTTCTTGATCACCGGGATCTTCTGTTCCTCGAACAGGATCTGGCCGAGCTGCTTGGGCGAGCCGAGGTTGAACTCGCGCCCGGCCAGCTCGTAGGCCTGCTGCTCCAGCTCGCCGATGCGTTCGCCGAGCTCCCGGCTCTGGGCGTGCAGGCGCTCGGCGTCGAGGGCCACGCCGCCGCGCTCCATGCGCGACAGCACCCGGATCAGCGGGCGCTCCAGGGTGTCGAGCACCTCGGCCAGGCGGCCCTCGGCCTCGATCCGGGGGCGCAGCTCGCGGTGCAGGCGCAGGGTGATGTCGACGTCCTCGCAGGCGTAGGGCGCGGCCTGCTCCAGGGCGACCTGGTTGAAGGTCAGCTGCTTGGCGCCCTTGCCGGCGATGTCCTCGAAGCTCACCGTCTTCTCGCCCAGGTACTTGAGCGCCAGCGAGTCCATGTCGTGGCGGGTGGCGGTGGAATCCAGCACGTAGGACTCGAGCATGGTGTCCTCGAGCTCGCCTTCCACCTCGATGCCGTGGCGGGCCAGCACCGAGATGTCGTACTTGAGGTTCTGGCCGATCTTGGCCTTGCCGGCATCCGTCCACAACGGCGTCAACGCCTCGAGCACGGCGCGCCGGTCGAGCTGCGCCGGGGCGTCCAGGTAGTCGTGGGCCAGCGGGATATAGGCGGCCTCCCCCGGCGCCAGCGACAGCCCGACGCCGACGATCTCGGCCTCCATGTAGTCGAGGCTGGTGGTCTCGAGATCGAAGCAGAAGGCCTCGGCCTCCTCGAGGCGCGCCAGCCAGGCGTCGAGATCGGCGCGCTCGAGGATCACCACGTCCTCGCGCTCGGCGCCACCGCCGTCAGTGCCCGTGGCCGCCGCGTCACCGCCGGCCGCGTCGTCGACGCCCTCGTCCCGGCCCTCCAGCAGCTCGGACAGCCAGGCCTTGAACTCCAGGCGGCGATAGAGCTCGAGCAGCGCCTCGCGGTCCGGGTGGGCGATGTCCAGGTCGTCGAGGCCCACCGGCAGCTCGCAGTCGGTCTTGATGGTGGCCAGCTCGTAGGACAGGAAGGCCTCGTCGCGGTGCGCCTCGAGCTTCTTGGGCAGCGTCTTGGCGCCGCGGAAGCCCAGGGTCTTGACCGTCTCGAGGTCCGCGTAGATGGTCTCGAGGCCGCCCTCCATGCCCTGCAGCAGCCCCAGGGCGGTCTTCTCGCCGACCCCGGGCACGCCGGGGATGTTGTCGACCTTGTCGCCCATCAGCGCCAGGAAGTCGATGATCCGCTCCGGCGGCAGGCCGAACTTCTCCTTCACGCCGGCCACGTCCAGGGTCTCGTCCTTCATGGTGTTGACCAGGGTGATATGGGCGTTGACCAGCTGGGCCATGTCCTTGTCGCCGGTGGAGATCACCGCGTCGCGGCCGGCCTGGGTGGCGTGGTGGGCCAAGGTGCCGATGACGTCGTCGGCCTCCACCCCCTCGATGCACAGCAGCGGCAGGCCGAGCGCCTTGACGCAGTCGTGCAGCGGCTGGACCTGGGCGCGCAGGTCATCCGGCATCGGCGGGCGCTGGGCCTTGTACTCGGCGTACAGCTCGTCGCGGAAGGTCTTGCCCGGGGCGTCGAACACCACCGCCATGGGGCTGTCGGGGTAGTCCTTGATCAGCCGCTTGAGCATGTTGAGCACGCCCTTGATGGCGCCGGTGGGCTGGCCCTCGGAGGTGGTCAGCGGCGGCAGGGCGTGGAAGGCGCGGTAGAGATAGGAGGAACCGTCGACGAGAACGATGGGGGTGTCGGCCATGAATCGGCTTCCCTTGCAGACTGGGCAGATATGGAGTGGCGAGTTCGATGAACCCTGATCCTGATCACCCATGATACGCATTGCCGAACCGCTTTGCCGCGCCGAGGTGGGCCTCGCCGGCGCCAGGGCATACACTGGGGGCAGATTCCCCGGTCAGGAGATCCCCATGCTGCCCCTTCCCCGCCTGCTTGCCGGCCTGCTGCTCGCCTCCGGGCTGACCGCCGCCTCGCTGCCGGCCCTGGCCCAGTCCGGCGCCGAGGTGGAGCCGGACATCACCATCCGCCAGGAGGAAGATCGCACCATCCGCGAGTACCGGGTCAACGGCGCGCTCTACGCCATCGAGATCCAACCCGCCGCCGGGCCCGCCTACTACCTGGTCGATCGCGACGGCGACGGCGACTTCGAGCGCCAGAACGGCCAGCGCATCGCCGTGCCCGAGTGGGTGCTCAAGCGCTTCTGACACCCGGCCCCGCCCGCCGCGGGGCCGAGTCCATCCGGTTCGTGCATCACGCCGCCAAGCCGCTACAATAGGCGGCTTCGCATACCCGGGCGAGAGACACATGGCCGTATTCACACCGCTGACCGACTCCCAGGTCGAGGCGTTTCTGAGCCGCTTCGAGGCCGGCTCCCTGGTCGCCTGCGAGGGCGTGCCCGCCGGCACCGAGAACAGCACCTTCTTCGTCACCACCGACCGGCGCGAGCTGGTGCTGACCCTGTTCGAGCAGGGCGAGCACGAGGAGCTGCCGTTCTTCGTCGACCTGCTGGACTACCTGGACGAGCACCGCCTGCCGGTGCCCGGGCCTCTCCACGACCGCGACGGCATCGCCCTGCACAGCCTGGCCGGCAAGCCGGCGCTGCTCTTCCCGCGCCTGCCCGGCAAGCACCCCAAGGCGCCCAACCTGGCCCAGTGCCGCGCCCTGGGCGACGCCCTGGGGCGCATGCACAAGGTCTCCCGGCACTTCCCGGGCCATCGCCCCAACCCCCGCGACCTGCACTGGCTGCTGCCCATGCACCACAAGGTGCTGGTCTACCTGTCGCCGGAAGACCAGGCGCTGATGAAGGACGAGGTGGAGATCTACCAGGGCGTCTTCGGCGCCTCGTCGGCCCTGCCCCAGGGCGCCATCCATGGCGACCTGTTCCGCGACAACACCCTGTTCGACGGCGATACCCTGGGCGGGCTGATCGACTTCTACAACGGCTGCACCGGCGATCTGCTGTTCGACCTGGCCATCGTGGTCAACGACTGGGCCAGCGACGACGACGGCCGCCTCGACTCCGAGCGCTACGAGGCCCTGCTCACCGCCTACCAGGCGCAACGCCCGCTGGAGGCCGCCGAGCGCGAGGCCTGGCCGATGATGCTGCGCATGACCGCGCTGCGCTACTGGCTGTCGCGGCTGCTGGTGGTCTACGTCGACCCGCCGGCCCACGACCTCACCCCCCACGATCCGGACGCCTTCCGCACCGTGCTCAAGCGGCGCATCGCGGACGGCGCCCCGCCGCTGCCCGAGGCCCGGCCATGAGCCTGGCGATGGGCAGCGCCGCCGGCCCCGCCCATCGCGCCCGGCGCACCTGGAACATCGACCAGTGGGGCGGCGGCTACTTCGACGTGGCCGACGACGGCCAGGCCCTGGTGCGCCCCGAAGGCCCCGAGGGCGGAGGCCCGGCGCTGGCGCTGTCGCCGCTGGTCGCCCGGCTGCGCCAGGCCGGGCTGCGCCTGCCGGTGCTGATCCGCTTCACCGACATCCTCCACGACCGGGTCGAGCAGCTGTGCGCCGCCTTCGACGGCGCCATGGCGGAGGAAGGCTTCGACGGCGGCTACACCGCGGTCTACCCGATCAAGGTCAACCAGCAGCGCCGGGTGGTGGAGGAGATCCTCGCCACCCGCGAGCGCGGCCGCGACCGGGTCGGCCTGGAGGCCGGCAGCAAGCCCGAGCTGCTCGCCGTGCTGGCGCTGTCCGGCGACGGCCCCTCGCTGATCGTCTGCAACGGCTACAAGGACCGCGAGTACATCCGCCTGGCGCTGATGGGCGAGAAGCTCGGCCACCGGGTCTACCTGGTGGTGGAGAAGCTCTCCGAGCTGCCGTGGATCCTCGAGGAGGCCGAGCGGCTAGGCGTCACGCCGCGCATCGGCCTGCGCGCCCGGCTGGCCTCGGTGGGCAAGGGCAAGTGGCAGAACACCGGCGGCGAGAAGTCCAAGTTCGGCCTCACCGCCGGCCAGATCCAGGCGGTGGTGGCGCGCCTGCGCGAGGCCGACGCCCTGGCCAGCCTGCAGCTGGTGCACTTCCACCTGGGCTCGCAGATCGCCAACATCCGCGACATCCAGCGCGGCCTGCGCGAGTGCGCCCGCTTCTACCAGAGCCTGATCGCCCTGGGCGCCCCGGTGGACACCGTGGACGTGGGCGGGGGCCTCGGCATCGACTACGAGGGCACCCGCTCGCGCAGCTTCTGCTCGATCAACTACTCGATGCGCGAGTACGCCCGCAACGTGGTGGCGGCCTTCGCCCAGGTCTGCGAGGCGGAGGGCCTGCCCCGCCCGCACCTGATCAGCGAGTCCGGCCGCGCCCTGACCGCCCACCACGCGGTGCTGGTCACCAATGTGATCGGCGAGGAGCGTCCCGATACCCGGGCGCCGGCGGCGCGGGTCGAGGGTGATCCCCAGGTGGCCGAGCTGTGGCGGGTCCACGACGAGCTGCAGGCCCTGCACGAGCCCCGCGGCCTGGTCGAGGCCTGGCACGACCTGGTGCAGGCCATCGGCGAGCTGCAGGAGCGCTTCGTGATGGGCCTGGCCGGCCTGGAGGCTCGAGCCGAGGGCGAGGGCGTCTACACCGCCGCCTGCGCCCGGCTGCGCGAGCGCCTCGACCCGCGCAACCGCGCCCACCGGGAGATCCACGACGAGCTCGCCGAGAAGCTCGCCGACAAGCTGTTCGTCAACTTCTCGCTGTTCCAGTCGGTGCCCGATGTCTGGGGCATCGACCAGATCTTCCCGGTGCTGCCGCTGACCGGCCTCGACCGGCCGCCCTCGCGTCGCGCGGTGGTCCAGGACATCACCTGCGACAGCGACGGGCGCATCGACGGCTACGTGGACGGCGAGGGCGTCGAGGCGACCCTGCCGCTGCCCGAGTGGCCGGAGGACGAGGAGCGGCTGCTGGGCTTCTTCCTGGTCGGCGCCTACCAGGAGATCCTCGGCGACCTGCACAACCTGTTCGGCGACACCGACTCCGTGGACGCGGCGCTGGACGCCGACGGCGAGTGGCAGTTCGACCACGTGCGCCGCGGCGACCGGGTGGCCGACGTGCTCGGCTACGTGGACTTCGACGCCGAGGTGCTGCGCGAGCGGCTGGCCGACCAGCTCGCCGCCAGCGGGCTCGACGAGGACGAACAGCAACGCTTCCTGGACGACCTCTCCGAGGGCCTGGAGGGCTACACCTACCTGGAGTGAGCCCGCCCCGGACGCGACAGGGCCCCTGCCGGCGATGCCGGCAGGGGCCCTTGTCGTTGGTGGCCCGGGGGGTCGGCCTAGTCGATTACCCGGGTGCTCACCTCCAGCCCCCCGGTCAGCGTCAGGCTCAGCTCGGCGCCCCGCGGCAGCGGCCCCACCCCGGCCGGCGTGCCGGTGAGCACCACATCGCCCGGCTCCAGGGTGAAGTGGCGGCTCATCTCGGCGACCAGCTCCGGCACCGGGAACAGCATATCGGCCCCGTGGCCGTGCTGGCGCTCCTCGCCGTCCACCGCCAGGGTGAAGGCCAGGGCGCTCCAGTTGGGCACCTCGGCCAGCGGCAGGAAGGCCGACAGCGGGCAGGCGCCGTCGAAGGCCTTGGCCCGCTCCCAGGGATGCCCCTTCTCCTTGAGCCGCGCCTGGACGTCGCGCAGGGTCAGGTCCAGCGCCAGGCCGATGCCGACGATGGCCTGCTCCGCCTCGGCGGCGGTGGCCTCGCTGACCGGCGCGCCGATCAGCAGCGCCAGTTCGGTCTCGAAGTGCACCTCGCCGCGGGCGAAGGGGGCCTCGATCGGCGCCTCGAGCGCCACGGCGCTGGAGGCCGGCTTGATGAACAGCAGCGGCTCGCTGGGCACCGGGTTGTCCAGTTCCCGGGCGTGGTCGGCGTAGTTGCGGCCGACGCAGACGATCTTGCCCAGCAGCCAGGACGTCTCCCGGCCATCGGTGAAACGGGGTACGAAGCGCATTCCGACTCGACTCCTTGTGCGGATGGGGCCCGACGCGGGGCAGACACCGCCAGTCTACCCCCCGCATCAGGCGTCCGGCGACCAGGCCTCGTCGGGGTCGTGAGCCAGGAAGCGCGGACGCCGCTTGGCGGCGGCGTAGGGCTCGCCGCAGCGGTTGTCGCGGCGGTTGTAGACGAAGAAGACGTTGCTGCGCGGGTCCGGCGACATGTTGGCGTTGGAGCCGTGCAGGGTGTTGCAGTCGAACAGCAGCAGGCCGCCGGCGGCCCCGGTGGGCGCCTCGATGCCGTGGCGATCGATCAGCCGGCGCAGCGCCTCGCGGCTCGGCACGCCGAACTCCTGGGTCTTGAGCGACTGCTTGTGATGATCCTCCGGGGTCTCGCCCAGGCAGGGCACGAACACCCGGTGTGATCCCGGGATCAGCATCAGCGGGCCGTTGAAGGTGTGGTTGTCGGTGAGCACGATGGAGGCGCTCACGGCGTGCATTGCCGGCATGCCGTCCTCGGCGTGCCAGGTCTCGAAGTCCGAGTGCCAGTTGAAGCCCTTGCCCTCGAAGCCGGGCTTGTAGTTGATCCGCGACTGATGGACATAGGGCTCGCCGCCGAGGATCTGCCGGGCCCGGCCGGTCAGGCGCTCGTCGTTGGCCAGGCGACCGAAGATCCGCGACAGGAAGTGCACCGCGAACAGCGAGCGGATCTCGTTGCCCTGGGGCTCGGTGATGCTGAAGTCGCGGCCCCGGTAGTCGTCGCGCTCGAGCAGGCGACCGAGCTCCCGACGCAGCTCGTCGAGCTCGTCGCCGCGCAGGAAGTCCGGCTCGAAGAGGAAGCCCTGGCGCTCGAACGCATCGAGCTGCGCCGAGGTGAGCGGCCCCTCGCGATCGCGCCCCTTGACCACGGCCTCCTGGCGGTTGAGCCAGGGCAGGTCGAGGGGTTCGGCGAGGCGGGTGGGATAGGGGTCCTCCCCGGGCAGCGGGGCGCTGCGCACCCGGCTCTCGGGGTCGGGGGAATCGACGATGAACTGGGTCGCCTGGTCCAGCGGTCGGTTGGACGATGTCTGCACTGACATCCAATACCTCCTGTAGCAGTCGGAATGGGTTCAGATTCGATCTCGTGACCGACGGCGGTCAGCCGCACGGCGGGGCCTCGAGGGACCTGCGCAGGGGACGTGGTGACGCCGCCCGGGGTTTTCAAGGCCCCGGGATCCTCGCATCCTCCCGGGGCCTGCGGCTAGGGGGCGGCGATGTCGGGCGATGCACGGCGGGCAGCGAAACGGCTCACCCGATAGGGGGCGAGCTCCAGGCCCGGGCGCTCGCCGGCCACCAGGGCCGCGACCTGCTCCGCGCTGATCGCCGCCTGGGTCAGCCCCAGGTGCTGATGGCCGAAGGCGAAGTGCACCGCCGGATAGGCCGGGTGGGTATCGATGACCGGCAGGGAATCCGGCAGGGTCGGCCGAAAGCCCATCCATTCCTCGGCGTTCTCGTCGAGGCCGCGCCCGTCCTCCAGCAGGCCACCGGCGTGATGGCGCAGCGAGGCGTAGCGGCGCGCCACCGGCGGCAGCGACAGGCCGCCGAGCTCGGTGAAGCCGACGACGCGCAGGCCACAGTCCATGGGCGTCATCACGCAGCGCCGCTCCGCCGAGCCCACCGGCTGACGCAGGGCCCGGCCGCGCCCGGGCAGGGTCAGGTGATAGCCCCGCTCGGTCTCCAGGGGCACCGAGAGCCCCAGGCCGGCGGCCAGGCGGTGGCTCCAGGCCCCCGCCGCCACCACCGCCTGGGCCGCGTCGAGCGCGCCCTGATCGGTGTGCAGCCGGACGCCCTCGCCCCGGGGCTCGAGGCGCTCGACACGGGCCTGGCGGATCGCCCCGCCGCGAGCGCGGAAGGCCTCGGCCAGGCGCCTCACCAGGGCGTAGGGATCCCGCACCTGGTGGGCGCCGGGGAAGAAGAGGCCGTGACTGAGCGCGCCGGAAAGGCCCGGCTCCCGGGCGCGCAGCACCTCGCCCTCGAGCCATTCCACCGCATGCCCCCAGCGCTCCAGGTGTGCCATCCGGGCCCTGGCGGCCTCCCGCCCCTGCGGGGATTCCCAGACCAGCAGGTAGCCCGAGGCCACCAGTTCGTCCTCGGCGCCGATATCGGCCAGGCAGCGCCGCCAGGCATCCACCGAGGCCCCGTTGAGGGCCGCCAGGGCCCGGCGCCCCCGGCGGACCCGGGCCGGGGCCGCCGCGGCGAGAAAACGCGCCAGCCAGGGGGCCAGCCGTGGCAGGTAGCGCCACGGCAGGGCCAGGGGGCCATGGCGATCGAGCCACAGGCGCGGGGCCTGGCGCAGCATGGCCGGCGTCGACAGCGGATCGATCAGCTCGGTGGCCAGGAAGCCGGCATTGCCGTAGGAGGCGCCCTCCCCGGGGCCTCGGGGATCGAGCACGGTGACGGCGAGGCCCTGTCGCTGCAGGGCCAGCGCGGTGGTCATGCCGACCACGCCGGCGCCCACCACCGCGACCCGCGCGCGAGAGACCGCCTCGCTCATCCCCGCTTCTCCGCCAGGGCCGCGGCCTCACTGCCTTCTCCCTCGGCGGCGTCGGCGCGCCTGGAGAACCAGCCCAGCTGGGCATAGAGGATGCCGAACAGCGGCGACAGCCAGCAGGCGAAGGCCAGGGGGATGTAGAGCAGCTGGCTGAAGTCGCCGGCGGTCACGGTCAGGCCCAGGGCGCCGATCACGAAGGCTCCTCCCGCGTTCCAGGGCACCAGCGGCGAGACCAGGGTGCCGCCCTCCTCGATGGCCCGGGACAGGTTCAGCCGCGAGTAGCCCACCCGGTCGTAGGCCGGCTTGTACATGCGCCCCGGCAGGGCGATGGACAGGTAGACGTCGCCGGAGACCACGTTGGTGGCGATGGAGGTCAGGATGGCGCTGGTCTGCAGGCCGCGGAAGCCCTCGAGGCGCTTCATGATGGCGCCGACGATGGCCTCCAGGCAGCGGGTGCGCTCGAGCGCGCCGCCGTAGGCCAGGGCGAACATCATCAGGGTCACCACCCAGGTCATGGAGGTGACGCCGCCGCGGTTGAGCAGGCTGTCCAGGGTCGCGGTGCCGGTCTCGATGGCAAAGCCGCTGTGGGCGAAGGTCAGGGCATCGTGGACGGAGGCGCCCTGGGTCAGGATGGCCACGCCGCCGCCCAGCATCACGCCGATGAACAGGGCCGGGATCGGCGCCACCTTGAAGAAGGCCAGGCCGATGACCACCACCAGCGGCAGCAGCTGCCAGACACCCATCTCGAAGCCGTCGGCCAGTCCCTGCTTGATGGTCTCGATGCGCGCCAGGGAGTCGCCCGCCCCGCCCTCGGCGCCGCCCACCACCAGGTACACCGCCAGGGCGATCAGCATGGCGGGAATGGTGGTCGGCAGCATGTAGCGGATGTGATCGAAGATGTTGGTCTCGGTCACCGCCGGGGAGAGGTTGGTGGTGTCCGACAGCGGCGAGATCTTGTCGCCGAAGAAGGCCCCGGAGACCACCGCGCCGGCGGTCCAGTAGATCGGCACGCCGAAGGCGTCGCCGATGCCGATCAGCGCCAGGCCCACGGTGCCCACGGTGGTCCAGGAGGAGCCGATCGACAGCGAGACCATGGAGCACATCAGCATCGCCGCGGCCAGGAACCAGCGGGGGTCGATCAGCTCGAGCCCCAGGTAGATGAGCATCGGCACGGTGCCGCTGGCGATCCAGGTGCCCACCAGCATGCCAACGATGATCAGGGTGGCGATGGACGGCATGGCCACGTGCAGCACCTGGAAGGCGCCGGCCTCGATGTCCTTCCAGCGATAGCCCTGCAGCCAGCCGACCAGGGCGGTGATGCCGAAGCCGATGGCCAGCGGGATGTGCGGGGTGAAGTCGTCGTAGTAGAAGATCTGCACGCCCAGCAGGGCGATGGTCAGCACGATGGGGATCAGCGCCAGGGGCAGCCGCGGCATGGGGATCGCGGGGGTCGAATAGTCTTTCATCTCGTCTTGCACTCCCGGGCGAGCGAGCCCGCCCTCGTTGTCGTTGTGTCGCAGGAGTCGGGCGGCGGGAGCCGCCCCGGGCTCAGGCCTGTGTCGCTCGGCGTTCGTAGGCCAGGATGGCGGCGGCCAGGTCCTCCACCGAGGCACCCACCGACTTGAAGACGGTGATCGCCTGCTCCGGGTCGGCCAGCGCGCCGCGGCCGGCATGGCGGCCCGCGCAGAGGTCGGGGAAGTCGGCGAGGATGTCGGCCTCGGCGATCACGCCGCTCTCGAGCGGGTCGATCAGGTCGCCGGTCTCGCTCAGGGCCCCGGCGCGGGTATCGACGAAGATGGCGCCGCGACGCATCACCTCGTCGTCGGCCTCGCGCATGAAGGGCGTGAAGCTGCCCACTAGGTCCAGGTGCGCGCCGGGCGTCAGCCATTCGCCGCGGATCAGCGGGTCGCGGCTGAGGGTGGCGCAGCTGATGATGTCGGCACGGCCGGCGGCCTCGGCCAGCCCCTCCGCCGGCACCACCTCGGCCTCGAGCCCCTCCGCCTGGAGGTCGGCGACCAGCGCCGCCGCCGAGGTCTCGCGGATGTCCCAGACGCGGACCCGCTCGATGGGCCTGACGGCCCGATGGGCAGGGATCAGCCGGCGCCCCATGCGGCCGGCGCCGACCATCAGCAGTTCGCTGGCGTCTTCCCGGGCCAGGTAACGCGCGGCCAGGGCCGAGGCCGCCGCGGTGCGCCGGGCGGTGAGCTCGTTGCCGTCCAGCTGGGCCAGGTGACGGCCGGTACGGGCGCAGCTCAGCAGGTAGTGGCCGCTGAGGCCCGGCTCGCCCCGCTGGCTGTTGCCGGGGAAGACGTTGACCTGCTTGACGCCCAGGTACTGGCCCTCGAGCCAGGCCGGCATCAGCAGCAGGGTGGCGTCCGGGTCGCCGGGCACCTGCATGTGGTGATGATGGCGCACCGGCGAGTGCACGGTGCGGGTGAAGATGTCGTCCAGGGCGTCCACCATGGCGCCCCAGGGCAGGGCCTGGGTCACTTGCTCGGCGTCGAGATACATGTCAACCTCTTTTCAACTGTGCTTGTTCAGCCAGTCTACGAGGGGCATCGCCCGGTCTCTTGATCCTGTCTCCGCAAGCGTTGTCCCAGGCTCCGCTATCGCCCCGTTCCCGAGGGGGCCCCATGTCCCAGACCCAGGCCCGTTGCAACCGCATCGCCCGCTCCTCCGGCGAGCACTGTCACGACCATCACCAGCTCATGCTGGGATGGCGCGGCGCCATGGACTACGAGTTCAGCCGCGGCGGCGAGCGCCTGGTGCTCGGCCAGGCCGCCATCCTGCCCCACCGCGAACCGCACACCTACCTGGGCCGCGAGGAGGACAGCGAGGTGCTGGTGATCGACCTCGACGGCGACGATCCCTGCCTGGCCTCGCTGGAGGCCAGCTGCGCCCTGGCGCTACGCGAGTCGCTGTTCGCCGAGGCCCGGTCGCTCAGCCTGCCCCCCACCCTGCTGCCGATGGTCGAGTTCGCCACGGGACAGCTGAAGGCGGCACGCACCGCCGAGCAGCGCAGCCTGGTCAACCACCAGCTGGCGGTGCTGTTCGTCAGCCAGTTCTGCCAGCTGCTCGCCCCGGACGCGACCGGAACGGCGCGCCGGGATCGCCTCTCCGCCGTGGCCCTGGATGCCTTCATCGACGAGCGCCTGGCCGCGCCGCCGGACAACCGGGCCCTGGCCGAGGCCATGCACCTCGGCCAGAGCCAGCTTCACCTGCTCTGCCAGCGCCAGTTCGGCATGACACCGCAGCAGTACGTGATGAGCCGACGCCTGCAATGGGCCCGCTACTGGCTGTGCCAGACCCGACGCTCGGTGGGCGAGATCGCCCTCGACCTGGGTTTCACCGACGTCTCGAGCTTCTCCCGCGCCTACCGCCGCCGCATGGGACACCCGCCCAGCCAGGCACGATCCGACCTCGCCGGCCCCTGAGCTGACCGAGCGTCACACGATTGCAAGACGGCCCCGACACAATGGCCTGGTCTCTCGAGGGAGATGATCCGGGATGGCCCGGTAATGGGAGCGAGAACTTGGCCTGCAGCCTGCAGGCCTTTTTTTGTCCCGTTTCGGCAGGTGCCCTGGCCATCTCCTGGCCCTGCAGTCGGCCCCGTATATCAGCAAAACTGCATCCATATACATTTAGGATCGGATGTGGAAGCATGGAGGGGCTTACCCTTCCCCCTATTG
The DNA here is from genome assembly GCF_031451675.1 of Halomonas koreensis. NCBI lineage: Bacteria > Pseudomonadati > Pseudomonadota > Gammaproteobacteria > Oceanospirillales > Halomonadaceae > Halomonas > Halomonas koreensis. The sequence goes on along the minus strand of NZ_JARWAK010000017.1, from coordinate 17,499 downwards.
GTAAGCCCCTCTCACCCGCCACGCCCCTGGCGGGTGTTTTTTGTCCCGGCTCCCGACGCCGCCCCGCCCATACCGCGCTCCGCCCCGGGCGCAGCCTTGCGACACTTTCCACTCAGGCGAGAAAAGAGAAGCATTGCCGTTTACAGGGTGTGCCTCCAATGCGAAAATAAGCCTGCTTACATTCTCCCATCCCCCGCGTGTAAGCCACTTCCAGCCCGCTGCCTCCAGCGGGCCTTTTTCGTCCTCTCGCCCGTCGCCGACGGTTAAGATTTCATGACATCCCGATCGTGCCCTTATCGTCTCGGGCACGCCCTCCCTAGACTCAGGCGCCCACCCGTTGCACCCCGCTTGGGGTGGGCCCTTGAGCCCCGATGCGGGGGCTCCTTTGCCGCCTTCCCGTCTTGCCGAGCCATCACGGCCGGCCCAGGAGGCCGGCGGCGTGAACGGCTCCGCGGCGCCCTGGCCCCGGGCTTGTGCTACCTTCCTGTAATCGACACGACCGCAACGGTGATCAAGGATGATCAAGCCCGCCCTGCTGCTGGCCGCGACCCTGCTGGCGCTACCCGCCCAGGCCCAGGTCTACAAGTGCCGGATCGGCGACGCCACGCTCTATCAGGAGACGCCCTGCCCGGGGGCCTCAGCGCCCCTCGACGGCGGCGGCCTGACCATTCACGAGGCCCCGGACTACAGCGGCTTCCCCGACCTACGCCGCGACGACGCCCGACCAGCGCGCCGGCCGGCCAGCAGCCCCAGCCACTTCCAGTCTTCCCTCACGCAACGCAATGCCCGCGTGCGCGCGCACGCCAGGGGAGAAATCATCCCGGGCATGACCAAGGGACAGGTGATCGCCATGCTCGGGGAACCGGACTACCGGCGAAGGTACCGGCGCTCGACTGGCGTGACGTGCGAGGTCCTGACCTGGCATGACCCGCGCTTTGTCGAGTATGACCACTACCGCGCCAACCTCTGCGACGGCATCGTCGTCGACTGACTCGGCATGTGATTGGACGGAGGGGTGTGGACACAATGTGGACACACACGAAAAAGCCGCCCTTGTGAGGCGGCTTTTGAATGCTCGTAGTGCGCTGATTTTGCAGGGCTTTTGATGGTGCCGGCACCAGGAGTCGAACCCGGGACCTACTGATTACAAGTCAGTTGCTCTACCAACTGAGCTATGCCGGCAACGCCGCCTGCCTTCAGCTCGGGGGAGGGTACCCCCTGAGCAGAAAGACCGTGAACTCGCGTTCACGGCCTTTCGAGAACTTAGGTTGGCGTGGCTGGGGTAGCAGGATTCGAACCTGCGCATGCCGATACCAAAAACCGGTGCCTTACCGCTTGGCTATACCCCAGCAAGTGGTGGCCAGAGACGGAATCGAACCGCCGACACGGGGATTTTCAATCCCCTGCTCTACCGACTGAGCTATCTGGCCCTCGCCAACGGTGCGTATTAAACCGTAATGGCCCGCTCGCGTCAACCTTTCGTTTTCAAAAAGTTGGGCGCGGCCAGCGACATCCTCTGCGCTCAGCGCTCGGGCGGCACATACCCTTCGGCCTGGTCGGTCTCGCGGTTGTCGAGGAAGCGCTCCAGCTGGTCCATCAGGTATTCGCGCGCCTCGGGCTCCAGCATGTTGAGGTGCTTCTCGTTGATCAGTCGAGTCTGCAGGGCCTGCCACTCTTCCCAGGCCTGCTTCGAGACGCTGGCCTGGATCTCCTGGCCCTTGGCGCCGGGCAGCGGCGGGAACGGCAGGGCCTCGAGCTCTTGCTGGTACTTGCGGCAGAAGACGGTCTGGCTCATCGGGCGTTTCTCCTGGGTGGCGGGATATCAGGTCGCGTCCTGGACGCTCAGGGTGAAGGGGCGCAGCGCATCCAGCAAGCCCTTCACCGGCGCGGCCAGGCCGATATCGCCGGGGGCGGCGGGGTCGACCCAGCGGCGCGCCTCGCCCACGGCGTCGAGACGGGCGACACGTGCCGGCCTGGGGGTGATCTCGAGGCGAAAGTGGCTGAACACATGGGTGAAGGACGCCCAGGGCGCCTCCAGCCGCGCTCCCAACGCGTGCGCGTCGAGCCAGGCCTGGAGCGCGTCGTCGGTCTCGAACTGGGGCAGGCACCACAGGCCGCCCCACAGGCCGGCGGAGGGACGCTGCTCCAGCAGCACCCGGCCGTCGGCGTCCTGCAGCAACAGCATCGTCGCCTGCCGCTTGGGGGTCGCCTTCTTCGGCTTGGACTCGGGGAAGCGACGCGTCTCGTCCCGCGCGCGGGCCAGGCAGACGTCCTCGAAGGGGCAGCGCTGGCAGTCGGGCTGGCCGCGCCGGCACAGGGTCGCGCCCAGGTCCATCATCGCCTGGGTGAAGTCGACCACCCGGGCCTCGGGGGTATAGCGCTCGGCCAGCGCCCACAGCCGCCGCTCCACCGCCGGCCGCCCCGGCCAGCCCGCCACGGCATGCAGGCGGGTGAGCACGCGCTTGACGTTGCCGTCGAGGATCACCGCCCGTTGGCCGGTGCTCTGGGCGATGATCGCCCCGGCGGTGGAGCGACCGATGCCCGGCAGCGCGGCCATGGCGTCGAGGCTGTGCACCGGGAAGTCGCCGCCGTGCTCGTCCACCACCACCCGGGCGGCCTTGTGCAGGTTGCGCCCGCGGGCGTAGTAGCCGAGGCCGGTCCACAGATGCAGCACCTCGTCCTGCTCGGCGGCGGCCAGCGAGCGCACGTCGGGAAACCGCGCCATGAAGCGCTCGAAATAGGGGATCACGGTGGCGACCTGGGTCTGCTGCAGCATGATCTCCGAGACCCACACCCGGTAAGGGGTGCGGTCGTGCTGCCAGGGCAGGTCGTGGCGGCCATGGACATCGAACCAGGCGAGCAGGCGACGCCGGAAGGCATCGGGGCACAGGATCTCGGGGGGCGTCTCCGTCATGGGCATTCTCGACACGAAAAAAAGCGCCGACGCGAAGGTCGGCGCAGGGACTGGCTATAGCTTGCTCACTGGAAGAGACCCTCCAGGGCGTCGCGAAGTTCCTCCCCGGCCTCCCCGGCCTCGTCGCCGAGGCGCTCCTGGAGCTCCTCGCCTACCCGGCGGGTCGCCTCGCGGCGCAGCAGGTCGCCCAGGGTGGCGCGGAAGGCCTCGCGGTCGAAGCGGCACCACTCGGCGCTGTCGCCGCCGAGCTCGCCGTCGCAGTGCACCGGGAAGGGCACGTCGACCAGCCGCGGATTGACCTCGCAGGCGGCATCCACGCTCTCGGTGAAGCGCGCGTCGGCGCCCAGCGCGAAGCGCTGGCTGGTCAGGTCGAGACGCCCCTCGCCGCCCAGGGCGATGCCCGGCAGGGTGACGGTCAGGTCGTCGGTCTCGGCCACGCCGTCGCGAATCACGAAGCTGGCCTCGGCGCGCCGGAAGCGGGTGTCGGCGGCCCAGTCGCGGCGGGTCTGCTCGCCTTCCAGCCGCGCCACCGAGGTGCACAGCTCGCGGGAGACGTTGGTGCCGACGATGCGTCCCTCGTCCATGCGCGCGGTCAGCCGGCCGTTCAGGCCGCGCTTGAGCTCGGCGAGGCGGTTGCCGCGGGTCTCGAGCTCGCCATCGGCGTTCAGGCGCCCCGCCAGGGCGGGCGGGTCGTCGCTCAGGGAATCCAGCAGGGCGCCCAGGCGCAGCGCCTCGACACGCGGCGTCAGGCGCCAGCGCAGCGGCGTCTCGCGGGCGTCCAGCTCGCCGGTGGCGGTCAGGCGCCCGTCGTGGAAGCCGGACTCGAAGGCCTCCAGGCGATGGCGGCCATCGCGGCCGACGAGGCGCAGCGACACGTCGCCGAACGTCTGGCCCATCAGCCCCAGCTCACCGAGGCGCAGCTCGGCGTCCAGGGACAGGTCCGCCAGCCAGCCGGCCGGCACCAGCTCGCCGCCCCCGTCCTCGGCGAAGGCCCTCCCCACGCCGGGCAGGCTCGGCCCGCCGGCGGCCATGGGCCGGTCGTCCGGCGGCAGGTAGCCATCCAGGTCCAGGCGGTCGCCCTGCAGGTCGGCCTCCAGGCGCGTGCCGTCGAAGCGGCCGCCCAGCTGGCCGCTGAGGGTGCTGCCGTCCAGGCTCAGGGTCAGGCCATCCAGGCTCACCGCCTCGAGGTCGCCGCTGATCGGGCTGGTCAGGGCCACTCGCTTGAGGGAGGCGTTGTCGGCCATGGCCGGCATGGCATCCAGGCGAATCAGCCAGGGGCGCAGCGACATCTCGGCCAGCTGGAGCTGCCCCTCGTAGCGCGGGCTCGCGGCCAGGTCGTGGAAGGCGAGGTTGCCGGTCAGCTCGAGGCCGTCGGGGCCGGTCAGCGCCAGCTCGTGCAGCCGCGCCGTGCGGGCGGCCAGGTCGGCTTCCAGGCGGAAGGCCAGCGACAGCGGCAGGCGCTTCTCGCCCAGCCGGGGGTGCAGCAGGCTGGCCTCGAGGCGGCTGCCATTCAGGGCGAGGTGCTCGCCGGCCAGGTCGACGACCAGCGCCTCGGCGTCCAGGCGCGCCTCCTGGGCGGGCTCGCCGTCGCCCAGGCGCGTGCTGGATTCCAGGGTCAGCTTGTTGAAGACATGGCGGCCCTCGGCCAGCCCCAGGTCGACCCGGGCCTCGAGCCCCAGCTGGCTGATCACCCGCGGCGTCCCGGCCTCGAGGCCGTCGCGCAGCGCCACCTCGAGGCTGGCGCTCAGCGGGAAGGGCCGGTCGGGATTGACGTTGTTGCCGGTGATATCGACCCCCTCGAGGGTCAGGGCGCGACCGGCCCGGGCGTCGCGGTAGTCGATGCGGCCGTCGCGGATCTCGACGCTGGCGATGTTGAGCGCCACCGCCAGGCCGCCGGCATCGGGGTTGGGGCCGGCAGAGGCCGGTGCCAGCACGGCTTCCGCCTCCTCGCCGCGGCTGCGCAGCCGCTCGATCAGCGTCTGCCAGTTGCCCCGACCCTCGGCATCGCGCTCCAGGTGCAGGTTCAGGCCATCCAGGGTCAGGCCGTCGATGGCGATCTCGCCGCGCAGCAGGGGGGCGAAGGCCAGGCTGACCTCGGCGTGGTCGAAGGCGGCGAAGGGCGCGGCCTCGGGGGGCTGGGTGGGCAACCGTGCCTCGGCGGACTCGACGCCGACCCCCAGCCGCGGGTAGAAGGACCAGGTCAGGGGGCCATCGAGCTCCAGTTCCAGCCCGCTGTGCTCGCGGACCACGTCCACCAGCCGCGGCTTGAGGTCCTCGGGGTCGAAGAAGGTGGTGATGAACACCACGGCGCCGACCAGCACCAGGCCGAGGACCCCGATGGCGGCCAGCAGGGTACGCAGGATTCGCTTCATTGCCCGGCTCCTTTGGGCGTCAGATCCAGTTCGAAATAGTCGCCGGCATGGGTCAGGCGATAGCCCATGCGGCCCAGCATCACCTGGTCGGCCATGGTCAGCTGGGCGGTCGTCACCCTCAGCCGAACCCCTTCGTCATGGGCCGCCTCGCCGATCAGCGCCAGCAGCCGCGAGCCCACGCCGCGGCGCCGGGTGGTCTTGCGCACGCAGAGATGCGACAGCCACCAGGCCTCGGCGTCGGGCGAGACCGCCACGGCGCCCAGCAGGCGGTCGTTGAAGCGGGCGCAGCAGAAGAAGCGGTGTGCCGACAGGTGGTCGTCGACGAAGGCCTCGGGGGGGCGCGGCAGGCGCTCGAGAGGCGCATCGGCGTAGATGCGAACCAGGTCGGTGCGGATCTGGGCGTCCGCGTCCCAGGCCGCTTGATCGACGCGCTGAAGCGTGACCGGCATGCAGGTGTCTCCTGAAGCTCCGGCAGGCGGCGCCTGCTCCTGGATGGGAAGGCCATCGTAGCGGGCGGGGCCGGAGCCACGGCATGCGGCCCTCGGCCCTGCCCCTGGTGGGGGCATTGTAGCGGATGGGGGTGGCGTTTCACTATAATGGCAGCCTTGCAACGACGGGGCCGCCCCGTCCGTATCGCCGCGACGGCGACCCCCATCCCGACACGCGCCCAGGCGCTGGAGACCCGACATGTCCGAGCGTATCGCCACGGTCACCCGCGACACCAAGGAAACCCAGATCACCGTCACCGTGAACCTCGACGGCGAGGGCCGGCTGAACTGCGAGACCGGCGTTCCCTTCCTCGATCACATGCTGGACCAGGTGGCCCGCCATGGCCTGATCGACCTGGACATCGAGGCCGTGGGCGATCTGCATATCGACGATCACCATACCGTCGAGGACCTGGGCATCACCCTGGGCCAGGCCTTCGACAAGGCGATCGGCGACAAGCGCGGCATCTACCGCTACGGCCACGCCTACGTGCCGCTGGACGAGGCGCTGTCGCGGGTCGTGGTAGACTTCTCGGGGCGCCCGGGCCTGTTCATGGACGTCGAGTTCACCCGCGCCACCCTCGGCCGGCTGGACACCCAGCTGTTCTGGGAGTTCTTCCAGGGCTTCGTCAACCACGCCCGGGTCACCCTGCACATCGACAACCTGAAGGGCTTCAACGCCCACCATCAGGCGGAGACCATCTTCAAGGCCTTCGGGCGGGCGCTGCGCATGGCCGCCTCCGAGGATCCCCGCATGGCCGGCCAGATGCCGTCCACCAAGGGCAGCCTGTGACCCCGCCGACCGACACGAGGAGCCTTCCATGACCATTGCCGTCATCGACTACGGGATGGGCAACCTGCATTCCGTCGCCAAGGCACTGGAACATGTCACCCATGAGCACGTGGTGGTGACCCGCGATGCGCGCCGCATCCATGGCGCCACCCGCCTGGTGCTGCCCGGCCAGGGCGCCATCCGCGACTGCATGGGCGAGCTCGAGCGCACCGAACTGCGCGGCCTGGTCGAGGAGCTGCTGGCCCAGCAGGCCAAGCCGCTGCTGGGCATCTGCGTGGGCCAGCAGATGCTGCACGACCACAGCGAGGAGAACGGCGGCATCGACTGCCTGGGCTTCATGCCCGGCGAGGTGAAGCGCTTCCCCACCGACATGCGCGACGACGGCGGCCACCGCCTGAAGGTGCCGCACATGGGCTGGAACCTGGTGCGCCAGCGCCACGACCACCCGCTGTGGGCCGGCATCGACGACCAGGAGCACTTCTACTTCGTGCACGGCTACTATGTGGCGGCCACCGAGGACGCCCAGGTGTTCGGCACCACCGACTACGGGCGTGTCACCGCCCACGTGGCCACCGGCCGCGACGCCACCTTCGCCGTGCAGTTCCACCCGGAGAAGAGCTCCCGGGCCGGCCTCAAGCTGCTGGAGAACTTCGTGCAGTGGACGCCCTGAGCGGCCCCTGCCCCGGGCGCCGACGCGCCCGTGACGCTGCATTCATGGGCGCCCGCTGCCGCGCCCCAACAACAGGGCCCCTCGAGGCGCCCGTAGAGGACTGGACATGCTGGTAATCCCCGCCATCGATCTCAAGGACGGCAAGTGCGTCCGTCTCAAGCAAGGCCGGATGGACGACGCCACCACCTACGGCGACGACCCGGTGGCCATGGCCGCCCGCTGGGTCGAGGCCGGCGCCCGCCGCCTGCACCTGGTCGACCTCAACGGCGCCTTCGAGGGCGCGCCGGTCAACGGCGAGGCGGTCACCGCCATCGCCCGCGCCTACCCGGACCTGCCGATCCAGATCGGCGGCGGCATCCGCGAGGCCGCGACCATCGAGCATTACCTGGAGGCCGGCGTGTCCCAGGTGATCATCGGCACCAAGGCGGTCAAGGAACCGGCCTTCGTCACCGAGATGTGCCGGGCCTTCCCCGGCCACGTGATCGTCGGCCTCGACGCCCGCGACGGCTATGTGGCCACCGATGGCTGGGCCGAGGTCTCGACCCAGAAGGCCACCGAGCTGGCCAAGCGCTTCGCCGACGACGGCGTCTCCTCGATCGTCTACACCGATATCGCCCGCGACGGCATGATGGGCGGCGTCAACGTCGAGGCCACCGCCGAGCTGGCCCGGGAAGGCGGCCTGCCGGTGATCGCCTCCGGCGGCGTGACCAACCTCGACGACCTGCGCGCCCTGGTCGAGGCCCGCGAGCCGGGCATCCTCGGCGCCATCACCGGCCGCGCCATCTACGAGGGCAGCCTGGACGTGGCCGAGGCCCAGGCGCTGTGCGACGAACTCACCGGCCAACGCGACGGGAGCTGACCATGGGACTCGCCAAGCGCATCATCCCCTGCCTGGACGTCGACGCCGGCCGGGTGGTCAAGGGCGTCAACTTCATCGGCATCCGCGACGCCGGGGACCCGGTGGAGATCGCCCAGCGCTACAACCAGCAGGGCGCCGACGAGATCACCTTCCTCGACATCACCGCCAGCCACGAGGATCGCGGCACCACGGTGGAGATGGTCGAGCGCATCGCCGGCGAGGTGTTCATCCCGCTGACCGTGGGCGGCGGCATCCGCACCTGCGACGACATCCGCACCATGCTCAACGCCGGCGCCGACAAGGTGTCGATCAACACCGCCGCGGTGCACAACCCCGACTTCGTGCACGAGGCCGCCGAGCGTTTCGGCAGCCAGTGCATCGTGGTGGCCATCGACGCCAAGAAGGTCTCGAAGGAAGGCGAGGCGCCGCGCTGGGAGATCTTCACCCACGGCGGCCGCCGCCCCACCGGCCTCGACGCCGTGGAGTGGGCGAAGAGGATGGTCGAGCTCGGCGCCGGCGAGCTGCTGCTGACCAGCATGGATCGCGACGGCACCAAGGCCGGCTTCGATATCGGCGTGACCCACGCCATCTCCGAGGCGGTGAGCGTGCCGGTGATCGCCTCCGGCGGCGTCGGCAACCTCGACCACCTGGTGGAAGGCGTCAAGGACGGCGGCGCCGACGCGGTGCTGGCGGCCAGCATCTTCCACTTCGGCGAGTACACCATCCCCGAGGCCAAGCGCTATATGGCCGAGCGCGGGATCGAGATGCGGCTGTAGGAACCGGAGATTGATGGCTGCGCTCGCGACATCAATCCTCTCCGTTCCTTTTCCGGAAGCACGAAGGGCCCACCAGTCGGTGGGCCCTTCGCGTCAAAGGCTCGGAGGCCCCGCCTGCAGCGCTTTTCGTGGGAGCGCAATTTATTGCGCGAAGGGCGCCGCGAGGCGCCTGTCCCATGCCAAAGCAACGCGCGACTACTCCTCGCCGCCGAGCCCCAGGTTGCTGACGCCCTCGTTGCGGCCCAGCCGGCGCAGCGCCTTGAGGCCGTCGCGATCGAGCTCACCCTCCACCGCCTCGAGCACCGCGTCCTGGAAGTCGTTCTCGTCCGCCATCAGCGGGTGCTCGCGCACCAGGGCGGCGAGGCGCTCGCCGTCTTCCTCGCCCTCGGTCAGCTCGATAAAGGCCCTGACACCTCCTCTGGAGGTCTTGCTGACTTCCAGCACCGCCTCCGGCGACTCGCCGCGCAGGGTATCGAGCAGCGACGAGATCGCCACGACCGCCTCCAGGGCCCGCCGGGCACCGAAGCTGTCGTCCTCGGCCGGCGGCTCCAGCTCGGCCAGCTTCTCGGCCTGGCGCTCGAAGTCGATGCGCGCGTCCTTGACCGCCAGCCGCTCCCAGACCAGGTCGAGCACGGCGCGCAGCCCCCGGGGATCGCCCTGGCCGGAGGCCTCGGCGTAGAAGGCGTAGTTGGGCAGCAGCCGCTCGCACAGCGCGGCCATGAAGGCCTGCTGGCGGCGCGGGGGAAGCGCCTGCAGGCGCTGAAAGAAACCGCTCATGGACTCTCCTTGAAACCCTGTTGTCCGAGTCATTGATGGATAGCGCTGCCGGCATGTCGCCGCTCAAGGCCACATGCGCTCCGGCACGACCCTGCCCCGGGCGTCGAAGGCCACGCCCTCGTCGATCAGCCGGCGGCGCTGCTCGTCGGCCCCGGGATGCTCGGCCAGCCGGCGCGAGGCGGTGATCACCCGGAACCAGGGCAGGCCGTGCCCGGCGGGCAGCTCGCGCAGCGCCCGGGCCACCAGGCGGGGCGTGCCGCCCTCGGTCATGGCGGCGATGCGCCCGTAGGTGGTGACGCGCCCCGGCGGGATCTCGGCCAGCACGGTCAGTATCTGTTCCTTCAGGGCCGCCTTCATGTACCCTGCCTCCCCTTCCGCTTTCCCGTTCGGCGAGGTCGCCCATGCACCTTCACCTGCTCCAGCACAGCCCTCACCGCGGGCCCGCCCGCCTCGGCGACTGGCTTGACAGCATGGGGCACAGCCATACCGTCTTCCACCTGGACCAAGGCGAGCTGCCGCCCCGCCCCGGCGAGGCCGACGCCCTGGTCGTGCTCGATGGCCCCGAGGGAGCCGACCCGGCCCCCGGCTGGGAGCGCCGCGAGCGCAAGCTCATCGACCGGACCCTGGACGGGCACACGCCGCTGCTGGGCATCGGCTACGGCGCCCGGCTGATCGCCGAGGCGCTGGGCGCCACGGTGTCCCGCGGCACCCATGCCGAGACCGGCTGGCAGGCCATCACCCTGGCCGACGAGAGCCCCTTCGACCTGCCCGAGCGCTTCGAAGCCTTCACCTGGCATCGCGCCATCTTCGGCCTGCCGGACGACGCCCTGTCGCTGGGCGGCAGCCAGGCCAGCCCGCTGCAGGGCTTCGCCTGGGACGCCGGCCGGGTGGTGGGCCTGCTCTGCCACCTGGAGGCGACGCCGGAGAGCGTGGCCGCCATGCTGGATCACCTGCCGCGCCCCGAGGGCGACGCGCGCAGCCCCTATCGCCAGGATCGCGCCGCCATGCTCGAGGACGGCCGGCGCTTCGATCGCCTGGCCCCGCTGCTGGACCGGCTGATGACCCAGTGGCTGCGCCGCGTCCGGGCGGCCTGAGGCTCAGGCCGTGACGGGCCGGGGCGCGCCCCGGCGCTCGGCCTCGGCGGCCCAGTCCCGGGCGAAGGCCAGGCAGCTGTCCCAGTCGCCCACGTGGAGGAAGCGCCGGTCGTCGTGCTTCTCCAACTGGTAGCGATACATGGGGTCGTAGTATTCGGTGAGCAGCGGCGCCAGCCAGGCCTCGTGGGCCCGGCGATTGCCGCGCTCGTGCTCGCGGAAGGCCAGCCGCTGCAGGCGCTGCAGACGCTGCAGGCGGGCGCCGCCCAGCCGCTTGCGCAGCCGGCCGAGCGCCGTGGCCAGTTGCTTGCGCATCAGCGCCCAACCCAGCCAGTCGCCGCAATGATGCCGGTAGACCTCCCAGAGGTCGTCGATGTAGTCCTTGTGGATCTGCGCCAGCCGCCAGTCCAGGGGCATCTCGACCCGCACCCGCGGGGCGCCCTCCATGCCGCGCCAGAAGGCCAGCGGCACGTTGGCCGAGCCGATGTGGCGGGACTCGTCCTCGAGCACCACCGGCCCCGGCAGCTCCAGAAGGCGCCGCCCCAGGGCGTGCTCGAAGTCGATCTGCGACGGCGCCGACAGCGGGTGTCGACCGAAGGCCGAGCCCTTGTGACGGGCGCAGCCTTCCAGATCCAGGCCCTGGTCCAGGGCGTCGATCAGCGCCGTCTTGGCGCAGCCGGTGAGGCCGCCCACCACCAGCAGCGGCTGGTCGGCGGCGGCATCGATGCGCGCGCACAGCGCCTGGCGCATGGCCTTCCAGCCGCCGCGGATCCGCGGCCGGGTGATACCGGCCTCGGCCAGCCACTGCTGGGCGACCTGGGAGCGCAGCCCGCCGCGGAAGCAATAGACGATGGCATCCGGATGGGCCTCCAGCTCGCGGGCCCAGGCCGCGACCCGGCCGGCCTTGATGCCGCCGCTGACCAGACGCTCGCCCAGGGCGATGGCGGCCTGCTGGCCGCGACGCTTGTACTCGATGCCGACCAGGTGGCGCTCCTCGTCGTCCATCAGCGGCAGGTTGACCGCCCCGGGCAGGGCGCCCTGGGCGAACTCCACCGGGGCCCGCACGTCGATCAGCGGGCGGCCCTCGCGCAGCAGCGCGAGATCCGGCTCGACCAGCGGCAGGCTCATCCCCGCACCTCGATGCGCGCCGCGCCGCGCTCGGCGACGACCTCGCCGAAGGGCTCCAGCTCGAGGCCATGGGCCCGGCCGACGCGTTCCACGTCGTCCTCCCAGGAGGGGTGCACCGACAGCAGCAGGCCGCCGGAGGTCTGGGGATCGCACAGCCACTGCCAGTGGGCGTCGTCCATGGCCGGCAGGGCGGCCCCCAGGGCGTCCCGGTTGCGGCCGGTGCCGCCGGGCACCGCGCCCTGGCGGCGATAGGCCTCGGCCTCGGCCAGGCGCGGCAGACGGCGGAAGTCGATGCGCGCCGCCACGCCGCTGGCCTCGCAGACCTCGCTGAGGTGACCGGCCAGCCCGAAGCCGGTGACGTCGGTCATGGCATGCACGCCGGCGATCTTGGCCAGCTCCACGCCGATGCGGTTGGACTCGAGCATGGTGCGACGCGCCAGGCCCTGGTGGCCGGGCTGCAGCAGCCCCTGCTTCTCGGCGGTGGTCAGCAGGCCCACGCCCAGCGGCTTGGTCAGGTAGAGCAGGTCGCCCTCCTGGGCGCCCTTGTTGAGCTTGAGGTGCTCGAGGTCCACCAGGCCGTTGACCGACAGGCCGAAGATCGGCTCCGGGGCGTCGATGGAGTGCCCACCGGCCAGCGCCAGGCCGAGCTCGCGGCACACCGCCTGGGCGCCGGCCACCACGTCGCCGGCGATGTCGGGGCCGAGCTTGTCGAGCGGCCAGCCGAGGATGCCCAGCGCCATCACCGGCGAGCCGCCCATGGCGAAGACGTCGCTGATGGCGTTGGTGGCGGCGATGCGGCCGAAATCGAAGGGATCGTCGACGATCGGCATGAAGAAGTCGGTGGTGGCGATCATGCCGCGGCCGTCGCCCAGGTCGTAGACGGCGGCGTCCTCGCGCCCCTGGTTGCCGACGATCAGCCGGGAGTGGCTGGCGCCCGGCCCGGCCTTGGCCAGGATGCCGTCGAGGACGTCGGGGGCGATCTTGCAGCCACAGCCGGCGCCGTGGCTGTACTGGGTCAGGCGGATGGCACTCATCACGGTCTCCTTGGCGTCGTTATCGGCATTCTACAACAGAGCCCGCCCGTTACAGGGCCTCGAGGGCATCGGCCAGCTTGTCCACGGCCACCACCTCCATGCCCTCGGGAGACTGCTTGGGGGCGTTGGCGCGGGGCACGATGGCGCGCCGGAAGCCGTGCTTGGCGGCCTCGACGATGCGCTCCTGGCCGCTGGGCACCGGGCGGATCTCCCCGGACAGGCCCACCTCGCCGAACACCACCAGCTCGCGGGCCAGGGGGCGACTCTGGAGGCTGGAGACCACCGCCAGCAGCACGGCCAGATCGGCGCTGGTCTCCAGTACCTTGACCCCGCCCACCACGTTGAGGAAGACATCCTGGTCGCCGGTGAACAGGCCGCCATGGCGGTGCAGCACGGCCAGCAGCATGGCCAGGCGGTTCTGATCCAGGCCCACCGCCACCCGCCGCGGATTGCCCAGTGCCGAGTCGTCGAGCAATGCCTGCACCTCCACCAGGATCGGCCGGGTGCCCTCCCAGACCACCATCACCAGGCTGCCCGGGGCCTGCTCCTCGGTGCGCGACAGGAAGATGGCGCTGGGGTTCTTCACCTCCTTGAGGCCATGCTCGAGCATGGCGAACACGCCCAGCTCGTTGACCGCCCCGAAGCGGTTCTTCTGCCCACGCAGGGTCCGGAAGCGCGAATCGGCCCCGCCCTCGAGCAGCAGCGAGGCGTCGATCATGTGCTCGAGCACCTTGGGGCCGGCCAGGGTGCCGTCCTTGGTGACGTGGCCGACCAGCAGCAGCACGGTGCTCGACTGCTTGGCGAAGCGGGTCAGGGCCGCGGCGGACTCGCGCACCTGGGCCACTCCGCCCGGCGCGGAGGACACGTCCTCCAGGTGGGTGGTCTGGATGGAGTCGATGATCAGGATATCCGGACGCTCGCGCTCGGCCACCCCGAGGATGGTCTCGATGCTGGTCTCGGCGAGCATCTTGAGGCCCTGGGTGGGCAACTGCAGGCGGTGGGCGCGCATCGCCACCTGGGACAGCGACTCCTCGCCGGTGACGTAGAGCACCCGGCGCTGCTGGGCGAGCTTGCAGGCGGTCTGCAGCAGCAGGGTCGACTTGCCGGCGCCGGGATGGCCGCCCAGCAGCACCGCGGAGCCAGGCACCAGCCCGCCGCCCAGCACCCGGTCGAACTCCTCGAAGGTAGACGACAGCCGCGGCACCTCGCCGAGGTCGACCTGGGCCAGGTCGACCACCTCGCGGGACACGGCCCCGGCATAGCCGCCCCGCGACGCCGCGGCGCCGCCGCCGGCCCCGGGGCGCGCCGCCGAGAGGCGGACCTCGCTCAGGGTGTTCCATTCGCGGCAGCTGGTGCACTGCCCCTGCCACTTGCGGTATTCGGCACCGCACTCGGTGCACACGAAGGCACTTTTCGCTTTGGCCATGGGCTTCCGGGAGAGATAGGGTCAGCAAAGACGAAGGGGCGGCCCGATGGCCGCCCCTCCTGTCGGCGCCGCGCTCGCTCGCCTCAGAGGCGGTTGAGTCGCAGCATCTCGTTGTTCTGGAAGCGGCGACGCTGGGGGTCGATCAGCTCCAGGGTCTGGGGATCGAGGCGCAGGAAGTAGTAGACCTGGCCATCGCCTTCCGGGGTCAGCTCGTAGACGGTGGCCTCCGGGTCGTTGGCGGTGCCGCTCAGCACCTCCCAGTTGCCGGCGTAGCTCTCGTCCGGCGGGTTCTGCGGATGCCCCCGATAGGAGGCCTGCAGGTCGAAGGTGCGCTCGGCGGCGTTGCTCTGGGCATCGCCGACCAGGGTCACGTCCAGGTCGATCCCCTCGCAGTTGCGGCACGGCAGGGTGCCCTGATAGGTCCGTTCCGCGGTGTCCATCCCGGGCTCGGTGCCCTGCCCGGCGGGACCGGTCGCACAGCCCGCCAGCAGGGCGAGCATCGCGGAGCCGGCCAGCAAAGTCCTGATTTGCATCTTCGTCCTCCTAACCAATGGGCCTGACGCCGCCATCGCGGCCGTCTTCCCCACAGCATAACCTCTCGCGCAAATCGCGGACAGCCCGAACGCCACCCGGGGTGCCCTCAGCCGGCCATGGGCTGGACGTGCTCGAACACCCACCACAGCACCAGGGGCATCACCACCAGGCTGCCCAGGTTGCCGATCAGCACCAGCGAGGCGACCCGGTGGGGCTCCTGGCGGTACTGCTCGGCGACCAGGTAGTTGAGCACCGCCGGCGGCAGCGCGGCGAACACCCAGAGCGCCGCCGCCGATAGCCCCGAGAGCTCCAGCCAGACAACCATCGGCCAGGCCAGCACCAGCCCCGACAGCGGGCAGAGCACCGCGCCGAGCAGGCCGGTGCGCCAGTCGTCGAAGTCGATGTCGAGCATCCGCACGCCCAGGGCGAACAGCATCAGCGGAATGCAGACCCCGCCCAGCATGTCCAGGGACTCCAGCAGCCAGCCGGGCAGGGTGACGCCCCCCAGGTTGAGCCCCAGCCCGGCCAGGCTGGCGAGCACGATGGGCATGCGCAGCAGCCGCCACAGCGGCGTGCGCGGATCGAGCATGTAGAGCCCCACCGAGAAATGCAGCAGCATCTCGACGATGAACACCACCACCGCCGCGGGCAGGGCCGCCTCGCCGAAGGCCAGCACGATCAGCGGAATGCCCATGTTGCCGGAGTTGTTGAACATCATCGGCGGCAGGAAGGTCTTGGTCTCCAGGCGCAGCAGCTTGACTAGCGGCCACAGCAGCAGCCCCGAGCCGAGCACCACCACGGTGGCGGCCAGGGCCAGCCGGGCATAGTCGGTCAGCGGCGCCTCCCGGTCGGCGAGCACGGCGAACACCAGCATGGGCACGAAGAGCTCCATGTTGAGGGTGTTGAGGCCGCGGATGTCGGGACGGCGATAGCGCCCGTAGAGGGTGCCACAACCGGCGATCAGGAATACCGGCAGCAGGGTGGCGAGGATCTGGCCGATCATCGGGGAGCTTCCGTAGCAGGCGAAGAGACGAGGCCACAGCCTAGCATGGCCCGCGGCTTGCGCGGGCTCGTCGGGCGGGCGACCATGGCCGCATTGCCCCGAGACCCAGAGAGTGACGATGAGCAAGTTCTGGAGCCCCAAGGTCCGCGAGCTGACGCCCTATGTCCCCGGCGAGCAGCCCCGCGAGCGCCTGATCAAGCTGAACACCAACGAGAACCCCTACCCGCCGGCGCCCGGCGTCGAGCGGGCCCTGCGGGAGTTCCCCGCCGATCACCTGCGCCGCTACCCCGATCCCGACTCCCGCGCCCTGCGCGAAGCCCTGGCCCGGGAGTTCGGCGTCGAGGTCGAGCAGGTGTTCGTCGGCAACGGCTCCGACGAGGTGCTGGCCCTGGCCTTCCAGGCCTTCTTCTGTCACGACCGCCCGCTGCAGATGCCGGCGATCACCTACAGCTTCTACCCGGTCTATTGCCGGCTCTACGATGTGAAGCGCCGCACCCTGCCGCTGGACGACCAGTGGCGCGTCGACCTGGACGCCTTCTCGCCGGATGCCGGCGGCACCATCTTCGCCAACCCCAACGCGCCCACCGGCCATGGCCACGGTCGCGAGGCGATCGCCGGCCTGCTCGAGCGGGTCACCGCCTCGGTGGTGCTGGTCGACGAGGCCTACGTGGACTTCGGTGGCGAGAGCGCGGTGCCGCTGGTCGAGCGCTTCCCCAACCTGCTGGTCACCGGCACCTTCTCCAAGTCCCGCAGCCTGGCCGGCCTGCGGCTGGGCTACGCGGTGGGCTCCCGGGAGCTGATCGAGGGCCTCGAGCGGGTCAAGGACTCCTTCAACTCCTACCCGATCGACAGCCTGGCCAGCGCCGTGGGCATCGCCGCCCTGGAGGATCGTGCGCATTTCGATGCCTGCCGCGAGGCGGTGATCACCACCCGCGAGCGCACCCGTACCCGCCTGGAGGGGCTGGGCTTCCGGGTGCTGCCGTCGCAGAGCAACTTCCTGCTGGTCGGCCATCCCGAGCATGATGCCGCCCAGCTGTTCGTCGGCCTGCGCGAGCGCGGCATCCTGGTGCGCCACTTCAATACCGAGACGCTCGACGGCTGGCTGCGCATCTCCATCGGTACCGAGGACGAGATGGACAGCCTGATCGAGGGCCTGGAAAGCCTCTGCCGCTGATGTCCCGGCGTTCCGGAGGGCGACGCCCGCGACTCTCCGCGGGAACGCCCTTCGCTCTGCGCCGGCCCTTTTCGCTCGCCCAATAAGCAAAGCCCCGGCCTCTTTCGAGGCCGGGGCTTTTTCCGACTCAGTGCCTGACGAGGTGCGGGCCGACCCTCCAGCGGTCGACGGCCGAGGCTCTCCCTGGGGCCTCCTCCGCCCGATACGGCGCCTGTCGGCCCGACATGAAAAAACCCCGATTCGATGAGCCGGGGTTTTCTCGATATAAGTGCCTGTCGATGACCGGGCCGGCCCTCCGGCGGTCGGCGCCCGAGGCTCTCCATGGGAACGCCCCCGCCCGATACATCGCCTGTCGGACCGACATAAAAAAATCCCCCGGGACAAGCCCGGGGGATTTTTTTGATGTAAGTGCCTGACGATGACCTACTCTCGCATGGGAACTCCCACACTACCATCGGCG
>NZ_JARWAK010000016.1:0-77728 GCF_031451675.1 Halomonas koreensis | reverse complement strand
GAACCTCGAACCTCGAACCTCGAACCTCGAACCTCGAACCTCGAACCTCGAACCTCGAACCTCGAACCTCGAACCTCGAACCTCGAACCTCGAACCTCGAACCGCGGACCGAATTCATACAGGAGACGAACCATGGCAGTGGGGCCAGCAAGCTTTCCGGACATGCCGGCGATCGAAGGGCTGCGCCTGGGCACGGCCCGGGCCGGCATCAAGACCGCCGGTCGCCGTGATCTGGTGGTGATCGAGGTGCCGCAGGGCGCGGCCGTGGCGGGCAGCTTCACCCGCAACGCCTTCTGCGCGGCGCCGGTCACCGTGGCCCGTGAGCACCTGGCCGAGTGCACCCTGAAGGGCGCCGCGCCGCGCTATCTGGTGATCAACACCGGCAACGCCAACGCCGGCACCGG
This sequence comes from Halomonas koreensis, assembly GCF_031451675.1. NCBI lineage: Bacteria > Pseudomonadati > Pseudomonadota > Gammaproteobacteria > Oceanospirillales > Halomonadaceae > Halomonas > Halomonas koreensis. The sequence goes on along the minus strand of NZ_JARWAK010000016.1, from coordinate 77,324 downwards.
CGAGACCGGGCTGCGCGACGCCCGCGCCACCTGCGCCGAGCTGGCCGGCCTGGCGGGGGTGGAGCCCTCGAGCGTGCTGCCGTTCTCCACCGGGGTGATCGGCGAGACCCTGCCCATGGATCGGCTGCTGGGCGGCCTGCCCGAGGCGCTGCGCAGCCTGGACCAGGGCGCCGCCGGCTGGACGGCGGCGGGCGAGGGGATCCTCACCACCGATACCCGGCCCAAGGGCGCCAGCGTGACCGTGGAGCTGGGCGACGAGACGGTCACCCTCAACGGCATCAGCAAGGGCTCGGGGATGATCAAGCCCAACATGGCCACCATGCTGGCCTTCGTGGCCACCGACGCGGCCATCGCCCCCGGACAGCTCGAGGCGCTGCTTCGCGAGGCCGTCGACCGCTCCTTCAACTGCATCACGGTGGACGGCGACACCTCCACCAACGACGCCTGCATGCTGATCGCCACCGGGCGCGGGGCCCGGGTCGACGACGAGCACCGCCTGGCCGTCTTCCGTGACGCCCTCCAGGCGCTGATGATCGAGCTGGCGCAGGCCATCGTCCGTGACGGCGAGGGCGCCAGCAAGTTCGTCAGCCTCCAGGTCGATGGCGCCATGACCCGCCAGGAGGCCCTGGACGTGGCCTTTACCGTGGCCCACTCGCCGCTGGTCAAGACCGCGCTGGCCGCCAGCGACGCCAACTGGGGGCGGATCCTCGCCGCCGTGGGCCGGGCCCCGGTGGCGGACTTCGACGTCGAGCGGGTGGTCATCGACCTGGGGGAGGTGCGCCTGGTGGAAGGCGGCGGTCGCGCGCCCGGCTACACCGAGGCGGCCGGCAGCGAGGTGATGGCTCGGGAGGAGATCCCGATCCGCATCGACCTGGGGCGCGGCGAGGCGAGCGCCACCGTCTGGACCACCGACCTGACCCGGGACTACGTGGCCATCAACGCCGACTATCGCAGCTGACCGCCGCCGGGCGGTCGCGTCACGATTCGAATCAACCGCGCAACCCCCCGTGGCGACGGCCGCGGGGACAAGTGGGACAAGGTGAATGAACGCAATGGTGAAGAGAAGGGTGCACGTGGCGGCCGCCGCCATCATCAGCGCCGACGGCCGTGAGGTGCTGCTCGCCCGGCGCCCGTCCAACGTCGATCATGGCGGCCTCTGGGAGTTTCCCGGCGGCAAGCTGGCGCCCTACGAGACCGGCCTCGAGGCCCTCAAGCGCGAGCTGCACGAGGAGCTGGGCGTGGAGATCCGCCGGGCCCAGCCGCTGATCCGCATCCATCACGAGTATTCCGACAAGCACATCCTGCTCGACGTCTGGCAGGTCCACGACTTCGCCGGCGAGCCCTTCGGGCGCGAGGGCCAGGCGGTACGCTGGGTCCCCATGAACGAGCTGATCAACTACCCCTTCCCGGCGGCCAACCTGCCGATCCTGCGGGCGGTGATGCTGCCCACCGAGTTCCTGATCACCGGGGAGGAGGATGACGAGGACCGCTTCGAGGGGCGCCTGGAGCGGGCCCTGACCGAAGACGGCGTGCGTCTGGTGCAGCTGCGGGCCAAGAGCCTGGATCGCGCCGACTACCTGGGTCGCGCCGAGCGGGCGCTGGCCCTGTGCCGTCGGCACGGCGCGCGCCTGGTGCTCAACGGCGATCCCGATCTGCTGGACGGCGTCGACGCCGACGGTATTCACCTGACCAGCGAGCGGCTGATGCAGCTGGAGCGCCGTCCGGTCGCCGAGGGCAAGTGGCTGTCGGCCTCCACCCACGATCATGCCCAGCTGGCCCGGGCGCATCGCATCGGCTGCGACTTCGTGACCCTCTCGCCGCTGCGTACCACCCCCTCGCACCCCGAGGTGGCGCCGATCGGCTGGCACGACTTCCAGCAACTGGTCGAGCACGCCGGCATGCCGGTCTTCGCGCTCGGCGGCATGACGCGCTTCGACGCCAACCATGCCCGCGCCGTGGGCGCCCAGGGGATCGCCTCGATCCGCGATTTCTGGAAGTAGGCGCGAGGGACGAGGGGCGAGGAGTAAGGAGCGAGGAGCGAGGAGCGAGGAGCGAGGGGCGAGGAGTTAGGAGTGAGGGGCGAGGAGGCCTCACTCCCTGCTCGGCGGGTCATTATCCTGCTCGAACCTCGAACCTCGAACCTCGAACCTCGAACCTCGAACCTCGAACCTCGAACCTCGAACCTCGAACCTCGAACCTCGAACCTCGAACCTCGAACCTCGAAGCTCCCCCTTCGCGTCAGTCGCGGTAGCGCCGGGTCAGGTCGCCGTAGGCGTCGACGCGCCGGTCGCGCAGGTACGGCCAGATGCGCCGGACGGCCTCGCCGCGGTCGAGATCCAGCGTCACCATCAGCCGCTCGGCCTGCTGGCCGGCATGGGCCAGCAGTTCGCCCTGAGGCCCGCAGACGAAGCTTCCGCCCCAGAAGTCGATGCCCTCGCTGACCCCGGAATGGTCGGGCTCGTGGCCGACCCGGTTGGCCACCAGCACCGGCAGGCCGTTGGCCACCGCGTGGCTGCGCTGGATCAGCGTCCAGGCCTCGCGCTGGCGCGCCTGCTCGTCGTCGTCGTCGCCGGGATCCCAGCCGATGGCGGTGGGGTAGAGCAGCAGCTCCGCGCCTGCCATGGCCATCAGCCGCGCCGCCTCGGGGTACCACTGGTCCCAGCACACCAGCAGGCCCAGGCGGCCCACCGAGGTGTCGATGGGTTCGAAGCCCTGGTGGCGTCCGGGGTCGTGATCGCCGGGGGTGAAGTAGAACTTCTCGAAGAAGCCCGGATCGTCGGGGATGTGCATCTTGCGATAGTGGCCGACCCGGCCGCGGTCGCCGTCGTAGACCACGGCGGTGTTGTGATAGACGCCGGCGGCGCGGCGTTCGAACAGGGAGCCGACCAGGACGATGCCCAGCTCGGCCGCCAGGCCGGCCAGGCGGCGACCGGTGGGGCCGTCCAGGGGCTCGGCCAGGTCGAACAGCGCGGTGTCCTCGTGCTGGCAGAAGTAGTGGGTGGCATGGAGCTCCTGGAGCATCACCAGCCGGGCGCCGGCGGCCGCCAGTTCGCGGATGCCGGCCTCGCTCTCGGCGAGGCTGCGGGACTTGTCGGGCCAGGCCGGCTGCTGGACCAGGCCGACCGTGAGGGGGCGGGTCATGGCGTCTCTCCTTCGGGGGGGCGGATCCCGGCGAGGGTCCCCCGGGGCAGTTGCATGGTCAGGCAGTGCAGGCTGCCATGCTGGCGGATCACCGTGCTGCAGTCGATGGGCAGGACGTCCCGGTCGGGGAAGGCGTCGGCCAGTGCCCGCAGCGCCCGGGCGTCGGCGGCGTCGCCATAGGTCGGCACCAGGACGGCGCCGTTGATGATCAGGAAGTTGGCATAGGTGGCCGGGAGCCGGTGGCCGTCCTCGGGATCGTAACAGGGGCGCGGCCAGGGCAGGGGAACCAGCCGGTAGGGCCTGCCGTCGGCCCGGCGCAGGGCCTGGAGCTCCCGCTCCATGGCGGCCAGCGCCGGATAGTGGGGGTCGCTCGGATCGTCGCAGCGCACATAGGCGATGGTGCGCGGGTCGCAGAAGCGCGCCAGGGTGTCCACGTGACTGTCGGTGTCGTCGCCCGCCAGGTGGCCATGGGCCAGCCACAGCACCCGCTCGATGCCCAGCGTCTCGGCCAGGCGGGCCTCGATGGCGTCCCGGTCGAGGCCGGGGTTGCGGTTGTCGTTGAGCAGACAGGCCTCGGTGGTCAGCAGGGTGCCCGCGCCGTCCGTGTCCAGGGCGCCGCCCTCGAGCACCAGGTCATGGGAGATCAGCGGCGCGGCGAAGGCGCCGGCCGCGGCCAGGCGCCGGGTCAGGCGGTTGTCCCGGGCGGCCTCGAACTTGCCGCCCCAGCCGGTGAAGACGAAGTCGAGCAGCTGCGTCTCGCCGTCCCGCGTCACGGTCAGGGGGCCATGGTCCCGGGCCCAGGTGTCGTCGCCGTCGGCCACCACCAGGTGCAGGCGCTCGTCGGGCACGCCGCGATGGCCGAAGCGCCCGGCCAGCCGGGTGCGGGTGGCCGCGTCCGGCACGGCGATCAGCACCGCCTGGTAGCGGGTGATCGCGGTCACCAGGCTCTCCAGGGTCGCCTCGATGCGCGACAGCAGTGGCGCCCAGTCGCTGTCGGCCCGGGGCCAGGTCAGTTGCACGGCATCCTGGGGATGCCACTCGGGCAGCAGGCGTAGGGCCATGGCCGGCCTCCTCGGTGGGGGAATCGGCGCAATGTAGGGGCGCCGTCGGCGGGATGCAAGCCCCGGGCCGGGCCATCGTCGTCGCCCGGTCGAGGCCGGCGTCGACAAACGTCGTCGGCGATCGCCTACAGCCCGTTTCGGCCGCAGGGACCATCCTGTGGACGAGGCATACGTCGAGGAGCAGATGTCATGGACTACCTGACCCTGGCCCTGGGAATGGCCATCCTGTCGGCGCTATCGGCCCTGGCCAGCCTGCCGGTGCTGGCCCGCGTGCTTCGTCAGCTCGATGGCGCCGAGGCGCCGCCATCTGCCGGGTCGCTCCCGGTGCGCGCTGCGCGCCGCCGGCCGGCGCGCGGTGGTCACGGCCGGCGACGCTGTCTGCCGCCGGAGATGGTCGCCCTGCTGATGCGCCAGCGCTGAGCCGGCCGGGGCAAGATGCAGGTATCGTGCAATGCCGGCGGCCCCGGTGCAGGGGTCGGGCAAAACACGTACCATGAGCGCTCGCCGACAAGGAACGCTCATATGCTGGATCGCCTGCCCCTGCTGATCGGGTTGCGCTATGTTCGCGCCAAGCGGCGCAACCACTTCATCTCCTTCATTTCCCTGACCTCCATGCTGGGCCTGACCCTGGGCGTGGCGGTGCTGATCCTGGTGCTGTCCGTGATGAACGGCTTCGATCGCGAGCTGCGCGAGCGGGTGCTGGGCATGGTGCCGCACACCCGGATCGAGGTGCCCGCCGGACTCGACGAGTGGCGGCCCCTGGCCGAGCGCCTCACCCAGCGCGAGCACGTCGTCGGCGCGGCGCCCTATATCCAGCAGCAGGGCATGTTCTCGGTGGGCGGCCGCAACCAGGGCGCGCTGGTCACCGGCGTCGAGCCCGACTGGGAAGGGCGGGTGTCGATCGTCGACGAGCACATGACCCGCGGCAGCCTCGACGACCTGCGGGCCGGGGAATGGAACATCGTGCTCGGCTCGATGCTGGCCCGTCAGCTGGGCGTGGCGGTGGGCGACCGCGTCACCCTGCTGGTGCCCGAGGCCTCGATCACCCCGGCCGGCGTCTTCCCGCGGCTCAAGCGCTTCACGGTCAGCGGCATCTTCAGCGTCGGCGCCGACCTGGATGCCAGCCTGGCCTATGCCCACCTCGATGACATGCAGACCCTGGCGCGCATGGGCGATGCCGTGGGCGGCCTGCGCCTGGAGCTCGACGACCTGTTCCGCGCCGGCAGCGTGACGCGCGCCATCATCGACGATCTGGGGCCCGGTTATCGCGGGCTGGACTGGACCTACACCCGGGGCAACCTCTTCCAGGCCATCCAGATGGAGAAGCGCATGATCGCGCTGTTGTTGACCGTGATCATCGCCGTGGCGGCCTTCAACATCGTCTCCACCCTGGTGATGGTGGTCACCGACAAGCACGCCGACATCGCCATCCTGCGCACCCTAGGGGCCACGCCGCGCTCGATCATGGGCATCTTCATGGTCCAGGGGTTGGCCATCGGGGTCATCGGCATCCTGATCGGGGTGGCGCTCGGGGTGCTGCTGGCGCTGACGGTGTCGGACATCATCGCCTTCGTCGAGTCGACCTTCGGCATCCATTTCCTCGATGCCGGCGTCTACTTCATCAGCGAGCTGCCCTCGCAGCTGCTGTGGTCGGACGTGGGCAACATCGTCGCCGCGGCCTTCGCGCTGACCTTCCTGTCGACCCTCTACCCGGCCTGGCGCGCGGCCCGGGTGCAGCCCGCCGAGGTGCTCCGCTATGAATGATCCCGCGATGACCCGGGCGCCCGCCCGCGACGCCGACCGGCGCGAGGTGATGCTGGCCTGCGAGGGGCTGACGCGAACCTATCGCGAGGGGCCCCGGGACCTGACGGTGCTCGACGACCTGGCCCTGGAGGTGCGAGCCGGCGAACGGGTGGCGGTGGTCGGCAGCTCCGGCTCCGGCAAGACCACCCTGCTCAACCTGCTGGGCGGCCTGGACCAGCCCAGCGGCGGCGAGGTGCGCATCGCCGGACAGTCGCTGCTGGCCCTGGGCGACGCCGCGCTGGGACGCTTTCGCAACCGGCACATCGGCTTCGTCTACCAGTTCCACCACCTGCTGGCCGAGTTCACCGCGCTGGAGAACGCCGCCCTGCCGCTGATCGTGCGCGGGCAGCGCAAGAAGGCCGCCGAGGCACGGGCCCTGGAGCTGCTGGCGCGGGTGGGCATGGCCGAGCGGGCCGCCCACAAGCCCGGCGAGCTCTCCGGCGGCGAGCGCCAGCGGGTGGCCATCGCCCGGGCGCTGGTGACCGACCCCAGCCTGGTGCTGATGGACGAGCCCACCGGCAACCTCGACCAGCACACCGCGGCCAGCATCCTGGCGCTGATGGACGAGCTCGCCGCGGCCGCCGCCTGCGCCTTCGTGATCGTGACCCACGACTCGGGGCTGGCGGCCCATCAGGATCGGGTGCTGCGCCTGGACGGCGGACGGCTGGCCGCGGAGACGCCGCGAGCCTGAGGGCTAGCGGCGCCGCGCCGCCCGGCGCTTCCAGCTGCGCGAGACCTGCCAGCGCCAGGCCAGCCGGATGGCGGTGCTGCCCAGCAGCCCGGCCAGGGTCGCGGCCGCCAGCGAGCCCATCGCCAGGGCGGGCAGGGCCTCGACCAGCTGATCGGCGACCCAGGCGGTGGACAGCCGCTCGGGGGCGGGGTGCACCGGCAGGTCGAGCAACCAGGCGCCGAGCCGGTAGTTGCCGTAGAAGATCAGCGGCATGGTCAGCGGGTTGGTGATCCATACCAGCCCCACCGCGAGCGGCAGGTTGGCGCGCAGCCACCAGGCGCCCAGCGCCGCCACCGCCATCTGGAAGGGAATCGGCAGCAGGGCGCAGAACAGCCCGACGAAGAAGGCGTTGGCCACGCTGCGCCGGGACAGCATCCACAGCGAGGGGGTGGCGATCAGGTGGCTCATGAAGCGCAGGGAGCGCTGGCGCCTGAGGGTCTCGGGGTGAGGCAGGTAGCGCTGCAGGAGACGGCGCGGCATGACGATGGGCTCGCGGCTTCGATACCCCGGCTATTATCCATACATGCTCGGCGCCTCGCCATGCCGCCGGTCAACGCGCCGGCGCCTGGGCCACGATCGGGGACCTTGCCATGCGAACAGGACTGGCCATGCCGCTGGCCCTCGCCGTCCTGGGCGGGGCGTTGGCGGGGCACCTGGGCGCCGGAGCGTCGGCCCAGGGTCTGGGGCTGGCGCTGCTGGTCGCCCTGGGCGGGCGGCGCTGGCGGGCCGGCCTGCTGCTCCTGGTGGCGCTGGGCGTGGCCGGCCAGCTCTGGCTGGCCCGCGGCGGCGAGCTGTCGCCGGGCCTGTCGCGCCAGGAGCTGATCCTCGAGGGGCGCCTCGCGGCCGTGACCCGCCGGGACGGCCTCCAGCGGCTGGTGATCGACGTCGAGACCTGCCGCCCGGGGTCGCCGGGCCTGCCCGACTGTGACGACCTGTCCCGGGCCCGGCTCGGCGCCTACGATGCCCCGCCCATGCGCCCGGGAGAACGCTGGCGCCTCGCCGCGCGGCTGCGGCCGCCCTCGGGGTTCGCCAATCCCGGTGCCTTCGACTACCGGGCCTGGCTGCGCCGCGAGGGCATCCAGGCCACCGGCTACGTGCGCCGCGCCCCCGCCCCGAGGCGCCTGTCCGCGGCGCCGTTCTCCTTGCGTCGCCGGGCGCTGGCCCACCTCGACACCAGGGCGTTGCCGCCCACGGCGACGCGCTGGCTGGCCGCCCTGACGCTGGGCGCCGACGAGCGCCTGACCGCCGACGACTGGGAGCGCCTCAACGCCAGCGGCACCACCCACCTGATGGTCATCTCGGGGCTCCATGTGGGCCTGGTCGCGGGCTTCACGCTGGCCCTGGCCAGGGGGCTGGCCCGCTGCCTGACGCCGGGAGGCTGGCGGATGGCGGTCTGGCCCTGGTGGATCGCCGGAATCGCCACCCTCGGCTATGCGCTGCTGGCCGGGCTCGAGCCGCCGGCCTTCCGGGCCACGATCATGGCGCTGGTCGGGCTCTGGGTGGCCAGCGGGCGCCATGCCCCGGGTCCCTGGCAGGCCTGGTGGCTGGCGCTGGCCCTGGTGGTGGGCCTGGACCCGCTGGCCGCCTGGCGCCCCGGGACCTGGCTGTCCTTCGGCGCCGTGGCGCTGCTGATCCTGATCTGGCAGGGCCGCCCCCGCCCGCGGGGCGTCCGCGGTTGGCTGTGGGCCCTGGCGCGCAGCCAGCTGCTGCTGGCCCCGGTGATGGCCGGTGGCGTGCTGCTGGCCTTCGATCGCCTGGCCCTCGCCGCGCCCCTGGTCAACCTGGTCGCCGTGCCCCTGGTGGGCAGCCTGCTGGTGCCGCTGGGATTGGCCGGCTGGGCGCTTGCCTGGCTGCCCGGCGTGTCCGACGGGCTCTGGCGGGGGTTCGCGCTGCTGACGCAGGGGCTGCTCGATGGATTGGCGGCGGCGGTGGCCGTGCTGCCGCTCTGGGAGCCGCCGGCGCCGCTGGCGATGCCCCTGGGCGTCGCCCTGATCCTGGCCGGGCTGCTGTGGGCGCTGCCGGGCCTGGCGAGGTCGCTGCGCCTGGCGGGCAGCGGCCTGCTGGCCTGCCTGCTCCTGTGGCCGCCCGTCGAGGCGCCGCCGCCGGGGGCGCTGAGGGTGCGTGTCCATGACGTGGGGCAGGGCCAACTGGTGGCCCTGCGCACCGCGCGTCACCGGGTGCTGGTCGACACCGGCCCGCGCTTCGCCTCGGGCTTCATGCCCCTGGCCACCCTGTGGCCGGACGGGCAGCGCTTCGACGACGTCATCGTCAGCCATGGCGACCTGGATCACGCCGGGGGGCTGGCGGCGCTGGCGGCGTCCCACCGGGTCGGCCGCTACCTGGCGCCGCCGGGCGCCGAGCTGCCGGTGGCCGCCGAGCCCTGCGTGACGGGCCGCCGTTGGCGCCGCGACGGGGTGCGCTTCCGGGTGCTGTGGCCGCCGGAAGGCACCGCGGGGCTGTCCGACAACGATCGCTCCTGCGTGTTGCTGGTCAGCGCCGGCGAGCATCGCCTTCTGATCACCGGCGATGCCGGGCGCCGGGTCGAGCGGACCCTGCTGGCGAGCCTGGACGGCCCCGTCAGCGTGCTGATCGCCGGCCACCATGGCAGCCGCAGCAGTTCCGATCCGGCCTTCCTGGCCGCCGTGCGCCCCCGTCAGGTGGTCGTCAGCGCCGCCCGGGACAATCGCTACGGCCATCCCGCCCCGGCGGTGGTGCGGCGGTTCCGCGCGCTCGGCAGTTGCCTGTGGAGCACCGCCCGGGACGGCGCCGTGACCCTGTGGCTGGGGCGGGGCCAGGGCCTGCGGGCGAGCGCCGAGCGCCGAGGGGCCGGGGGGCGCGGCGGTGTCGAAGGGGGCTGCCTTGCGGTAGAATCGCCCCCTGTCGATGCCGGACTGTCGCCGGTGAAGGCTCGAGGGAGGTGACCGCCATGACCATGATGGAGGCCCTGATTGCCGGGGGCTGGCTGATGGTGCCGTTGCTGGGGTGTTCCCTGGTGGCGGCGGTGATCGTGATCGAACGCCTGTGGACGCTGCGCGCCCGGCGCATCGCGCCGCGCGGGCTGGGCCAGGAGGTCTGCTCGCTGGTCGCCCAGGGGCAGGTCAACCTCTACTGGCTGGAGAGCCACTCGCCGCTGGGCGGGGTGCTGGCGGCCGGCCTGCGCAACGCCCGCCTGGGCCACGAGCAGGTGCGCGCCCGCTTCCAGGAGGCGGCCACCGCCGTGGTCCATGACATGGAGCGCTACCTGAGCCCGCTGGGGACCATCGCCTCGATCACCCCGCTGATCGGCCTGCTGGGCACCGTGGTGGGCATGATCGAGGTGTTCGCGGTGATCGTCGCAAGCGACGGCGGCGAGCGCACCGCCGACCTGGCCGGCGGCATCTCCCGGGCCCTGGTCACCACCGCCGCCGGCCTGACCGTGGCGATCCCCGCGCTGATGTTCCATCGCTACTTCCAGCGCCGGGTCGAGGACATCACGGTCCGCATCGAGGAGCAGGCCGGCCAGGTGGTGGAGTTCCTGGCCCACCATGCCGGCGAACTGACCCTGGCCGAGCGCCGCGAGGCGACGCCGGCGGAGGGGGCCAGGCCGTCATGAGGGTGCCGCGCCGGCGTCGCGAGGCGGTGGAGGTCAACCTCACCCCGCTGATCGACGTGGTCTTCCTGCTGCTGATCTTCTTCATGGTCTCCACCACCTTCGAGACCCGCCAGGCCCTCGAGCTCGAGCTGCCGGAGACGGTCACCGGCGTCGCCGCCGAGCCCTCGCCGGTCACGGTGGTGGTGACTCCCGCCGGGGAGTACCGGCTGGGCGAGCGGACCCTGACCGCCGGGGCGCTGCCCGAGGCCCTGGCCGCCCGGGCCGAGCGGGCCCGGGAGCACGGCCTGGTGGTCGAGGCCGACGGCCGGGCCGCCCATGCGGCCGTGGTCCGCGTCCTCGACCGGGCCGGCGCCCTGGGCATTCGGCGAGTGCGCATCGCCACCGCCGAGGCGACACACACTGAAGCGGAGACACCGTGAGTCAACATTCGGGCTGGACCCTCTACAAACGCCTGCTGGGCTACGTCAGGCCCCACTGGAAGGCCTTCGGGCTGGCGGTGCTGGGCTATGCCATCTATGCGGCCTCCAGCACCGCGCTGGCGGAGATGATGAAACGCCTGATCGACGGCATCCAGGATCCGGACGCCGCCTTTCGCCTCTTCCTCCCGCTGTTCGTGGTGGGCATGTTCGCCACCCGGGGGCTGGGCACCTTCCTGGGCACCTACTTCATGAGCCACGTGGCCCGCAACCTGGTGCATGCCCTGCGTTGCGACGTCTTCAATCACATGCTGCACCTGCCGGGGCGCTTCTTCGACGAGCACTCCTCGGGACATCTCATCTCGCGGGTCACCTACCACGTCGAGCAGGTCACCGGCGCCGCCACCAAGGCCATCACCATCCTGTTGCGCGAGGGGCTGTTCGTGATCGGCCTGGTGGTCTACCTGCTGTGGACCAACTGGATGCTGACCCTGCTGTTCCTGGCCGTCACCCCCTTGATCGGCGGGGTGGTGAGCTACGCCAGCAAGCGTTTCCGGCGCATTTCCCGACGCATCCAGCGCTCCATGGGCGAGGTGACCCACGTCGCCTCCGAGGCCCTGTCCGGCTACCGGGTGGTGCGCACCCACGGCGCCGAGGCCTTCGAGAAGGCGCGCTTCGCCGAGGCCAGCGAGGTCAACCGTCGCCAGAGCATGAAGGAGGCCCTGACCAAGGCCACCAGCACCCCGGTGATCCAGCTGCTGGTGGCGCTGGCGCTGGCCGTGCTGGTGTGGCTGGCCATGTCGCCGGCGCTGATGGCCGACATGACCCCCGGCGAGTTCGTCGCCTTCATCACCGCGGCCTCGCTGATGGCCAAGCCGGTGCGCCAGCTGACCGAGATCAACGCCACCATCCAGAAGGGCATCGCCGCCGCCGGCGAGCTGTTCGGCCTGCTCGAGGAGCCCCCCGAGGAGGACCGCGGCAGCGTGGCGCCCGGCCGCCTGCAGGGGCGGGTGACCTTCGAGGGCGTGCGCTTCGCCTACGGGGAAGACCAGCCCGAGGTGCTAAAGGGCATCGACCTGGAGGTCGCCCCCGGCGAGATGGTGGCCATCGTCGGCCGCTCGGGCAGCGGCAAGTCGACCCTGGTGGGGCTGCTGCCGCGCTTCTACCGGCCGACCGACGGGCGCATCCTGCTCGACGGCGTGCCGATCGAGGAGTTCCAGCTGCAGCCGCTGCGCCGCCGCATCGCCCTGGTCTCGCAGATGGTCACCCTGTTCAACGCCAGCATCGCCGCCAATATCGCCTACGGCGTCGACGATCCCGACCCGGCGGCCGTCGAGGCCGCCGCCCGCGCCGCCCATGCCCACGAGTTCATCGAGCGCCTGCCCCGGGGCTACGAGACCCTGGTGGGCGAGAACGGGGTGATGCTCTCCGGCGGCCAGCGCCAGCGCCTGGCCATCGCCCGGGCGATCTTCAAGGACGCGCCCCTGCTGGTGCTCGACGAGGCCACCTCGGCGCTGGACACCGAGTCCGAGCGCTATATCCAGGCGGCCCTGGAGGAGGTCTGCCGGGATCGCACCACCTTCGTGATCGCCCACCGCCTGTCCACCATCGAGCGGGCCGACCGGATCCTGGTGATGGAGGCCGGCGAGATCGTCGAGCAGGGCAGCCATGCCGAGCTGCTGGCCCGGGACGGCGCCTACGCGGCCCTGCATCGCCTGCAGTTCCAGGACGCCCAGCCGGCATGAGCGGTGGGCTCGCGGCGCGCTGGCTCGAGGCCGCCTACCACGGCGCCCCCTGGCTGCGGGCGCTGCGCCCGCTGGAGGCGCTCTACCGCCTGGCGGTGCGCCGTCGGGTCCGCGCCTATGCCGAGGGCCGCCGCGAGGCATGGCGCGCGCCGGTGCCGGTGATCGTGGTGGGCAACATCACCCTGGGCGGCACCGGCAAGTCGCCGCTGGTGGCCTGGCTGGCGCGCCACCTGGCCGAGGCCGGATGGCGGCCGGGCATCCTCTCCCGGGGCTACGGCGGCCGGGCGGAGGGCTACCCGCTGCGGGTCGACGCGGACACCACGGCCGACGCCTGCGGCGACGAGCCGCGCATGCTGGCCGACCAGACCGGCGTGCCGGTGGTGGTGGATCCGCAGCGGCCGCGGGGCGCGCGGCTCCTGCTGGAGGCGGGCTGCGACCTGCTGCTCGCCGACGATGGCCTGCAGCACCTGGCCCTGGCGCGGGACCTGGAGCTGGTGGTGGTCGACGGCCATCGCGGCCTCGGCAATGGCCGCTGCCTGCCGGCCGGTCCCCTGCGCGAGCCCGGCGAGCGGCTGGCCCGCGTGGATGCCGTGCTGATCAACGGCGAGCCTCGCGACCCGGCGCTGGACGGCCATCCGCGGATGCGCCTGGCGCCGTCCGGCTGGCGGCCGCTGGCCGGCGGCGCGCGGCGCGCGCTGTCGCCGCCGCCCTTCGCCGGGCGGGTCCATGCGGTGGCCGGCATCGGCCGGCCGGCGCGCTTCTTCGCGACCCTGGAGGCGCTGGGCGTGCCCCACCTGGCCCATCCCTTCGCCGATCACCATCGCTTCACCGCCGCCGACCTCGACTTCGGCGACGCGCTGCCCCTGGCGATGACCGCCAAGGATGCGGTGAAATGCCGGGAGCTGGTGTCGGGGGAGGCCTGGGTGCTGGAGGTGGAAGCCGCGCCCGATCCCGACTTCGTCGCCTGGCTGGACCGCCGCCTGGCGGCACTCTGACCGCCTCCGGCGGGCGCGGCGCGCCCGTCGGAGGCCGAACCTGGAGAGATGACCGATGGACAAGCAACTGCTGGCGATGCTGGTCTGCCCGCTGTGCAAGGGCAAGCTGGCCTACGACCGCGACGCCGACGAGCTGCTGTGCCGCTATGACGGCCTGGCCTACCCGGTGCGCGACGGCATCCCGGTGATGCTGCCCGAGGAGGCGCGCGCGCTGGACGTGGACGAGAAGCTGCCGCCGTCGAGCGGCGGCAGCCGCTGAGGAGGCCGCATGCAGGACTTCATCGCCGTGATCCCGGCCCGTCATGCGTCCTCGCGGCTGCCGGGCAAGCCGTTGCTCGACATCGCCGGCGAGCCGATGGTGGCCCATGTCTGGCGCCGGGCCGCGGCCAGCGCCGCCGCCCGGGTGGTGGTGGCCACCGACGACGAGCGCATTCGCTCGACCATGGCCGCGCTCGGCGCCGAGGTGGTGATGACCCGCGACGATCACCCCTCGGGCACCGACCGGCTGGCCGAGGTGGCCGAGCGGCTGGCCCTGGCCGACGACGCCGTGCTGGTCAACGTCCAGGGCGACGAGCCGCTGATCCCGCCGGCGCTGATCGACCAGGTGGCGGCCCGGCTGTTCGACGATCCGGAGGCCTCCATCGCCACCCTGGCCGAGCCCATCGCCGACGTGGACACCCTGTTCAACCCCAACGTGGTCAAGGTGGTGCGCGCCCTCTCGGGACGGGCGCTGTACTTCTCCCGGGCCCCCATTCCCTGGGATCGCGAGGCCTTCGCCGCCCGTCCCGAGGTGCTCGAGACCGACGCCTGGCTGCGCCACATCGGGCTCTATGCCTATCGGGCCGGCTTCCTGGCCGCCTATCGCGACTGGGCGCCGGCGCCGCTGGAGCAGCTGGAGCAGCTGGAGCAGCTTCGGGCGCTGCACCATGGCCATGCCATCCAGGTGGCCCTGGCCACCCGTCCCCACCCGGCCGGGGTGGATACCGCCGAGGACCTGGCCCGGGTGCGCGAGCTGCTCGAACCCTCGAAAGGAGCCTTGTGATGCGCGTGCTGTTCGTCTGTCTCGGTAACATCTGCCGCTCGCCCACCGCCGAGGGCATGTTCCGTCGCCACCTGGAGGAGGCGGGGCTCGCCGACCGGGTCGAGGTCGACTCCTGCGGCATCGGCGACTGGCATGTGGGCAAGGCCCCGGATCCCCGCGCCCGGACCGCGGCCGCCGCCCGGGGGCTCGACCTCGGCGACCAGCGCGCCCGTCGGCTCGAGAACACCGACTTCGCGCGCTTCGACTACCTGCTGGCCATGGACCACGACAACCTGGCGGCGTTGGAGGCGCGGCGGCCGGTCGATGCGGAGGCCCACCTGGGGCTCTTCCTGGCCTTCGCCGGGCTGCCCGATCGGGCGGTGCCCGATCCCTACTACGGCGGCGAGCGCGGCTTCGAGGAGGTGCTGGACCTGGTCGAGGCCGCCTCCCGGGGCCTGCTCGAGGAAGTGAAGGGGCGCCTGGAGGAGGACGCTTGAGCCTGCGGCTGTACCGGGATCACGACCTGACCGGTGCCAACACCCTGGGCCTGCCCTGTCGCGCCGAGCGCTGCCTTGCCCCGGCGACACCCGCCGAGCTGAGCGAGGCGCTGGCGATGGCCCGCGAGGCGGGCTGGCCGATCCAGGTGCTGGGCGGTGGCAGCAACCTCATCCTGCCCGCCGAGCTCCCGGGACTGGTCATCCGGCCGGTGATGAACGAATGGTGGCTGGAAGAGGGCGCGGGCGACAGCGTCCGGGTGCACGCCGAGGCCGGCGTGGTCTGGCACGAGCTGGTGATGGCGCTGGCCGCCCGCGGGCTCTGGGGACTCGAGAACCTGGCGCTGATCCCGGGCCACTGCGGCGCGGCGCCGATCCAGAATATCGGCGCCTACGGCGTGGAACTCGCCGCCCATCTCGAGGCCGTGCATCTCGTGCACCTGGACGACGGGCGGGCGGCCGTGCTGGGCCCCGAGGACTGCGCCTTCGGCTATCGCGACAGCATCTTCAAGCACGCCCTGGCGGGCCGGGTGGTGATCACCCGGCTGGTGTTGCGCGTGTCGCGCCGGGCCGCGCCGCGCCTCGCCTATGGCGACCTGGCCACCCGGGTCGGCGAGGCGCCCTCGCCGCTGGCGGTGGCCGAGGCGGTGTGCGCGGTGCGTCGCGAGAAGCTGCCCGATCCCGCCGTCCTGGGCAACGCCGGCAGCTTCTTCAAGAATCCCGTGATCCCCGCCGCCCAGGCCGAGGCCTTGCTCCGGGAGCACCCGCAGATGCCCCACTTCCCGCTGGCGGATGGCCGAGTGAAGCTGGCCGCCGGCTGGCTGATCGATCGCTGCGGCCTCAAGGGCTGGCGGGACGGGCCCTTCGCCGTCCATGACCGTCAGGCGCTGGTGCTGGTGCATCATGGTGGCGGCAGCGCGCAGGGCCTGCTCGAGTTTGCCGGACGCGTGGCGAACGAGGTGCAGGGCCGCTTCGACATCACCCTCGAGCGAGAGCCCCGCCTGGCCGGGTAGGGCGGCGGCGCCCCCTCCCCTGAAACGAAAACGCCCGTGGCAGCTGCCACGGGCGTTTTGCTAGGGGCCGGTCAGGGATCAGCCGTTGTGGCCTTCCTGACGCTTGGCCTCCCGTTCGCGGCGACGGATCTCGCGCGGATCGTTATGGGCGCGGCGCCGACGACGGGGAGCCGCCGGCTGCTCGGCCGCGGGCTCGGCAGCAGCCTCGGCCTCTGCCTTGTTGGCTTCCGGCTGGGTCTCGGCCTTGGTTTCCGGCTTCTGCTCGGCCTTGGCTTCCGGCTTCTGCTCGGCCTTGGGCTCGGGCTTCTGCTCGGCCTTGGTTTCCGGCTTCTGCTCGGCCTTGGTTTCCGGCTTCTGCTCGGCCTTGGGCTCCGGCTTCTGCTCGGCCTTGGGCTCCGGCTTCTGCTCGGCCTTGGGCTCGGGCTTCTGCTCGGCCTTGGGCTCGGGCTTCTGCTCGGCCTTGGGCTCCGGCTTCTGCTCGGCCTTGGGCTCCGGCTTCTGCTCGGCCTTGGGCTCCGGCTTCTGCTCGGCCTTGGTCTCGGGCTTCTGCTCGGCCTTGGCTTCCGGCTTCTGCTTGGCCTTGGGCTCCGGCTTCTGCTCGGCCTTGGGCTCCGGCTTCTGCTCGGCCTTGGTCTCGGGCTTCTGCTCGGCCTTGGGCTCCGGCTGGGGCTCGGCCTTGGTTTCCGGCTTCTGCTCGGCCTTGGGCTCCGGCTTCTGTTCGGCCTTGGCTTCCGGCTTGGCCTCTGCCTTGGCCTCTGTCTTGGCCTCTGACTGGGCTTCCGGCTTCTGCTCGGCCTTGGGCTCCGGCTTGGCCTCGGCCTTGGGCTCCGGCTTGGCCTCGGACTGGGCTTCCGGCTTCTGCTCGGCCTTGGGCTCCGGCTTCTGCTCGGCCTTGGGCTCCGGCTTCTGCTCGGCCTTGGCTTCCGGTTGGGCGTCGGCCTGGGCCTCGGGCTTTTGCTCCGGCTTGGCGTCGGCGCTTGCCTTCGGCTCTTCGGCCTTCGGGGCTTCTGCCTTGGCGTCGGCCTGTTCAGGCTGAGATTCCGCCTGGGCAGCCTCGGCCTGCAGCCGCTGCTGTTCCTCCACGGCCTTGGGGTTCAGGGCGTGCTCACGGCGGCGCTGGCGGGGGTTGTTGCGCGTCCGCTTGGGCTTGGCGTCGCTGCCGCCGGTCTCCGCCTTGGGCTTGGCGTCGCCGCCCGCCTGCCGGGACGGGGTGTCCTCCTTGCGCGGCTCGTCGCTCGCCTCGCGGGGCTTGCGGGTGTCCTGGGGCTTGCCGCGACCCTGCTGGCCCTTGCGGCCATCGGCCGCCTGCTGGCTCTCGTCCTGGCGCTGGCCGCGTCCACGGCCGCCGCGACCCTGGCTCGGCTTGTCGGCCTTGGCCTTCTGGTCGCCCTGGCGGGACTTGTCCTCGCCCTGGCGCTGCGGCTTGGCCGCGCGGCTGTCATCACGCTCCTGGCGCTGGCCGCCGCGGCGGTTGCGCTGGCGGCCGTTGCCGCCGCCCTTGTCGCCGCCGCTCTTGTCGCCAGCGGGCTTGGCGCCGCCGGCCTTGTCGGCGCGACGGCCGTCCTGCTTCTGCTCCTCGGCCTTGCCGGCGGCCTGCGTGCGGGGCGGGCGCGACTCGGCGGCCTTGTCGTCCGTGGCCTCCTCGGCGCCGAGCAGGCGGGCGAAGCCCTTCACCAGGCGTCCCAGCACGCCGTCACGACCGGCCTGAGCGGCGGGAGACGCCGCCGGCCGGGGCGGGGCGGGGGTCGGCTGAGCGGCCGCTGCCGGCTTGGGCGCCTCTGGCTTGGCGGGCGACTCCTGGCGCAGCGAGGCCGGCGCCGGTTCATGGTGCACCACCGTCTTGACCGCGGCCTCGTCGCGCTGGACCGGCTTGCCGAAGGCGGCCTCGGGCTCCTTGCCGACCTCGGTATCCATGGGCAGCTCGTAGCTGGACTTGTGGGTCGAGCCTTCCTCATCGACGTGGTCGTCGCGCAGGCGCTGGACGTCGTAGTGCGGCGTGTCCATGTCCGGGTTGGGCAGCAGCACCACGCGCACGTCCTGGCGGCGCTCGATGTCGGCCAGCACGGCGCGCTTCTCGTTGAGCAGGTAGGTGGCCACCGGCACCGGCAGCAGGGCGCGGATCTGGGCGCTGCGCTCCTTCATGGCCTCTTCCTCGATCAGGCGCATGATGGACAGCGAGATGGAGCGCACGTCACGGATGGTGCCCTGGCCGTCGCAGCGCGGGCAGACCACGCCGCTGGTCTCGCCGAGCGAGGGGCGCAGGCGCTGGCGGGACATCTCCATCAGGCCGAAGCGCGAGATGCGGCCGATCTGCACCCGGGCGCGGTCGAGCTTGAGGGCGTCGCGCACCCGGTTCTCGACCTCGCGCTGGTTGCGCGCCGGGCTCATGTCGATGAAGTCGATGACCACCAGGCCGCCGATGTCGCGCAGGCGCAGCTGGCGGGCGATCTCGTCGGCGGCCTCCAGGTTGGTCTGCAGGGCCGTTTCCTCGATGTCGCTGCCGCGGGTGGCGCGAGCCGAGTTGATGTCGATGGAGACCAGCGCCTCGGTGTGGTCGATGACGATGGAGCCGCCGGAGGGCAGCTTGACCTCGCGCTCGTAGGCGGTCTCGATCTGCGACTCGATCTGGAAGCGCGAGAACAGCGGCACCTCGTCGGCGTAGCGCTTGATCTTCTGCTGGTAGGAGGGCATCACCTGGCGGATGAAGGCCAGGGCCTCCTGGTGCACCTGCTCGCTGTCGATCAGCACCTCGCCGATGTCGTGGCGCAGGTAGTCGCGCATGGCGCGGATGATGACGTTGGACTCGCGGTAGATCAGGAAGGGCGCCGGGCGCTTGCCGGCTTCCTCGGTGATCGACTCCCAGACCTGCACCAGGTAATCCAGGTCCCACTGCAGTTCCTCGGAGGAACGGCCGATGCCGGCGGTGCGCACGATCAGGCCCATCTTGTCGGGCACCGTCAGCTGGCTCATGGCCTCCTTGAGCTGAGCCCGCTCCTCGCCCTCGATGCGCCGCGAGATGCCGCCGGCCCGGGGGTTGTTGGGCATCAGCACCAGGAAGCGCCCGGCCAGGCTGATGAAGGTGGTCAGGGCCGCACCCTTGTTGCCGCGCTCCTCCTTGTCGACCTGGACGATGACTTCCTGGCCTTCCTTGAGCACTTCCTTGATGCTGGGGCGGCCCGAGGGCTCCTTGACGAAGTACTCGCGGGAGATTTCCTTCAGCGGGAGGAAGCCGTGGCGTTCGGCGCCGAAGTCGACGAAGGCGGCTTCGAGGGAGGGTTCCACGCGGGTGATCTTGCCGCGATAGATGTTGGCTTTCTTCTGTTCCCGGGCACCGGATTCGATGTCCAGGTCGTAGAGGCGTTGTCCATCGACCAGGGCGACGCGCAGCTCTTCGGGCTGGGTCGCGTTGATGAGCATCCGTTTCATGTCGTCTCGCAAAATGGACGCGCCGGTGGGCGCCCATGGGCTACGACGAAGGCGAACCGCTGGGTGCTGCGTGCTTGTGCTCAGCGCATGTCGCGGATGCGGAACTGCGCCCGACCGTGTCGGGGCCCGATAACGATGGCCACCCGGCACGTCTTGATCATGTTGAGTACGGGGCGGAGGCAGGACATGTCT
The DNA here is from genome assembly GCF_031451675.1 of Halomonas koreensis. Taxonomy (NCBI): domain Bacteria; kingdom Pseudomonadati; phylum Pseudomonadota; class Gammaproteobacteria; order Oceanospirillales; family Halomonadaceae; genus Halomonas; species Halomonas koreensis. Next base: position 57,695 of record NZ_JARWAK010000016.1, on the reverse strand, counting down.
CGGCGGGTCTTCCCCCGGCCGGCCCTGCGGTCACCGCCAACACCTGGCATTCATCGATTCGCCAACGCCGGCCTCCGGCACGATGTTGTACGTATCCCGTCTGGCGGCTCGCCTGGGCGAGTCGGGGCGGGCGTGGCGTGGTATCGCTTGCTTGTCGGCGGCGGGACCTCGTATTGGCGAGGGTCGTCGCGGCCTGATCTTTGCGCTCCGGCCTGCGTGTCTGTCGTGCAGGCGCTCGAATGGACGCGACGGTCCACTGGAGCGTTTCGGCAATATAACAGCAAAGGGAGTGCCCAGCAATTGGGCGGCAGGATGGCGCGCACTGCGGTAGAATGCGGCTTTCACGCAGGTTGGCAGAGTAGTGGAGTGGCGCATGGCCGAGGGCCGCGAGGTACAGTGGGTGGAAGTGACCGAGGGCCAGGTGGGCCAGCGGGTCGACAACTTCCTGATGACGCGCCTCAAGGGGGCGCCGCGGACGCTGATCTATCGCATCGTCCGCAAGGGCGAGGTGCGGGTCAACAAGAAGCGCGTCAAGGCCGATACCCGGCTGGCGCTGGGCGACGTGGTGCGTATCCCGCCGCTCAAGCTCGCTCCCCGCGAGGCGGTGCGCGAGGTCAGCGACAACCTGCGCAACCTGCTGGCCGGCAGCGTGCTGCTGGAGGGCCGCGACTGGCTGGTGATCAACAAGCCCTCGGGGCTCGCCGTGCACGGCGGCAGCGGGGTCAAGATCGGCCTGATCGAGGCGCTGCGCCAGGTGCGCGAGGACCTGGACTTCCTGGAGCTGGTGCACCGGCTCGATCGCGACACCTCCGGCTGCCTGCTGCTGGCCAAGTCGCGGCCGGCGCTGCTGACCCTCAACCAGGCGCTCAAGGGCCACCAGATGACCAAGCAGTACCTGGCGCTGGTGGCCGGTCGCTGGCCGGCGCGCCGTGACTTCGTCAGCGCCCGGCTGGATCGCTACGACGCCGGCAATGGCGAGCGCCGGGTGCGGGTCGATACGGCCGGCAAGGTGGCGCGGACCCGCTTCGCGGTGCGCGAGGCCTTCGAGGGCGCGACCCTGGTCGAGGCCGAGCCGATCACTGGGCGGACCCACCAGATTCGCGTCCACGCCGCCCATGCCGGCCATCCGCTGCTCGGCGACGACAAGTACGGCACCCGCCAGGGCGGGCGCGTCGCCGCCCGGCTGGGGCTGTCGCGGCTGTTCCTGCACGCCGGCGCCCTGACCTTTCCCGAACCCACCAGCGGCAAGCCCGTGAAGATCCGCGCCCCGCTGGGCGAGGAGCTCGACGCCGTGCTCGCCCGGGCCCGCGACGCCCGCTGAACCGGAGCCACCATGCGCTATCGACTGATGATCTTCGACTGGGACGGCACCCTGATGGATTCCGTGGCCCGCATCGTGGCCTGCATGCAGGCCGCCGGCCGCGATGTCGGCTGGGGCGAGCTGTCCGCGGACGGCGTGCGCGACATCATCGGACTGGGGCTGCCCGAGGCTATCGCCCGGCTGTGCCCGGGCATCGATCCCGAGCGCGCCGAGGCCCTGCGCGCCCGCTATGCCCACCACTTCGTGGAGGGCGACGCGACGCCCATGCCCTTCTATCCGGGAGTCGCCGAGGGCGTGGCCCGGCTGCGCGCCGACGACCGCAGCCGGCTGGCGGTGGCCACCGGCAAGAGCCGTCGCGGCCTCGATCGCGTCTTCCGCGACAGCGACTGCGGCCACTGGTTTCACGCCAGCCGCACCGCCGACGAGACGCGCTCCAAGCCGCATCCGCGGATGCTCGAGGAGCTGCTCGACGAGCTGGCGATCCCGGTGGAGGAGGCGGTGATGATCGGCGATACCGAGTACGACCTGGAGATGGCGCGCGCCCTGAACATGGATCGGGTCGCGGTGACCTACGGCGTGCATGCCCCGGAACGGCTGGCGGCCAGTCGCCCGGTGTTCACCGCCGAGGCCTTTCCCGAACTCATCGACTGGTTGCATGCCTGAGCGGCACCAAGGAGGGATACATCATGGGGGATGATCGACGCGACGACTGGACGCAGGGGCCGGAGCTCAGCGCCGAGCAGGCGCGACGCGAGCGGGAGCGGCGTCAGGCGTCCCCGGAGGCGGCGTCGCCCGAGGGAGGCGAGGACGCCGAGACGCTGCGCGAGCGCCAGCGCCTGGCCCAGCTGGCGATGCTCGATCGCTGGATCGACGGGGTGCTCGTCGAGCAGCGCCGTTCCCGGCGCTGGAAGCTGTTCTTCCGTTTCCTGCTGGCCTTCCTGATCCTGGCCTCGCTGACCACGACCCTGTACGGGCTCTTCGTGGTGCCCGGGAGCGGGGCGGTGGAAGGTCCCCACCTGGGCGTCGTGCGGGTCGAGGGCGTGATCGATCGCGAGTCCCGGGCCAGCGCCGAGCGTGTCATCGAGGGCGTCCAGCGCGCCTGGCGGGCGCCCGGGGCCGAGGCGGTGGTGCTGCACATCGACAGTCCCGGCGGCAGCCCGGTGCAGTCCCAGCGTATCCATGACGAGCTGATGCGGCTGCGCGAGCAGGGCGACAAGCCGATCATCGCCGTGGTCGAGGACATCGGCGCCAGCGGCGCCTACTATATCGCCGCCGGCGCCGACGAGATCATCGCCGCCCCGGCCAGCCTGGTGGGCTCGATCGGCGTCATTCATGCCGGCTTCGGCTTCCAGAAGGCCCTCGACGGCCTGGGCGTCGAGCGCCGGGTGTTTACCGCCGGCGAGAACAAGGCCTTCCTCGACCCCTTCTCGGAGATTTCCCCCGAGCAGCGCGACTTCTGGCAGCGGGTGCTGGCCACCACCCATCGCCAGTTCATCGAGGACGTCAAGGCCGGCCGGGGCGGGCGCCTGGCCGACGACGAGCGGCTGTTCAGCGGCCTGATCTGGACCGGCGAGCAGGCGCGCGAGCTGGGTCTGGTGGACGCCCTGGGCAGTCTGGATACCCTGGCCCGGGAGCGGCTGACCACGCCCCGGGTCCGGGACTACACCCCGCGGCTGGATCCCCTCGAGCGCCTGGCCCGACGCTTCGGCCGGGTCGCCGCCGAGTGGGCGGGGCTGCCCTCCGCCGCCTCGCCGGTGCGTTACCAGCTTAACTGAAGAGATCAGGATGAAGAGCGCCGCTTCGCGGCTGAAAGAGGGAAGACGGGTAGCCATCCTGTCTTCCCTCTTCCCTCTTACTGTTCGCCGAGCGGGTCGAGCCCGGCCTCGCGCAGCAGCTGGCAGAGCCGGATCAGCGGCAGGCCGATCAGGGCGTTGGGGTCGTCGCCCTCGAGGCGCTCGAACAGCGCGATGCCGAGGCCTTCCATGCGGAAGCTGCCGGCGCAGTCCAGGGGGCGCTCGCGATCCACATAGCGGGCGATCTCCGTCTCGCCGAGCTCGCGGAACACGACCTCGAAGCGCTCGTGGCAGACCCGGTGGCTGCCGTGGCGGGTGTCGATCAGCGCCAGCCCGGTGACGAAGCTCACCCGGCGGCCCGAGAAGCGTGCCAGTTGGGCGCGGGCGGCGGCCTCGTCGGCCGGCTTGCCGAGGGTCTCGCCCGCGAACACCGCCACCTGGTCGGAGCCGATGATCAGGTGGTCGTCCCAGTCGCCGGCCAGGCGCTCGGCCTTGGCCAGCGACAGCCGGTGCACCAGGGCCTCGGGGGATTCCCCCGGCCGGGGCGTCTCGTCGATGTCCGGGCTCTCCCAGGCGTAGGGCAGGCCCAGGCGGTCGAGCAGCTGGCGGCGATGGCGGGAGCCCGAGGCGAGGATCAGGCGGGGCATGGAGTCTCTCCGTGTGGGGGTGACGGGTGCGCTGGGCAGGCATTCTGCGCCGCTGCGCGCGCCCGCGCCACCCCCGGGCGATGGCGGCTTTGACAGGGGCAGGGGGAGTGCCTATCATTGCGCGCCTATGTTGACCTCACGACTCCCTGGCAGGGTCGAGCCCTACAAGCTCGCCGCCCATGCCGAGCATCTCGAAGGCCTGGTGACGCTGGATGACATGCCGCGCCTCACCGAGGAAATCGGCGCCCAGCAAGGCGAGGCTCGGGTGTGGCTGGACTTCGCCATCGATCCCCAGGGGCGTCGCGAGATTCGCGGCCACCTGGAAGCCGAGCTGCAGCTTCCCTGCCGGCGCTGCCTGTCGCCCCTGGCGGAGTCGGTGGCCAGCGACTTCCTGCTGGGCATGGTGACCAGCGATGCCCTGGCGGCCGACCTGCCGAGCACCCACGAGCCGGTGCTGGTGGAGGACGAACAGCTGAACCTGCTGGCGGTGGTCGAGGATGAGCTCATCCTCAGCCTGCCCCAGGTGGTTTACCACGACGAGGCCGACTGCGCGGTCTCGCGCGACCAGCTGAGCAGTGGGGCGGGCTCCGAGGCCTCGGACGCGCCCACCGCGAGCCCCTTCGAGGTGCTCAAGCACCTGAAGGGCAAGACCCGATAGTTCATCGTTTCACTCTGGAGTGACTTCCCATGGCAGTTCAACAGAACCGCAAGACCCGTTCCAAGCGCGGCATGCGTCGCAGCCACGACGCCCTGACCGGCCAGACGCTGTCCCAGGACAAGGAGACCGGTACCACCCACCTGCGTCACCATGTCTCCCCGGACGGCTTCTACCGCGGGCGCAAGGTCGTCGACGCCTGAGGCGACGACGACTCCTCTGCCGTGACGCCTGCCCGCTGACATGCGGATCGCCATAGACGCCATGGGCGGGGACCTGGGTCCTCGCGCCAGCGTGTCGGGCGCCGCCAGTGCCGTCATGGCCGACCCCGGTCTCGAGATCCGGCTGTTCGGCCCCGCCGCCCGGCTGGAAGACGAGATGTCCCGGCTGCCGCGGCCCCTCGCCGCGGCGTCGTCGCATCTGAGCATCGAGAACGCGCCCGGCGTGGTGCGCCAGGACCAGCGGCCGGCCCAGGCGCTGCGCCACGGCGGCGATACCAGCATGGCGGCCATGCTGGGCTGCCTGGCGCGTGGCGAGGCCGACGCCGGCGTCAGCGCCGGCAATACCGGGGCCCTGATGGCGCTTTCCCGGCGTGCCCTGGGCACCGTCGGCGGGGTGCCGCGCCCGGCCATCAGCACCGCCATCCCGACGCACCGGGAGGGGCGGTGCTACCTGCTGGACCTGGGTGCCAACGTCGAGGCGGAAGCGCCGCGGCTGGTCGACTTCGCCCTGATGGGCGAGGCCATGGCCCGCCACCTGGACGGGCTCTCGCGCCCGCGCGTGGCCCTGCTCAACGTCGGCGTCGAGGGCACCAAGGGGCCCGCCAGCGTGCAGCGGGCCGACGAGGCGCTTCGGCGCCTGCCCGCGGTGAACTACACGGGCTTCGTCGAGGGCGACGGCATCTTCGCCGGCGAGGCCGATGTCGTGGTCTGCGACGGCTTCGTCGGCAACGCCGTGCTCAAGGCCAGCGAAGGGCTGGCGAAGATGCTGGTGCGCCGCGTCCAGGCGACCTTCGAGGCGCACTGGACCAGCCGTCTGGTGGGCCTGCTGGCGCGTCCGGCGCTGGGGCGGCTGCGCCGGGAGCTCGACCCGGTGCGTTACAATGGGGCCAGCCTGCTGGGGCTCGACGGCATCGTGATCAAGAGTCACGGCGGCGCCGATGCCCGGGGCTTTCATTTCGCCATCGCCCGGGCCGCCGAGGAGGTGCGCCACGGCCTGCCCGGGCGGCTGGCCGCGGAACTCGAGCAGCGGCGGTCCGCCGCCGACTCGGCCGTCGCCGACGACCGACTCGACAGCGGATCGAGGATTCGCGCCGCCGCCGGCATGGAGCCGGGCGGCGACGCGACAAGCCAACAAGAGTAAAGGTGATCGACATGACACAATCCCTTGCCCTCATCTTCCCCGGGCAGGGCTCCCAGCAGATCGGGATGCTGCGCGAGCTGGCCGAGCGCTACAGCGTGGTGCGCACGACCTTCGAGGAGGCGGCCGATGCGCTGGGCTACGATCTCTGGCAGGTGGTCCAGGAGGGACCCGCCGAGGCGCTCAACGCCACCGCCTGCACCCAGCCGGCCCTGCTCACCGCCAGCGTCGCCATCTGGCGCGTCTGGCAGGAGCTGGAAGGCCCGCGCCCCGGTGCCATGGCCGGCCATAGCCTGGGCGAGTACAGCGCCATGGTCTGCGCCGGCACCCTGCCGTTCGCCGACGGCGTGCGGCTGGTGAAGCTGCGTGGCGAGGCCATGCAGGATGCGGTGCCGATGGGGCAGGGCGCCATGGCCGCCATCCTGGGCCTCGACGACGCCACCGTGGAGGCCTGCTGCGCCAAGGCCGCCGACGGCGAGGTGGTCGCCGCGGTGAACTACAATGCCCCGGGGCAGGTGGTCATCGCCGGCGGCAAGGCCGCGGTGGATCGCGCCATCGCCGCCTGCCAGGAGGCCGGCGCCAAGCGCGCCATGCCGCTGCCGGTTTCGGTGCCGTCCCACTGCGACCTGATGCGGCCGGCCGCCGAGCGCCTGGCCGCGGCCATGGACGAGATCGAGCTGAAGGCGCCGCGCTACACCGTGGTCCAGAACGTCGACGCCGAGGCTCACGCCGACGTCGAGACCCTGCGCACGCGCCTGATCGAGCAGCTCTACCAGCCGGTGCGCTGGACGGCCTGCATCGAGTCCATGGTGGGGCAGGGCGCCGAGGTCTTCATCGAATGCGGGCCGGGCAAGGTGCTCACCGGCCTGAACAAGCGAATCGCCCGGGGCAGCCGGGGGCTGGCGGTCAATGATCCCGACAGCCTCGCCTCGGCGCTGGAGCTGGCCCGCGAGGCGGCCGGCCTGTCACCGTCGGCCAACGGCTGACCCCCACTCCTGGACGAGAACGGAAGAGAGCATGTCAAGCGAGTCTAGAGTCGCCCTGATCACCGGGGCCAGCCGCGGCATCGGCCGCGCCATCGCCCACGAGCTCGGCCGCCAGGGTCGCATCGTGATCGGCACCGCCACCAGCGACGCCGGCGCCGAGCGCATCGATGCCGACCTCAAGGCGCACGGCTTCGAGGGCGCGGGGCGCCGCCTCGACGTCACCGACCAGGCCAGCGTCGACGGCCTGGTCAAGGCCATCAACGAGGAGTTCGGCGCCCCGACCATCCTGGTCAACAACGCCGGCATCACCCGCGACAACCTGCTCATGCGCATGAAGGAAGACGAGTGGGACGCGGTGATCGACGCCAACCTCAAGTCCGTCTACCGGGTCAGCAAGGCGTGCCTGCGCGGCATGACCAAGGCCCGCTTCGGGCGCATCGTGTCGATCAGCTCGGTGGTCGCCACCATGGGCAACCTGGGGCAGGCCAACTACGCGGCCGCCAAGGCCGGCATGGAGGGCTTCACCCGGGCGCTGGCCCGCGAGGTCGCGACCCGCGCCATCACCGTCAATGCCGTGGCGCCGGGCTTCATCGCCACCGACATGACCGAGGCCCTGCCGGAGGATCAGCAGAAGGCGCTGCTCGGCCAGATTCCCCTGGCGCGGCTCGGCCAGCCGGAGGAAATCGCCGCCGCGGTGGGCTTCCTGACCAGCGAGCCGGCGGGCTACATCACCGGCGAGACGCTGCACGTCAACGGCGGCATGAACATGCGCTGATGCCGCGTCATGCGGCGGTTGCGTCGGACCTGAGCGGTCTATAAACTACCCCGCAGCTTTTTGGCTTGCGGATCTGAAGCGGCTGGTTAGCAGTCGGCTTAACGTGAACGACTGGAGTACGTCATAATGAGCACCATCGAAGAGCGCGTGAAGAAGGTTGTGGCCGAGCGCCTGAACGTCAAGGAAGAGGACATCCAGAACTCTTCTTCTTTCACCGAGGACCTCGGCGCGGATTCCCTGGATACCGTCGAGCTGGTGATGGCGCTCGAAGAGGAATTCGACACCGAGATTCCCGACGAGGAAGCCGAGAAGATCACCACCGTTCAGGAAGCCATCGACTACGTCAACGCCCACCAGTAAGACGGGCGACAGACGCCGCTTGCTGAGGTGTTTCCGGGGCCGCCGAGCCCCGGTGGGAGCCGTCCTGCCGCGCAGGGCGGCTCTCGTGCTGTCTGGAGGCGGCCGCATCGACCACAGCCGGCGTCGACTCGGGTATAATGCGCGCAACGACGGCCCGCCGGGCCGTGCCACCATTCTGGATCTGGAGGAAAGCGGATGGCTCGTAGAAGGGTTGTGGTGACCGGGCTCGGCCTGGTCACGCCAGTGGGGAACACCGTGCAGGAGAGCTGGGACGGCATCCTGGCCGGCAAGAGCGGCATCGCCCCCATCGAGCACTTCGACGCCAGCAGCTTCAACACGCGGTTCGGCGGCTCGGTCAAGGACTTCGACATCAGCCCCTACCTGAACCCCAAGGATGCCAGGAAGATGGACCTGTTCATCCAGTACGGGATCGCGGCGGGCAGCCAGGCGATCAGCGACGCCGGCATCGAGTGCACCGACGACAACGCCCACCGCATCGGCGTGGCGATCGGCTCGGGCATCGGCGGCCTGCCGATGATCGAGCATAACCACAATGCCCTGCAGAAGGGCGGGGCGCGGCGCATCTCGCCGTTCTTCGTGCCGGGCTCGATCATCAACATGATCTCGGGCAACCTGGCCATCCAGCACGGCTATCGCGGGCCCAACATCGCCATCACCACCGCCTGCACCACCGGCACCCACAACATCGGCTACAGCGCCCGTACCATCGCCTACGGCGATGCCGACGTGATGGTCTGCGGCGGCGCCGAGATGGCCACCACCCCGCTGGGCCTGGGCGGCTTCTCCGCGGCGCGCGCCCTGTCGACCCGCAACGACGACCCGGCCGCGGCCAGCCGTCCCTGGGATCGCGACCGGGACGGCTTCGTGCTCTCCGACGGCGCCGGGGTGCTGGTGCTCGAGGAATACGAGCACGCCAAGGCCCGGGGCGCGACCATCTACGCCGAGCTCTCGGGCTTCGGCATGAGCGACGACGCCTACCACATGACCGCCCCGCCCGAGGACGGCAGCGGCGCCGCCCTGTCGATGGAGAACGCCATCCGCGACGCCGGCATCGATCCTGGCGCGGTGGACTACATCAACGCCCACGGCACCTCCACCCCGGCCGGCGACCTGGCCGAGAGCCGTGCCGTGGAGCGCGTGCTGGGCGAGGCGGCGCGTGACGTGGCGGTCAGCTCCACCAAGTCGATGATCGGCCACCTGCTGGGCGCGGCCGGCGCCGTCGAGGCGGTGTTCTCGGTGCTGGCGATCCGCGACCGGGTCGCGCCGCCGACCATCAACCTGGACAACCCCCAGGACGGCTGCCGCCTGGATTACGTGCCCCACAGCGCCCGGGAGATGGCGATCGACGTCAGCCTGTCGAACTCCTTCGGCTTCGGCGGCACCAACGGCACCCTGGTCTTCTCCCGGGTGTGAGCGGCGCCGCCGGCGACAGCGCCCTCCCGGGCGGCGCGCCGGGGGAGGGCGTGCCCTTCGACGACCGCGGGCTGGCCTACGGCGACGGCCTCTTCGAGACGGTGCTGGTGCGCGACGGCGTGCCCTGCCTGTGGGACGAGCACCTGGCCCGCCTGGCCCGCGGCGCGGCGGCGCTGGGCATTCCCATGCCCTCCCGCGAGATCCTCGAGGCCTTGCCGCCCCGCGCCGGCGACGGCCTGGCGGTGCTCAAGCTGGTGCTGACCCGCGGCAGCGGCGGCCGGGGCTATCTGCCCCCGGCGCCGGCCGAGCCACGGCTGCGCTGGCGGGCGGCGCCCTTCGCCCCGGCGGCGGAACGCTGGCGCGAGGGCGTGCGGGTGCGCCACTGCCGGCTGCGGCTCGGCGTCCAGCCGGCCCTGGCCGGGCTCAAGCACCTCAACCGCCTGGAGAACGTCCTGGCCCGGGCCGAGTGGTCGGCGCCGGACATCGCCGAGGGGGTGCTCTGCGACGCCGAGGGTCGGCTGGTGGAAGCCACCTGCATGAACCTCTTCTGGTGGCGGGACGGCGCCTGGTGGACGCCGCGGCTGGATCGCTGCGGCGTGGCCGGGACCCTGCGCGAGGCCCTGCTGGCCCGCGGCGAGATCCGCGAGACCGCGGCCGGCCCCGAGGCCCTCGACGCCGCCGAGGCGATCTGCCTGGGCAACTCGGTTCAGGGGCTCTGGCCGGTGGTGCGCCTCGACGACGCCGAAGGGCGCCCCCGGGGCCGCTGGCCGATCGGCGCGCGCCACCGGATGCTGCAGGCCCGGGCCCACGACCTGCTGGGCTATCCCGTTGACGCAATGAAGGACGTCCCATGAGGCGAGTGATCAAGTTCCTGCCGCTGCTGGTGATCCTGGCGGCCCTGGTGCTGGGCGGCGGGTACCGCTACTGGCAGTCGCGGCTCGAGGCGTCCTTGAGCCTGGAGGCCGCGACCCTCTACGAGGTGCCGGCCGGCGCCGGCTTCCACCGGGTGATCCATGAGCTCGACGATCGCGGCATCGTCGCCGACGGCTGGGCCTTTCGGCTGCTGACCCGGCTCGACCCGGAGGCCGTGCCCGACCTGCGGCCCGGCGAGTATCGCCTGACGCCCGGCATGAGCGGCCGGGACCTGCTCGAGCGCCTGGACCGCCACGAGGTGGTCACCTACCCGTTGACCGTTCCCGAGGGCTGGACCTTCGCCCAGATGCGCGCGGCCCTGAACGCGGCGGAAAAGCTCGAGCATCGCACCGCCGGGCTGTCCGACGCCGAGATCATGGCGCGGCTGGGGCGCGAGGGCGAGCATCCCGAGGGCCGCTTCTTCCCCGATACCTACCGCTACCGCAAGGGCGTCAGCGACCTGCAGATCCTGCGCCAGGCCATGGAGCGCATGGACGCCCTGCTCGCGGAGGCCTGGGCCGAGCGCGACGAGGGCCTGCCGATCGAGACTCCCTACGAGGCGCTGATCCTGGCCTCCCTGGTGGAGCGCGAGACCGGGGCGCCCGAGGAGCGCGAGCGCATCGCCGGGGTCTTCGTGCGGCGCCTGGAGCGCGGCATGCGCCTGCAGACCGACCCCACCGTGATCTACGGCATGGGCGAGGACTACGACGGCAACATCACCCGCGCCGACCTGCGCGAGGCCACCCCCTACAACACCTATGTGATCGACGGCCTGCCGCCGACCCCCATCGCCCTGCCGGGGCGGGCGGCGCTGGAGGCGGCGGTGACGCCCGCCGAGGGCGAGGCCCTGTACTTCGTGGCCCGGGGCGACGGCACCCACCACTTCTCCCGCTCGCTGCGCGAGCACAACAACGCCGTCAACCGCTACATCCGTAATCGCTGACTCACTCACCAACCACCGGGACACCATGATGTCGAGGCGCGGACGCTTTATCACCCTGGAAGGCGGCGAGGGCGTGGGCAAGTCCACCAACCTGGCCTGGGTCGCCGACCACCTGTCGGCCCGGGGCCTGGAGGTGGTGCGCACCCGGGAGCCGGGCGGCACCCCGCGGGCCGAGGCGATCCGGAGCCTGCTGCTCGACCCCGCCGACGAGGAGCCGCTCGACGTCGACGCCGAGCTGCTGCTGGTGTTCGCCGCCCGGGCCCAGCACCTGGCCCGGGTGGTGCGCCCGGCGCTGGAGCGCGGCGCCTGGGTGGTCTGCGATCGCTTCACCGATGCCACCTTCGCCTACCAGGGGGGCGGGCGCGGCATCGCCGCGGCGCGCATCGCCGAGCTCGAGGCCTTCGTGCAGCAGGGCCTCCAGCCCGACCTGACGCTGCTGCTCGACATGCCCATGGCGGCCGCCCAGCGCCGGCTGGAGGGGCGCCTGGACCGCGACGGCGGCGCCCGGGATCGCTTCGAGCGCGAGCGCGGCGCCTTCTTCGAGGCCGTGCGCCGAGCCTACCTGGCCCGGGCCGCCGAGGCGCCCCGGCGCATCGCCGTGGTCGATGCCGACCGCCCCCTGGCGCAGGTACAGGCCGAGTTGGCGCGGCGCCTCGACGCCTGCCTGGAGCGTTGGGGATGAGCGAACAGGCGCGTCCGCTGCCCTGGCTCGCGCCACGCTGGCGGGAGCTCGTGCGCCTGGCCGATGCCGGGCGCCTGCCCCATGCGCTGCTGTTCTCCGGCCCCCACGGTGTCGGCAAGGCCTCGCTGGCCGAGGCGCTGATCGCCCGCACCCTGTGCCAGGCGCCCGGCGAGGTCGCCTGCGGCACCTGCCATGCCTGCCAGATGCTGGCCGCCGGCTATCACCCTGACCTGCTGCGGGTGGCGCCGGAAGACGGCAAGCGCCAGATCCGCATCGGCCCGATCCGCGAGATCAACGCCTTCGTCTCCCAGACCGCCCAGCAGGGCGGCCATCGGGTGATCGTCATCTCGCCGGCCGAGGCCATGAACGTGGCGGCCTCCAACGCCCTGCTCAAGAGCCTCGAGGAGCCGGGCGGCCGCACGCTGTTCGTGCTGATCTCGGACATTCCCTCGCACCTGCTGCCGACCATCCGCTCCCGTTGCCAGCAATGGGGCCTGAGCGTGCCCGACGAGGCGGCCTGCCTCGACTGGCTGGCCGAGCGGCTCGGCGGGGAGGAGGACGCCCGCTTCTGGCTCAGGGCCGCCGGCGGCCTGCCGCTGCAGGCCCTGGAGCTGGCCGACCCCGAGGCCAGGGCGCTGCGCCAGCGGCTCCACGAGACCTTCGACGCCCTGGTGCGCGGCGCCGAGCCGGTGAGCGAGGCCGCGCGGCTCGATCGCCAGTCCCTGGACGCCATCCTGTGGTACGGTATCGCCTGGCTCGAGGACCTGATCCGGCTGGGGCTGTCCGGCGGCGCCGAGGCGCTGCGCAACCCGGACCTGCTGCCGCTGTATCGCCAGGCGGTCAAGAACGGCCGGGTCCGGGACTGGTTCCGTCTCCTGGACTATGCTCGCGAACAACGTCGCCTGCTGGCCGAGGGGGGCAACCCCAACCCGCAGCTGGTGCTCGAGGCCTGGCTGGTGCGCTGGTCGGCGCTGCTGCGCTCCTGACGCGCCCGCGAGATGGCCCGCGCCCCGGTCCGTCCCGGCTACCACCCGAGGAGATCCCCATGCCCGCACAGAAAGCCCTGTCCCTGACCATCCAGGATGTGCCCACGCTGCTCTCGGCCTACATGCCGCAGCTGGAGCGCGGCGGGATCTTCGTGCCGACCCGAGAGCGCTACGAGCTCGGCCAGGAGGTCTTCGTGCTGCTGACCCTGCCCGAGGGCAGCGAGCGGCTGCCGGTCACCGGACGGGTGGTCTGGGTGTCCCCGGAGGGCGTGGCCGGTCGCCGGGTGCCGGGGATCGGCATCCACTTCAGCGCCGAGGACCAGGGCGTGCGCGACCGCATCGAGGCGTTGCTGGCCGGCCAGCTCGACAAGGGCACCCCGACCTATACGCTCTGACGAGCTTCGAGCTTCGAGCTTCGAGCTTCGAGCTTCACTCTCTTTCCCCTGACCCGTAAATGCCGATGTTTGTCGATTCCCATTGCCATCTCGATCGCCTCGATCCCCGCACCCACGGCGGCGACGTCGCCGCCGCCCTGGACGCCGCCCGGGCCCGGGACGTGCGCCAGTTCCTGGCCATCGCCGTGACCCTGGAGGAGGTGCCGGGCATCGCCGCCCTGGCCCGCGACCACGACGACGTGGTGATCTCCGCCGGGGTGCACCCGCTCCACGAGGTGGCCGAGGAGCCCGACGTGGCGGCCATCAAGGAGTGCGCCGAGCGCTTCGAGGCGGTCGCCATCGGCGAGACCGGCCTGGATTACCACTACGACGGCGTGCCCCGGGCGGTGCAGCACGAGCGCTTCCGCCGCCACCTGATCGCCGCCGCCGAGCTCGAGCTGCCGGTGATCATCCATACCCGCGAGGCTCGGGAGGATACCCTGGCGCTGATCCGCGAGCATGTGGATCCGCGCGTGGGCGGCGTGCTGCACTGCTTCACCGAGGACCTGGACATGGCCCGGGAGGCGGTGGCCCACGGCTTTCACATCTCGCTGTCGGGCATCGTCACCTTCCGCAACGCGGCCTCGATCCGCGAGCTGGCCCGGGCCCTGCCGCTGGATCGCCTGCTGATCGAGACCGACAGCCCCTACCTGGCGCCGGTGCCCCATCGCGGCAAGCCCAACGAGCCGGCCTGGGTGGTCGAGGTCGCGGAATGCATCGCCGCCGAGCGGGGCATCAGCGTCGAGGAGGTGGCCATGCAGACCACCGCCAACTTCTATCGCCTGTTCAAGGCCGCCGCCCCCGAGGCGCCGGCCGAGGTCCGCGAGGCCCTGGTCCAGGCCGGGCTGGTCCGCTAGCGGCGGGGCGCCGCGAGGAGGTTCCCGAGATGCACCTGGATACGCTGTTGGCCGGCATCGAGCCCGAAGGCGAGATCCCGCCGGTGGACCGCTGGGCCCCCGAGCATGAGGGCGAGATCGACCTGACCATCGCCGCCGACGGGCGCTGGATCCACGAAGGCGGCCCGATCCGGCGCCCGCGCCTGGTGCGGTTGCTGTCCACCATCCTGCGCCGCGACGACGACGGCGAGTATTATCTGGTGACGCCGGCCGAGCGGCAGCGCATCCGGGTGGAGGATCGCCCCTTTCTGATCGTCGATGCCGAGCGGGACGACGCCGGCGACTGGTGGCTGACCACCAACGTCGGCGACCGGCTGCGCCTGGATGACCGCCACCGGCTGGCGGTCACGCCCACCCCCCGGGGCGAGGTCGTGCCCGAGGTGGCGGTGCGCTTCGGGCTGGCCGCCCGGCTGGGGCGCAACGTCTTCTATCGGCTGGTCGAGGCCGCCGAGCCCCGAGACGGCGAGCTCGGCCTGGTGAGCGGCGGCGCCTGGCAGCCGCTGGGTCGCCTGGACGATGAGGCGCCATGCGACTGACCGCCGAACAGCATGCCGTGGTCGGCCACGACGCCGGCCACGCCCGGGTCGCCGCCGTGGCCGGCGCCGGCAAGACCACCACCCTGGTGGCGCGGGTGCTGCACCTGCTCGAGCGGGGCGTGAAGCCCGGGCGCGTGCTGGTGCTGATGTTCAACCGCTCCGCCCGGGAGGACTTCCAGTCCCGCCTCGCCGCCACCGCCCCGGCGGGGCAGGCCCTGCCCGACGTGCGCACCTTCCACTCCCTGGGGCACCGCCTCACCCAGAGCCTGACCCGCTGGGGCGTGCTGGCGCCACGCCGCCTGCTGACCGCCGACTGGCAGCTGGAGCGGCTGCTGCGCCAGGCCACCCAGCAGGCCCTGGGCGAGGTGCCGGATGCCGGCGAGGCGGCCCTGGAGGCCGACAAGCTCGAGGCGCTGGCGCACTTCTGCGGCCTGGTGAAGGCGGAGATGGCCGAGCCCGCGGAACTCCATGCCCGGCTCGACTTCGGCGAGGACACCGGACACTTCGTCGCCGCCTTCGAGCACGCCGAGGCCCTGCTGGCCGACCAGGGGCTGATGACCTACGCGGACCTGCTCTATCGCCCGCTCGCGGCCCTGGAGGCCGATCCCGCCCTGCGCGCGCGGGTGCAGGGGTTCCTCGACCACGTCATCATCGACGAGTATCAGGACATCAACCCCGTCCAGCAGCGCCTGCTGGCCGTGCTGGCGGGGCGCGAGGCCGCGGTGATGGCGGTGGGCGATGCCAACCAGTGCATCTACGAGTGGCGCGGGGCCCGGCCCGACACCATGCTCGACGACTTCACCGCCACCTTCGGCGCCGCCCGGGACTACCCGCTGTCCACCACCTTCCGCCATGGCCATGCCCTGGCGCTGGCCGCCAACCACGCCATCGCCGCCAACCGCCGCCGCCCGGACCAGCTGTGCCTGGCCGCGCCGACCAATCCCGACACCCGGCTGGCGGTGGGGCAGGGCGGCCAGGGGCTGCTCGATGCCCTCGCCAGCTGGCAGGGGCAGGGCCGCCGCCTCGACGAGGCCTGCCTGCTGGTGCGCAGCTGGGCGCTGTCGGTGCCCCTGCAGCTGGGGCTGCTGCGCGAGGGGATCCCCTTCCGGCTATCCCGGGAGGACCGCTTCGTGTTCCGCCTGCCGCTGGTGGAGGCCCTGGCGGGCTATCTGATGCTGGCCCGGGACGCCGGCCTGCTGCAGGATCCCGGCCACCTGTCGACCCTGCTGGCCCAGCCCACGCCCTTCGTCGCCCGGGAGCGGCTGGCCGCGCTGGCCACCCGGCTGGCCGAGACCCAGCGCTGGCCGGAGCGCCACGACCCGCTGCTCGCCGCCCTCAAGCCCCACCAGCGGCGCACCCTCAAGCGCCGCTGGGCGCTGCTCTGCGAGCTGCCGCGGCTTGCCGGCTGGTCCCCGGCGCGGCTGCTCGAGCATGTCATCGAGGCCGTCGAGGCGGAGAAGGTGCTCAAGCGCGCGGCCGCGCGCCGCGACAAGGGCGAGGAGGACGTGCGGCTGCTCGACGTGCTGGTGGAGCAGGCCCGCCAGGCCGAGGGGCTCGACGCCTTCATCGAGCTGCTGCGCCGCCCGGTGGAGAACCGCGACGACGGCGTGCTGATCACCACCGTGCACGGCGCCAAGGGCCTGGAGTGGCCGCTGGTGGTGCTGGGCGGGGTCAACGAGGAGGACTTCCCGCACTACACCCGCGACAATCCGCTGACGCCACCGCGGCTCGAGGAGGAGCGGCGGCTGTTCTACGTGGCCATCACCCGGGCCCGGGAACGCCTGGTGATGCTGCACGACGGCGGCGACCATCGGCCCAGCCGCTTCCTGGCCGAGACCGCCTGGGAGGACGGCCAGCGGGTGGCCGAGCGCCTGGCCGCCGGCGACGAGACGCCGCTGCGGGTCGCCCGGCCGGCGCTGGTGCGCCGCTACCTGGCGGCCCTGGGGCGGTCGCTGCCGGTGGAGGCCGGCGAGGCGAGCCCTGCAACCGCCGCCGACTATCGGGTCGGCCAGCGGCTGACCCATGCGGTCTTCGGCGAGGGCGAGATCCGCGTGGTGGAGGGCGACCCGGCCAATCCCGTAATCGAGGTCGGCTTCGGCCAGGCCGGCCGCCGGCGGCTGATCGCCCGCCGGGCCCCCATCGAACTGCTGGAAGGAGAAGGCCGATGAACGAGGTGCTGATCGAGGCCGCCGCGCTGCGCCGCGAGCTGGACGGCGAGGCCCCGCCCCGGGTGCTGGACTGCCGGGCGCGGCTGGGCGACCCCGATGCCGGCGACCGGCTGTGGCGCGAGGGCCATGTGCCGGGCAGCCATCACCTGGACCTGGACCGTGACCTGGCCGGGCCGCCGGGAGAGGGCGGCCGGCATCCGTTGCCGGAGCCGGCGGCCTTCGCCGCCACGCTCCGCCGCCTGGGCCTCGACCCCGCGCGGCCGGTGGTGGTCTATGACGACATGGGCGGGCAGCTGGCCGCGGCCCGAGCCTGGTGGATGCTCGCCCGCTGGGCCGGCCACCCGGACGTGCGCGTGCTCGATGGCGGCCTGCGCGCCTGGCAGGACGCCGGCGGGGCGCTGCCGCTGGGGCGCGAGCCCCTGCCCGCGGCGAGCGACTGGAGGCCGGCATTTCGCGGCGAGGACCTCGCCGACGCCCGGGAGGTGTTCTCCGGCCGAGCCCTTAAGGTGGATGCTCGGGCCCGGGCGCGCTTCCGCGGCGAGAGCGAGCCGGTGGATCCGGTGGCGGGGCACATTCCCGGGGCGGTGTGCCGGCCGAGCGCCGACAATCTCGACGCGCACGGCCGCTTCAAGGCCCCCGAGCGGCTGGACGCGGAGCTGCCCCACGGCGAGTCGCCGATCGCCTATTGCGGCTCGGGCGTCACCGCCTGTCACGACATCCTCGCCTACGCCGTCGCTGGCCGGCCCCTGCCGCGGCTCTACCCCGGCTCCTGGAGCGAGTGGATCCGCGACCCGGCCCGCCCCGTCGCCACCGGCGACTGAGCCGGGCTGTGCCCGGACTCCGTTCGGGAGCAGGAAGAACGCCGCTTCGAGCCTGGAAGCTTGAAGCTGGAAGAGAAAACGCCCCGCAGGCCGAGGCCTGCGGGGCGTTTCTGTTTATGCTGGCTTCGAGCTTCGAGCTTCGAGCTTCGAGCTTCGAGCTTCGAGCTAAGCTTCCTGGCATCGCCCGTAGCCCGTAGCCCGAGCTTACATATTGGGATAGTTCGGTCCCCCCCCACCTTCCGGCGCTACCCAGGTGATGTTCT
This sequence comes from Halomonas koreensis, assembly GCF_031451675.1. Taxonomy (NCBI): domain Bacteria; kingdom Pseudomonadati; phylum Pseudomonadota; class Gammaproteobacteria; order Oceanospirillales; family Halomonadaceae; genus Halomonas; species Halomonas koreensis. Next base: position 39,724 of record NZ_JARWAK010000016.1, on the reverse strand, counting down.
GGGCCGGATCCTTGATGTCGCAGGTCTTGCAGTGCACGCAGTTCTGGAAGTTGATCTGGAACTGCGGCTTGCCCTGATCGTCCTCGACCACCTCGTAGACCCCGGCCGGGCAGTAACGGCTGGCCGGCTCGGCGTACTCGGGCAGGTTGTCGCGGATCGGCAGCTCCGGGTCGGCCAGCTTCAGGTGGCAGGGCTGATCCTCCTCGTGGTTGGTGTTGGACAGGAACACCGAGGAGGGCTTGTCGAAGGACAGCTTGCCGTCCGGCTTGGGGTAGTCGATCTTCTCGCACTCGGACGCCTTCTTGAGGGTGGCATGGTCCGGCACGCTGTCGTGCAGGGTCGGCAGCTTGCCGCCCACCAGCTGGTCGAGGAAGTTGTAGGCGCCGCCGACCACGGTGCCGTACTTGTGGATCGCCGGGCCGAAGCTGCGGGTCTCGTCGAGTTCCCGATAGGCCCAGCTGGCCTGCCACCTGTCCTCGAAGGCGGTCAGGTCGGCGCCGCCCTCGTCGCCGGCGGCCAGCGCCTCGAACACGCTCTCGGCGGCCACCATGCCGGACTTCATGGCGGTGTGCAGGCCCTTGATCTTGGCGAAGTTCAGGGTGCCGGCGTCGCAGCCGATCAGCAGGCCGCCGGGGAAGGTCATCTTCGGCAGGCAGTTGAGCCCGCCCTTGGCGATGGCCCGGGCGCCGTAGGCGACCCGCGAGCCGCCCTCCAGGTGGCGGGCCAGCACCGGATGGTGCTTCATGCGCTGGAACTCGTCGAAGGGCGACAGCCAGGGGTTCTGGTAGGACAGGTCCATGATCAGCCCGACCACCGCCTGCTGGTTGTCGGTGTGGTAGAGGAACCAGCCGCCATGGGTGTGCTTGTCCAGCGGCCAGCCGGAGCCGTGCAGCACCAGGCCGGGCTCGTGCTGGTCGGCCGGGATATCCCACAGCTCCTTCAGGCCGATGCCGTAGTGCTGGGGATCCTTGCCCGCGTCGAGTTCGAAGTCGCGGATCAGGCGCTTGCCGATATGGCCCCGGGCGCCCTCGGCGAACAGGGTGTAGCGGGCGCGCAGCTCCATCCCCGGCATGTGGCCGTCCTTGGGCTGGCCGTCGGCGCCCACGCCCATGTCGCCGATCAGGATGCCCTTGACCACCTCGTCCTCGATGATCGCCTCCTGTGCGGCGAAGCCGGGAAAGACCTCCACGCCGAGCGCCTCGGCCTGCTCGGCCAGCCAGCGGCACAGGTTGCCGGCGCTGATCACGTAGCGGGTGATGTCGCCGCCGGTGTTGTGCATGGTCTTGGGCACCAAGGCATTGGGCAGCTTGCGGGCCTTCTCGGCGTCCTGAAGCAGGTAGAGCTCGTCGCGGGTGGCCGGCGTGGTCAGGGGCGCGCCGCGTTCCTGCCAGTCGGGGAACAGCTCCTGCAGGGCGCGGGGCTCGAAGACCGCCCCGGAGAGGATATGCGCGCCCACCTCGGAGCCCTTCTCGACCACGCACACGGTGAGCTCCCGCTCGGCCTCGTTGGCCTGCTGCATCAGCCGGCAGGCCGCGGCGAGGCCGGAGGGCCCGGCACCGACGATCACCACGTCGAATTCCATGCTGTCGCGCTCGATTTGTTCTGTCATAGGTCTGTCTCCTCCCGCCGCGACGTCGTTCGGCCCCGGGGTACCACCAACGTCGAAAGGTTTTAAAACGGTCGTTTGCTTCTAGGCATGTCTCATGATAGGCATAATAGCCGCAAAGGGTCACCCCTTACGATGGGCGCAGCCCCGTGAGGAGGGATTCCCGGCATGGCGGGGATTGTTGCCGCAGGTCGGGCTGTGGCACATTGAAAGCGTTTTCCGGTGCGGGCCTATCAAACGCTTGCATGAAACGCATAAAAGCATGCCGGTCGGTTCTATGAAGGCGGTCGTCGCGTCCCGGCGGCGTGATGCCGGCCTCCATTACCCACGGTTCCGAGACTGAACCAAGCGAGGGCAATATGAAGGTACTCGTCGCGGTCAAACGCGTCATCGACTACAACGTCAAGATCCGGGTCAAGCCGGATCACTCCGACGTCGACCTCACCAACGTCAAGATGGCCATGAACCCCTTCTGCGAGATCGCCGTGGAGGAAGCGGTGCGCCTCAAGGAGCGGGGCGTGGCCAGCGAGATCGTCGCGGTGACCGTCGGCCCCAAGGCCGCACAGGAGCAGCTGCGCACCGCGCTGGCGCTGGGCGCCGATCGCGCCATCCACGTCCAGACCGACGAGCGCGTCGAGTCGCTGGGCGCCGCCAAGGCGCTGGCCAAGGTGGTCGAGGACGAGCAGCCGGAGCTGACCATCCTCGGCAAGCAGGCCATCGACACCGACAACAACCAGACCGGCCAGATGCTCGCCGCCCTGACCGGCCGGCCCCAGGGCACCTTCGCCTCCGAGGTCGCGGTCGAGGACGGCACGCTCAAGGTGACCCGCGAGATCGACGGCGGCCTGCAGACCGTATCGCTTGCCCTGCCGGCCATCGTCACCACCGACCTGCGCCTCAACGAGCCGCGCTACGCCAAGCTGCCCGACATCATGAAGGCCAAGAAGAAGCCGCTGGACACCAAGACCCCGGAGGAGCTGGGCGTCGAGGTGGCCAGCCGGCTCAAGCTGGTCAGCGTCGAGCCGCCGGCCGAGCGCCAGGGCGGCGTCAAGGTGGGCTCGGTCGATGAGCTCGTGGACAAACTCAAGAACGAAGCCAAGGTGATCTCATGAGCATTCTGGTCCTTGCCGAACATCACGACGGTCAGCTGGCCGGCGCCACCGCCCATGTGGTCGCCGCGGCCCGGGAAATCGGCGGCGACATCGACGTGCTGGTGGCGGGCGAGAACGTCGTTGCCATCGCCGAGGCGGCCGCCAAGCTCGAGGGGGTGAGCAAGGTGCGCGTCGCCGACGCCGCCGTCTATGCCCATCAGCTGGCCGAGCCCATGGGCGACCTGCTGGCCGGCCTGGCCGATGCCTACGGCCACGTGCTGGCGGCGGCCTCCACCCATGGCAAGAACGTCATGCCGCGGCTGGCCGCCCTCAAGGACGTCAGCCAGATCTCCGAGATCATCGCCGTGGAGAGCGCCGACACCTTCAAGCGCCCGATCTACGCCGGCAACGCCATCGCCACGGTGCAGAGCGAGGAAGCGCTCAAGGTGATCACCGTGCGCGCCACCGCCTTCGAGGCCGTGGCCGAGACCGGCGGCGCCGATATCGAGGCCGTGGAGGCCGGCGCCGACAACGCCCTGTCGTCCTTCGTCGACGAGCAGCTCGAGCAGAGCGACCGCCCGGAGCTGGGCGCCGCCAAGGTGGTCGTCTCCGGCGGCCGCGGCATGGGCAGCGGCGAGAACTTCCAGCTGCTCGACGGCATCGCCGACAAGCTGGGCGCGGCCATCGGCGCCTCCCGCGCCGCGGTGGATGCCGGCTTCGTGCCCAACGACATGCAGGTCGGCCAGACCGGCAAGATCGTCGCCCCTGAGCTGTACATCGCCGTGGGCATCTCGGGTGCCATCCAGCACCTGGCGGGGATGAAGGACTCCAAGGTGATCGTGGCGATCAACAAGGACGAGGAGGCGCCGATCTTCCAGGTCGCGGACTATGGCCTGGTCGCCGATCTCTTCGAGGCGCTGCCGGAGCTGGAGCAGAAGCTCTAAGCCAGCGGAGCAGGGCGCGACCTTACCGGTCGCGCTCTCGACAGCCACCGGTCTCGTCGCCGATCCCTTCGAGGCGCCGCCGGAGCTCGAGAGCAAGCTCCAAGTGGCGGCGTGGCGATCGAGCCGTCGGCGCCGTGTCAGGCGACGGGCCGGCCCCGGGAGGGGTCGGCCCGTTGTCATCGGGGCGCGGGCATCGTCCGGCGGGCCGTGTCGCCCTTCCCGGGGCGCTATCGGCGTCCCCGGCCGCCCAGCAGGCGGCGCGCCGCCTGCCAGGGCGTCGCCGCGCGGGTTGGGGCGGCCAGCCGGGCGATGGCCTCCTTGAGCGGCGCCTGAATGGCCTCGAGATGGTGCTCGCACAGCCGGCGATTCAGGGCCGCGGGGCACTGGGCCAGCAGTAGCCCGCAGTGATAGATGGCGCTGTCAAGCGCCTGCGCCACCTCCTCGAAGGGCGCCGCCTCCCGTCGGCAGCGTTTCAGCTCCCCGGACAGCATCTCGATCAGCCGGGCATCCAGCCAGCAGGGGCCGGCATCGTCCTGCCGGCCGCTCTCTAGCGTCCCCCGGATGGCCTGGAAGGACACATGCAGGAAGGTGCAGGTGTAATACAGCCGTGAGCGTTCCGCCTTCATGTGCATCGCAGTTTTTGGTGAGAATGTGTCGCATTCTTGTGCAGGGGCCGCGACCTGTCAAGGCGGAGCGGGCCGGATGCGCCAAGCATTGATAATTATTCTTGTTACAGGTAGCGTACTTCGCGTTTCGAGCACCTTTCGGGAGAAGCCTGTGCCTCATCCACACCCCTGGCTCCGTCGTGGCCTCGCCGGGCTGTCGCTGGTGCTGGCCACCGCGGCGATGGCCGAACCGACGCTTCGCGGGGAGACCCTCGACGCCCAGCGTACCCAGGCCGAGCTGCAGGCGCGCATCGATGCCGCCGACGAGGCGGTGCGCGACAAGCTGCAGGCGCTGCGCGAGGCGCGGGAAGCCGCGCGCCGCCTGACGACCTACAACGCCGAGCTGGCGCCGCTGGTGGAGCGCCAGGGCGAGACGCTGGCGAGTCGCCGCGAGGCGCTCGACACCCTGTCCGAGACCCGTGAGGCGCTGCCGGGGCTGATGCGCGGCATGGTCGAGCGGCTGCGCGCCTGGGTGGAAGCCGATATGCCTTTCCTGCGCGACGAGCGCCTGGCCCGGGTGGAGGGCCTGGAGCGGCTGCTGAGCGATCCCGAGCTCGGGGCCGCCGACAAGCTGGAGCGGGTGCTGGCCGCCTGGCGCGCCGAACTCGACTACGGCCGTGGGCTGGATGCCTGGCGCGGCGAGCTGGACGGCGACACGCCCCGTGAGGTGGATTTCCTGCGCCTCGGCCGGGTGGGTTGGTATTACCTGACCCCCGACGGGCATCGCGGCGGCGTCTGGCAGGCCGATGTCGACGCCTGGCGCCCGCTGGCGGAGCCGGCCCTGGCCGAGGTCCGCAAGGGGCTGGCGATCGCCCGCGAGCAGCGCGCCCCCGCGCTGCTGGACCTGCCCGTCTCGCAACCCCGGGAGGATGCCCGATGATCCGTCACCTGACCCTGTGCGCCGCCCTGGCGGGCACGCTGCTGGCGGGCCTGCCGGCGCCGTCCCAGGCCCAGGAGGCGCCTCTCGAGACCCTGCGCGCCGAGCGCGAGGCCGCCGAGGCCCGGGATCGGGCGCGCCTGGCCGAGCTGGTCGACGACGAACAGGCCCTCGACGCCGCGCTCGCCCAGGCCCGCGCCGAGCGCGACGCGGCACGGCAGCGCCGCGAGGAACTGGAAGATCGCCAGCAGGCGCAGGCCGAGGCCCTCGCGGCGCTGCAGGCCCGCCGCCGGGAGCAGGGCGGCGACCTGGACGCCGTGTTCGACGAGGTGGCCGGCCTCAGCGGCGAGCTGCGCGACGACCTCGCCGGGAGCTGGCTGACCCTGGGCGCCGAGGCGGCGCTGCCGCCGCGCCTGGAGGCCGACGGCATCCTGCGGGCCGAGCAGCTCTCGACCCTGGCCGACAGCCTGATGGGGCTGAGCGCCGAGACGGCCCGGGTGGTCGCGCTGGAGGCGCCGGTGGCCGGCGCCGAGGGCGAGGTCGCCGAGCGCCCGGTGGTACGCCTGGGCGACCTGCTGGCGGCCAGCGACGGCCGCCTGCTGGAGCGCCGCGGCGACCAGGGGCGCCTGGCGGTGCTGCCGCATACCCCCGAGGCGGTCGCCGAGCGGCTGCGCGCCTTCCAGGCCGGCGAGGGCGACACGGTCGCCTTCGACCCCGCCGACGGCCGGGTGCTCGAGGCCCTGGCCCGCCAGCCGAGCCTCTGGGAGCGCTTCCGCCAGGGCGGTGCCGTGGGCTATGTGGTGGTGGCCCTGGGCGTCGGGGGGCTGCTGGTGGCCCTGGGGCAGTACCTCTACCTGTTGCGGGTCACCGCGACCCTGCGTCGCCAGCTCGCCGACCTCGGCCGGCTGCGCGACGACAATCCCCTGGGCCGGGTGCTGCAACGCTTCCATGCCCTGGGCGCCGACCATGCCCCCGAGGCCCTGGAGGCCCGGCTCGACGAGGCACTGCTGGCCGAGCAGCCGCGCCTGGAGCGCGGCCAGGGGCTGGTCAAGATGCTCGCCGCGGTGGCGCCGCTGCTGGGGCTGCTGGGGACCGTGACCGGCATGATCGTGACCTTCCAGTCGATCACGGTGTTCGGCACCGGCGACCCGCAGCTGATGGCCGGCGGCATCAGCCAGGCGCTGGTCACCACGGTGCTCGGCCTGATCACCGCCGTGCCGCTGCTGTTCGCCCAGACGGCGCTGTCCAGCCGCAGCCGGGCGCTGGTCGGCACCCTGGAGGGCCATGCCAGCGCCGCCCTGGCCGACACCCTGGAGGCCGCCCGCACGCCCGCCTCGACCCAGGCTCCGCGCCATGCCGATGCCCTGGCTTGATCCGCTGGCCTGGCTCGTCGAGGCCGGCGGCCCGGTGCTGCTGGTCATCGTCGCCGTGGCCGTGCTGCTGTTCTCGCTGGGCCTGGAGCGCTGGTGGTTCTTCCGCTTCCACTATCGTCCGGCGCGCCGGGCGCTGGTGGCGCGCTGGGTGGCCCGGAACGACCATGCCAGCTGGAGCGCGTTGACCCTGCGCGAGGTCTGGACCCGGGAGCTGATCGCCCGTCTGCGCGCGCCCTTGCCGTGGTTGAAGCTGCTGGTGGTGGTCTGCCCGCTGTTCGGCCTGCTGGGCACCGTCACCGGCATGATCACGGTGTTCGACAGCCTCTCGGTCACCGCCGTCAACCAGGCGCGAGCCATGGCCGACGGGGTGGCGCGTGCCACCCTGCCGACGCTCAGCGGCATGGCGGTCTCGGTGGTGGGGCTGTTGTTCGTCGCCCGTCTCGAACACATCATCCGGCGCGAGGATCAGCGGCTGCACGACCGCCTGGCCCGCGCCGCGGAGGACGCCCATGCGTAGACGTCGACTGGCCACCGCCGGCGAGGAGACCAGCGAGGTCAACCTGACCCCGATGCTGGACGTGGTCTTCATCATGCTGATCTTCTTCATCGTCACCACCAGCTTCATCAAGGAGAGCGGGGTGGAGATCGAGCGCCCCGAGTCCAGCGCGGCGACCCCGCGCCCGGACGTCCAGGTGCTGGTGGCGATCACCCCCGAGGGCGCCGTCTGGGTCGACGGCGAGCCGGTGGACCTGCACCGGGTCGGTCCGCGGGTGGCGAGCCTGGTCAGCGACGACGGCTCGGTGGTCATCCAGGCCGACCGTGAGGCCGCCACCGGGGTGCTGATCGAGGTGATGGACCGGCTGCGCGAGGCCGACGTCGAGCAGGTGGCCGTGGCCGCCCAGCGGAGCGGCGCCTGATGCGCCTGCCGATCTCGCTGGTCGCCGGCACGGCGCTGGCGCTGGGGCTGTTCTGGCTGCTGGCGCTGCTGGTCGCACCCCCGGAGGCGGAACCGGAGCCCCGCCAGGAGCTGACCATGGCGCTGGCCGAGGTGCCCGCCGAGCCGGCCCCGGAGCCCGTGCCGGCGGCAGCCGCGCCCCCGCCGCCGCCCAGCGCCCCCACGCCGCCGCCCGAGCCGGCGCCGGCCCCGTCGGTAGACAGCGCCATCGCCCTGCCGGAGCCGGAGCTGCCGCCCATGGACATGCCCGAGGTGCCCCTCGACGAGACCCTGCCGGACCTCGTCGAGACGCCGCCGGACCCCGAACCCGAGCCGCGCCCGGACCCCGAGCCGACGCCCGAGCCGGCCCCGGAGCCGAGCCCCGAGCCGGCGCCCGAACCCGCCGCGGCGCCGGCGGCCTCCGCCGAGCCGGTGTCCCGGGAGCCGGTGGACGTGGGGCGCTCCGCCCAGGCGACCCGCCGCGTGCCGCCCGAATACCCGTCCCGCGCCCGTCGCCGGGGGCTGGAGGGCCACGTGGTGGTGCAGTTCATCATCGCCTCGGATGGCCGGGTCGAGCCGGGCAGCATCGAGGTCGTCGAGGCGAGCCCGCGCGGCGTCTTCGACCGGGTCGCCCGCCGCGCCATCGCCGACTGGCAGTTCGTGGCGGCCGAGGGTCGCCGCCGGGCGCGCCAGCGCCTGGAGTTTCAGCTGAGGTGAATGCCATGCGTCGACGCACTCGACTGGCCGGCCTGCTGGCCGGAGCCTGGCTGGGCCTGGCGGGCCCGCTGCAGGCCGCGCCGTCCCTGCCGGGCGGCATCATTCGCGACCTGGAGGCGCTGGAGCGCCAGCTGCAGGCCGGGCAGGGCGAGGCGGTCCGTGATCGGGCCCTGGCCCAGGCCGGGCGACTGGCCGGGGGCAACGCCGCCGATCGCTGGGCGCGGGCCCTCTACCTGCAGCTGGCCGCCGGTGCCGAGGCGCGGCGCGGGGACCCTGCCGCCGCCGCCGAGCACCTGGCCGAAGCTCGGCACATCGAGGGCATCGACCGCGACCAGGCCGATCGCTGGCAGCGCCAGGAGGCCGGGCTGCGCGGCCGGGCCGGTCAGGCCGAGCGGGCGCGGGCCTTGCTGGGCGACTGGCTGAGCCGTCACCGAGGCGAGCCCGAGGATCACTGGCGGATGGCGCAGTGGCTGGCCGAGGCGACGGACTGGGAGGCCGCGGCGCACTGGGTCGAGCGTGCCCTGGCGGCCGGCGGCGATCCGCAGGGCGCCCGGGCCCGGTTCGCCGCCGGCGTGCTGCAGCGCGCCGGCCAGACGGCCGAGGCCCTGGGGTTGATCGAGCGTCGGCTGGAAGGCGCCGGTGACGATCCCGCCGCCTGGCGACGGGCCGCGGGCCTGGCCCAGCGGCTCGGCGATCCCGGCCGGGCGGCGGCCATCTGGGAGGCCGGCTGGCATCGCGGCGTGCTCGGCGGCGCCGAGGACCTCGAGCAGCGCATCCGCCTGCACCTGGCCGGCGGCACCCCGGCCCGGGCCGCCGAGCTGCTCGCCGAGGCCCTGGAGGAGGGTAGGCTCGCCGATGATCTCGCCAACCGCCGGCTGCTTGCCCGGGCCTGGCAGGCGGCGCGGGATCGCGACCGGGCGCTGGCCGCCTGGGAGGTCGTGGCGGAGCGGGGCGGCCAGGGCGAGGACTGGCTACGGCTGGGCCGGCTGGCCCATGGCTGGGGCGAGTGGCGGCTCGCCGAGCGGGCCCTGTCGCGGGCCCTGACGCTCGGCGAGCGGGCGGCCGAGGCCTGGCTGGCCAGCCTGCCGGGGCAGGAAGGCCGCGGCGTGGCCGGTGAGGCCGGCGCCGCCGAGGGGAATCAGTCGTCCAGTTCGGTCCACACCGGGGCGTGATCCGAGGGCTTCTCCATGCCCCGCAGCGCATAGTCGATCCCGGCCTCGCGGACCCGCGCGGCCAGCGGCTCGGTCACCAGGATGTAGTCGATGCGCAGGCCGCGCTTGGGGTCGCGGTCGAAGCCCCGGGAGCGGTAGTCGAACCAGCTGAAACGATCGCTGACCTCCGGATGGCAGAGCCGATAGCTGTCGGTCAGCCCCCAGGCCTTGATGCCCTCGAGCCACTCGCGTTCCACCGGCTGGAAGCTGGTCTTGCCCTCCCGCAGCCAGCGCTTGCGGTTGGCCTCGCCGATGCCGATGTCGATGTCCTCGGGTGAGATGTTGAAGTCGCCCATGATCGCCAGGCGCTCCTCCGGGGAGTGCCGTTCGTCGAGCAGCCGTGACAGCTGGGCGTAGAAGGCCCGCTTGTGGGGAAACTTCACCGGGTGGTCGACGTTCTCGCCCTGGGGGAAGTAGCCGTTCCACACCGTCAGCGGCTCGCCGTCGGCACCGCGCAGGCGCACCCCGATCCAGCGCCGCTGGGCGTCCTCGCCGTCGTCGGGGAAGCCGCGGTAGACCGCCTCCGGCTCGTCGCGGCACAGCAGCGCCACGCCGTAGTGGCCCTTCTGGCCGTGGAAGTAGACGTGATAGCCCATGGCCTCCACCGCGGCCAACGGGAACTCGCTGTCCTGGACCTTGGTCTCCTGCAGGCCGATCACCGCCGGGCGGTGCGCCTCGATCAGCGTCTCGAGCTGGTGGAGGCGGGCGCGTATGCCGTTGATGTTGAATGACACCAGGCGCATCGGTCAGTCGTCCTTGTCGTCGTGGCGGTCGGGGTGGATGGCGATCGGCTGGCCGGCCTCCTGGCGGGCCTGCTTGCGGGCCGCCTGCAGCTTGCGCTGCTGGCGCTTCTTCTGCGAGTAGCGGGTCGACGAGGTCACCTGGTCGGGATTCTCGTGGCGCCACTTCTTGTAGTCCTTGCGCCGGCCGGTGCGGATGGTCACCTTGTCGGCCAGCGAGCGGGTCTTCTTCTTGCGTGTCATGACGCAGGCTCCTTGGGCAATGCCGGACATTCTACCAGCCCGGCGGCCCCGGCTTCGACTGCGAGCGCGCCCTCGGCGCGCGAGACTGGTACAATGGCCGTTTGCGTCACGCATTCATCCATCTATCGACGCTTTCCATCCACCCCATGGACGAGACAGCACAGCCTATGAGCGAGTCGGAACAGACCACAGCACCGGCCAAGACCGAGAACCGCAAGCCCAAGCGTCGCCGCCGCAAGCCGCGCCGTCGTCAGTCGAACTGGGATCTGCGCCAGTTCCAGGTCCCCGCCGTGGCGGGCAAGTGGCGCTTCCACGACTTCGATCTGCCGCTGCCGCTGATGCGCGCCATTCACGCCCAGGGGTTCGAGTACTGCACGCCGATCCAGGCCGAGGCCCTGACGCACACCCTGCTGGGCGGCGACGTGGTGGGCAAGGCCCAGACCGGCACCGGCAAGACCGCCGCCTTTTTGATCTCCATCCTCGCCTACTTCCTCGAGGAAGAGGCCCCGGACGGCCAGAAACCCGGCGCCCCGCGGGCGCTGATCGTGGCGCCGACTCGCGAGCTGGCCCTGCAGATCGAGAAGGACGCCAAGGCGCTGGCCCGCTTCACCCAGCTCAACGTGGCCAGCGTGGTCGGCGGGATGGACTACCAGAAACAGCTCGAGGGGCTGGGCAAGACGCTGGATATCCTGGTCGCCACCCCGGGGCGCCTGCTGGACTTCCACCAGAAGCGTGACGTGGATCTCACCCAGGTCGAGGTGCTGGTGCTCGACGAGGCGGACCGCATGCTGTCCATGGGCTTCATCCCCGACGTCAAGCGCATCATCCGTCACACGCCGAAGAAGGAGGAGCGCCAGACCTTCCTGTTCTCGGCCACCTTCACCGAGGACATCCTCAACCTGGCCAGCCAGTGGACCCAGTCCCCGGCCCACGTGGACATCGAGGTCACCGTCGACAACGCCGCCGACATCGATCAGCGGGTCTACCTGGTCAGCGACGAGGACAAGCAGCGCCTGCTGGTCAATCTCCTGCAGCAGGAGAGCTTCGAGCGGGTGATGGTGTTCGGCAACCGCCGTGACCTGGTGCGCAAGCTCGACGAGCTGCTCGGCAAGGCCGGCATCAACGCTGCCATGCTGTCCGGCGACGTGCCCCAGAACCAGCGCATCCGCACCCTGGAGCGCTTCCGCGAGGGCGAGATCCAGGTGCTGGTGGCCACCGACGTGGCCGGCCGCGGCATCCACATCGAGGATGTCAGCCACGTGATCAACTACACCCTGCCCGAGGATCCGGAGGACTATGTCCACCGCATCGGCCGCACCGGCCGCGCCGGCGCCAAGGGCACCTCGATCAGCTTCGTGGGCGAGGAGGACGCCTTCTCGCTGCCCGAGATCGAGCGTTTCATCAACGACAAGCTGCCCTGCGAGCATCCGCCCGAGGGGCTGCTTTAACGGCAGCTGTAAGCTATAAGCTGTAAGCCTGAAGTAGAGGGCTTGCAGCTTTGGCGGAGCCGCCCATGGAGCCAGGTTGGGCTCAGCTGGAATGTTTTTCTCTTACAGCTTACGGCTTAAGGCTTACAGCTAGGACGGATATGCTTGACGAGGCCCTGAAGGGCGAGATCCAGGGCGCCTACCGCCGGGTCCTCGAGGGGCTCGAGCTGACGCCCCGCTACGGCCAGCGGCTGATGATCGCCGAGATCGCCCGCACCCTGGCGGGCATCGAGACCGACGAGGCCGGCCGGCGCACCAGCGACGAGCACGTCTGCGTGCTCGAGGCCGGCACCGGCACCGGCAAGACCCTGGCCTACCTGCTGGCCGCGCTGCCGGTGGCCAAGGCTCGCGGCAAGCGCCTGGTGGTGGCCACCGCCACCGTGGCCCTGCAGGAGCAGGTATTGCACCAGGACCTGCCGGCCCTCAAGGCCCACAGCGGCCTGGCCTTCGACTACGCCCTGGCCAAGGGGCGGGGCCGATACGTCTGCGTGGCGCGCCTCGACCAGGCCATGGACGGCGGCGAGGACAATCCCACCCTGTCGCTCTTCGAGCAGGCACTCGACAGCGGCGGCGACGACTTCCAGAAGCTCGTCCAGTCGCTGGGCGAGGCCTACGGCAACGGCCGCTGGGCCGGCGACCGCGACAGCTGGCCCGAGGCCATCGACGACGCCCACTGGCGCAAGCTCACCGTCGACCATCGCCAGTGCACCAATCGCCGCTGCGGCCATTTCGGCGCCTGCGCCTTCTTCCGTGCCCGCCGCGACCTGGACAGCGCCGACGTCATCGTCGCCAACCACGACCTGGTGCTGGCCGACCTGGCCCTGGGCGGCGGCGTGGTGCTGCCGGACCCCGGCGACTGCCTCTACGTCTTCGACGAGGGCCACCACCTGCCGGACAAGGCGCTCAACCACTTCACCCACCGCTTCGCCGTGGGCGGCGCCCTGCGCTGGCTGCGCACCCTCAAGAAGTCGCTCACCGAGCTCAACCAGGCGCTGGCCGTGCAGCCCACCCTGGCCCGGCTGCTGGCGAGCCTGCCCCAGCTCTTCGAGGCGGTGGAGCCGCGGCTCGGCGAGGCCTTCGCCCTGGGCCACCAGCTCGCCGGCCGCCCGGAAGGCCTGGGCGACGGCGAGGACGGCGCCCAGCATCGCTTCGAGGGGGGGCGGGTGCCGGACGCCCTGCGCGAGCAGGCCGACGGCCTGGTGACGCTGTTCGCCGAGCTGTCGCGGACGATGGAGTCGATGGCCGACATCCTCCGCGAGAGCCTGGATCCCGAGAAGTCCACCGGCCTGCCGCGCGAACAGGCCGAGCCCTGGCTGCCGCTGGTGGCGCTGCTGCACGGCCGGGCGCTGGAGGCCCACGCCCTGTGGCAGGCCTTCGCCGAGGCCGACCCCGAAGGCGAGCCGCCCCGGGCCCGCTGGCTGACCCTGGAGCGCTTCGGCGGCGAGCCGGAGCTGACCTTCTCGGCGAGCCCGGTGTCCGCCGCCCACACCCTGGCGAAGTCGCTATGGGGGCGCTGCCATGGCGCCGTGGTGACCTCGGCGACCCTCACCGCCCTGGGCCGCTTCGAGCGCCTGCAGGAACGCGCCGGCCTGGCCAACCGCTACCGCTATCAGCGCCTGCCGAGCCCCTTCGACTATTCCCGGGCGGTGCTCAGCGTGCCCCGCGAGGCGGCGGATCCCGCCGACCGCGAGGGCCACGAGCGGGCCATCGTCGACTTCGTCGAGGCCCTGGGCGAGGACGAGGCGGTGCTGGCGCTGTTCTCCTCCCGAGCCCAGCTGCGCGCCGTGGAGCGGGCGCTCTCCGACGACACCCGCAAGCGCGTGCTGGCCCAGGACCGGATGCCCAAGCGCGAGCTGGTGGAGCGCCACCGCGCCCGGGTCGACGCGGGGCAGGGCAGCATCCTGTTCGGCCTGGCGAGCTTCGCCGAGGGCATCGACCTGCCCGGCGACTACCTGACCCATGTGGTCATCACCCGGCTGCCCTTCGCAGTGCCCGACGATCCGGTGGGGGCGACCCTGGCCGAGTGGATCGAGCAGCAGGGCGGCAACCCCTTCATGCGCATCAGCGTCCCCGACGCCTCCATCAAGCTGGTCCAGGCCTGCGGCAGGCTGATCCGCAAGGAGGCCGACCGCGGGCGCATCACCCTGCTGGATCGGCGCGTGCTCACTCGCCGCTACGGCCGTGCCCTGATCGATGCCCTGCCGCCCTTCGTCCGCGAGATCGACGGGGTGGTGCAGGGCGGCTAGGATGCGGTCATGTCACCGTCCGGCCTCGCGCGGGGCCCGCGATAAGGAGAGTCGCCATGTATGTTGCCCTGAAATGGGATCACAAGATCGGAGCCCACTTCGTCGCCTGGATCGTCGTGGAGTGTGCCGAGCTGGGGGAGGCGTTTGGCCTGCCCCAGGCCCTGCCGCCGCGTCGCGACGTGGCCTACTTCGTCGATCCCGAGACCGCCGAGCGGGATGCCAAGGCCTTCGCCCGCTACAAGAACGGCGAGTCGGCGGTCGTGCCGCACCAGGAATACAGCCCCTACCTCTCCGCACACCATGGCTATTGCCACTATGCCTGGGATCATGACTACCTCGCCGAGCTGGTCCGGCATGCCGTCCTCTACTGGGAGGACGGCCGGCACGTCAAGGACGCGCCGGTGCGTGATGATCTGGCGTATTTCGTGTGCCCCGAGGCCTCGGAATCGGACAGCCGCTTCTTCGTGCAGTATCGCCTGGGACTGTTGAGCGACGATGTCGCCTGAGCGGTCTCCGAGCTTCGGTCGAGGGCGGGCCTCGGCGGCGCGCCAGGCCGTCGTCCCGCGGGAGGCGATGATCGGGCGCGGAGGCGACCGTTGGCGAAGCTGATCCTGAGCCGCAAGGGCTTCGACACCGCCGCCGGCGGCGTGCCGAGCCCCGTCCTGCCGGACGGCCGGCTGATCAGCCTGCCGATCCCCGACGAGCGCTCGACGCTGTCCTACGGCGACATCCGTCACGCCGGCCAGGCGCTGGGGCCGCTGGTCGACGATCTCACCCGCGGCCGAGTCACCGCCACCACCCGCGTGCACCTGGATCCCGACCTCGCGGCGGACAGCCTGTCGCGCCGGCCGGGCTGGCGTCCGCTCTTCGGGCAGATGGGCCAGGCCCAGAGCCACCTGCGCAACCAGGGCGTGGGCCCGGGGGATCTGTTCCTGTTCTTCGGGCTCTTCCGCGCCGCCCGGCGGGTCGAGGGGCGCTGGCGCTTCGTGCCGGGCTCCCGCCCGCGCCACCTGCTCTGGGGCTGGATGCAGGTGGCGGAGGCGTGGTCCCTGGGCGAGCGCGCCGGCATCCCCGAGTGGGCGCGCTACCATCCCCACTGCCGGCGCCCCGAGGCGCGTCACAACACCCTCTACATCGCCGCTCCCGGGCTGACGATCGAGGGGGCCGATACCGGGCTGCCGGGCGCCGGGCTCTTCGCCTACGACGCGCCCTGCCAGCGGCTGACGGCGCCGGACGCCGAGCGGGTCTCCGACTGGCGCTTGCCGAGCTGGTGCCACCCCGGCGAGGGGCGGGCCCCGCTGAGCTACCATGCCGATCCCGGGCGCTGGCGGCGGCGGGCGGATCACACCGCGCTGCGGGCCGTGGCCCGCGGCCAGGAGTTCGTGCTGGATGGCGCCCAGTATCCCGAAGCCCTGCCCTGGGCGCGGGCGCTGATCGCCGGCCGCGGCGCGCAGGGGGCGGGATGACGGCGCGTATTCGGATGGCGAGCGCGGCGGATGCCGAGGCGCTGGCCGGCCTGATGGCCGAGCTGGGCTATGCGCATACCGCCGAGGGGATTCGCGACCTCCAGGCCGAGATCGTCGCCCGAGGCGGGGCGGTCATCGTCGCCGAGGGCGAGGGGAGACTGCTGGGCTGCGTGTCGGCGCTGCTCGACGTGCGCCTGGCGGAAGGGCGCTGCGGCGAGGTCGCGAGCCTGGTCGTCGCGGAGGCCTATCGGGGGCAGGGGCTGGGAGCCGAGCTGGTGGCCGCCGCCGAGGCCTGGTTGGGGCCGCTCGTCGACCGGGTCCGGGTTCGGGCCCATGTCGGGCGCCGGGAGGCGCACGCCTTCTACTGCCGGCGGGGCTATCGGGAAGTCAAGGATCAGCGCCTGTTCGCCAGGTCGACACCGGCCTGATCGGCCGGCGGTTCACACGACCAGGGCCCGCCGATCGGCGGGCCCTGTCACGTCATCGACCGCGGGGCTCAGGCGGCCTGGCGGCGCTTGGCCAGCACCGGGGCCAGCTTCTCGTTCATGGTGGTGAAGGCGTCCTCGGTGGTGTCCCAGTCGATGCAGGCGTCGGTGATGGACACGCCGTAGGCCAGCTGGCCGTGATCGTCGGGAATCTTCTGGTTGCCCCAGCCGATGTGGGACTCGACCATCAGGCCGATGATCGAGCGGTTGCCCTCGAGGATCTGGTTGGTGACGTTCTCCAGCACCAGCGGCTGCAGCCCCGGGTCCTTGTTGGAGTTGGCATGGGAGCAGTCGATCATGATGTTGGGCGTCACGCCGGCCTTGTGCAGCTCCTGCTCGGCGAGCGCCACGCTGACGCTGTCGTAGTTGGGCTTGCCGTTGCCGCCGCGCAGCACCACATGGCCGTAGCGGTTGCCGCGGGTGCGGATGATCGCCACCTTGCCGGCCTGGTCGATGCCCAGGAAGTTGTGCGGGTGCGCCACGGATTGCAGGGCGTTGACCGCCACGTCGAGGCTGCCGTCGGTGCCGTTCTTGAAGCCCACCGGGCAGGAAAGGCCGGAGGCCATCTCGCGGTGGGTCTGGGATTCGGTGGTCCGCGCGCCGATGGCCGACCAGCTGATGCAGTCCTGCAGGTACTGGGGCGAGATCGGGTCCAGGGCCTCGGTGGCCAGCGGCAGCCCCATCTCGGCCAGTTCCACCAGCAGGCGACGGGCGATGTGCAGGCCCTCCTCGATCTCGAAGGAGCCGTTGAGGTGGGGGTCGTTGATCAGCCCCTTCCAGCCCACGGTGGTCCGCGGCTTCTCGAAGTAGACGCGCATCACGATATACAGGCTGTCCTTGACCTGGTCGGCCAGGCGGCGCAGGCGGCGGGCATAGTCCAGGGCCGCGTCGACGTCGTGGATCGAGCAGGGGCCGACCACCATCAGCAGGCGGGGGTCGCGGCCGTCGAGGATGTTCTGGATGGTCTCGCGCCCCTCGATGACGGTGCGCTCGGCCTCCTCGGACAGGGGGATCTCCTGCTTGAGGGCGGCCGGGGTGACGAGGACGTCCTCGGAGAGGACGTTGAGGTTGTTGACCTGTTGCTCGGACATTGTGCTTCGCTACCTGTGTCGTGTCAGCGCTGATTCGGCGTCAAGCGACTACTATCGCGCGCGTGCCGGGCAAATTCAATCGGCGGGGAACCCCGTGCCGCGCGGCGCTGTCATAGCGCCTCGCCGCGCTCCGGCCCCGTATCCACGGGCGCGGCGCTTGATGCGGGCACCAGAAACAGGAACACTTGAGCACCCGCCGATACCGGCGCACGCTCATCCCAGGGTCTAGGTTGATACATATGGAAGCGACACCCGTCTCATCGCGACGTTCCACCCCGGCGTCGCGGCAAGTTCCCGCCACGGGGAGGCGTTGAATGGGCACCCGGGAAACCGATCAGCAACTCGTCGAACGCGCCCAGAAGGGAGACACCCAGGCCTTCGACCTGCTGGTCAAGAAGTACCAGCACAAGATCATCGGCCTGATCGGGCGCTACGTGCACGACCACGCCGAGGTTCAGGACGTGGCCCAGGAGGCGTTCATCAAGGCCTATCGGGCGCTGGGCAAGTTTCGCGCCGAGAGTGCCTTCTACACCTGGATGTACCGCATCGCCATCAATACCGCCAAGAACCACCTGGTGTCCAAGGGGCGTCGCCCGCCGGGCAGCGACCTGGACATCGTCGATGCCGAGGTGGTCGACCACAGCGGCCGGCTGGCCGACATCGAGACGCCGGAGGCGGCGATCGCCCGCGACCAGCTCCAGGCCGCCGTCTTCGAGGCCATCGAGGGGTTGCCCGACGACCTGCGCACGGCCATCACCCTGCGCGAGCTGGACGGCCTGTCCTACGAGGACATCGCCAACATCATGGACTGCCCGGTGGGCACGGTGCGCTCGCGCATCTTCCGGGCCCGCGAGGCCGTGGACCAGCATATCCGGCCCCTGGTCACCACCGCCCGCAACCAGGAAGCGCTGACCGAGTAGAAGGGATTTGCATCGTTTTTGCGGAATCGCTGAACTGTCGGCCGTCGATGACGTCATATGCGGTGACCGACTCGTGCACGGCGGGTCAGGGGCCGTCCCAGGCGGCCGGCAGCACGGATATCGAGGTCGGAAGACCGGGCTTCCAACAGGATGCAAGGCGGCATTGCCTTGCCCAGTGTGAGGGTGAGAAGAAATGAGTCAGAACGCACGGGAATCGCTTTCTGCGCTAATGGACCACGAGGGGGACGAGCTCGAGCTGCGACGGGTGCTCAAGTCGCTGGACGACGAGCCGGATGCGGCGGACGCCTGGCGCCGCTATCACCTGATGCGCAGCCTGATGCGTCGCGAACCCGAGGTCGATGTCGCCACCGACCTGTCCGCCGGCGTCATGGCTCGCCTCCGTGAGGAGCCGGCGCCCGCCGCGGCCGAGGCGCCCGCCCACCGGCGCTCCCTGCCGCTGGCGCGCAGCGCCGGCATCGCCGCCGCGGTGTCGCTGATGGTGATCACCGGCGTGCAGTTCTACAACGGCGCCTCTCCCCTCGGGGGCAACGAGGCGCCCGTGGCCACCCGGGCCGGCGGCGAGGCCGGTGCCGGCGCGCCGGCCTCGCTGGTCGACATGCCGGTGTTCCAGTCGCAGGTCGCCGGCCAGTCGCCCCAGGGCCTGATGACCGTCGGCGCGGGCGGCGGCGCGCCGAGCATGCTCACTCCCTCCCAGCGCCAGTCGCTGCGCATGGATCGCCAGCAGGCGCTGCTGCTGCAATCCTACCTGGACCGCCACGCCGAGGGCGCCGCCGCCAGCGGCGGTGACGTCTGGATGCCGCTGCTGCGGGCCTCCGGAAGCGAGTCGCTGGGGTCGCGCTGATGGCGGGGCGGCCAAGGCGCCCGGTGCGCCTGATCGCGGCGATGCTGGCCGGCGCCGCCCTGGCGTCTTCCTCGCTGGCCGCCGCGACCGGAGTGGCGCCGGATCAGTCCCACTTCGACTGCGGCCAACTGGCCGAGGCCCCGTCCCCCGAGTCCGCCGAGGGATGGTACGAGCGAAGCCTCTGGGCCAATCACTGCTACGTCTTCCAGGCCCGTGCCGTGCGCATCGGCGCCGACGGCGTGCGCACCCTGGCCCTGTCCCACGAGATCCAGGAGGGCATCGAGCGCGAGGTCGCCCGCTTCCTGGACGGGCCGGCCGTGATGTTCGAGCGCCAGGGGCGCATCGCGCGGCTCGGCGACATGGCGCAGGAGGGCGCGCTGTCGGCGTCGCCGGCGGCCATCGTCAACCATCTCGACGGCCTCTACCGCCTGCAGCTTTCCGGCGAGGACCGCATCGCCGGCCGGCGCGCCACCCGGCTCGACATCGAGCCCCTGGACGACCGCCGCTACGGGCATCGCCTGTGGCTCGACACGGCCACGGCCCTGCCCCTCAAGCAGATGCTGCTCGACCGCCAGGGCCGCGCCATCGAGACCTTCCAGATCACCGAGCTGCGCGCCCCGCGGCTGCATCGCGGCCGGGTCGGGTTGGCTCCCGGGAAGGCCGTGAGCGACACGCCCTGGCGGCCGGGCTGGCTGCCCGAGGGCTTCGTGGCTCAACCGGTCACCACCCACGGCCGGCAGCGTCCCGGCGTAAGCCACCGGGTCTACGGCGATGGCCTGGCGACCCTCAGCCTGTTCATCGAGCCGCTGGAGGCGCGGGAACTGCTGATCCCCGGGATCCATCGCCTGGGGGTCTCTCACGCCGCGGTCCTGCATCGCGAGCTCGGCGGTCGGCCGCGCCAGGTGATGGCCATGGGCGAGCTGCCTCCCGACGTGCTGCGCCGGGTGGTGGAGTCCGTGGAGTGGCCGGCCCCCGGGGCCGCCGCCGAGGCGGGGGAGGGCGCGCCATGAGCGACCCGCTGGTCGAGAGCGCGCGGGTGATCGAACCCTTCGACGGCGGCGCCTGGGTCGAGGTGCTGCGCCGCCCCGCCTGCGGCGGCTGCGCGGCCCGCGGCGGCTGTGGGACCCGCACGCTGGCTCGCTGGGGCGCCGCCCGCCCGCTGCGCCTGGCGGTATCCAGCCGGCAGCCGTTGGCCATCGGCCAGGAAGTGCGCCTCGCCCTGCCGGCCCGGGCGCTGACCGGGGCGAGCCTCTGGGCCTATGGCCTGCCGCTGGCGCTGGCGCTCGCCGGCGCCTTGCTGGCCGAGGCGCTGGGCGGCGACGATCCCGTCGTGGCGCTGGCCTTCGCCGCGGGGCTGGGGGCCGGCCTGCTCGGCCTGGGCGCCCACGCTCGCCGAGCCTCGGGCCGCTACCGCCCGCGGCTGCTCGAACCGCCCTGCTGAACCGTCCGGCCTCAGGCGAGGCAGGCTCCGGGATCCTTACACCCATTGCCCTTGTCACAGGAGTCTTTCATGACACGCATGATGCGCACGCTATCCCTCTGGGCGCTCCTGGTCGCGGCGCTGCTGGCCGCGCAGTCCGCCATGGCGCGCGAGCTGCCGGACTTCACCGAGCTGGTGGAAGACGCCGCGCCCGGGGTCGTCAACATCTCCACCTCGCGGATGGTCGAGCGTCGCGAGTCGCCGTTCCACGGCTTCGGCAACCAGGAGATCCCCGAGATCTTCCGGCACTTCTTCGGCGATCGCCTGCCGATGCCCCCGGGGGACGGCCGGGGGCACAGCGAGGAACGCCAGTCGCTGGGCTCGGGCTTCATCTTCGATGAAGACGGCTACATCATGACCAATGCCCACGTCGTCGACGGCGCCGACCAGATCCTGGTGCGCCTCAACGACCGCCGCGAGCTGGAGGCCGAGCTGGTGGGCGCCGACGAGAAGACCGACGTGGCGGTGCTCAAGGTCGAGGCCGAGGACCTGCCGACCCTCGACCTGGGGGACTCCGATCGCCTCCAGGTGGGCGAGTGGGTGGCCGCCATCGGCTCGCCGTTCGGTTTCGATCACTCGGTGACCGCCGGCATCGTCAGCGCCATCAACCGCACCCTGCCGCGGGACGTCTACGTGCCCTTCATCCAGACCGACGTGGCCATCAACCCGGGCAACTCCGGCGGGCCGCTGTTCAACCTCGACGGCGAGGTCGTGGGCATCAACTCCCAGATCTTCACCCGCAGCGGCGGCTTCATGGGGCTGTCCTTCGCCATCCCGATCAACGTGGCCATGGACGTGGCCGACCAGCTGCGCGCCGACGGTTCCGTCACTCGCGGCTGGCTGGGGGTGATGATCCAGCCGGTGTCCCGGGAGCTGGCCGAGTCCTTCGGCATGGACAATCCCGAGGGCGCGCTGATCGCCGACCTCGACCCCGAGGGGCCGGCGGCCCGTGGCGGCCTGGAGGCCGGCGACATCATCCTCGAGGTCAACGGCCAGGAGGTGGCCCGCTCCAGCAATCTGCCGCGCCTGATCGGCCGAGTGGCGCCGGGCGGCGAGGTGTCGCTGACCGTGCTGCGCGGCGGCGAGCGGGAGACCCTCGACCTCGAGGTCGGCGAGTGGCCCGACAGCGCCGCGGCCGGCCGCGGCGACGATGGCGAGGCCTCTCCGGCCCGGCTGGGCGTGGTCGTCCAGCCCCTGGAGGAGGTCCAGCGTCGCAAGCTGGGGCTCGATCACGGCGTCCGGGTCGCCGACGTCGATCCCGCGGGCATCGCCGCCGCGGCGGGCGTGCGTCCGGGCGACATCCTGGTGAGCATCGCCCAGCAGAGGGTGGAGAGCCCGTCGCAGCTCGCCGAGTTGATCGCCGACCTGCCCGAGGGCAGCGTGGTGCCGGTGCGGCTCTACCGCGACGGTCGCTCCTACTACGTCGCCATGCGCCTGGCCGGCGACTGAGTCCCGCACGCCCGGCGTGAACCGCGACCCGGCGGCGATGGCCGCCGGGTCGCTGTATCTGTCCGGCGCATCCCGCTACAATGCCGCCATCCTTCACGCTGCACAGAGCCGCCTGGCCGCATCGGGCGCGCACACGACACGGATCATCCTGAATGGCAGAAAGCGACAACCGTAAAGTTATCGACGGAATACGGAACTTCTCGATCATCGCCCATATCGATCACGGCAAGTCGACCCTGGCCGACCGCCTGATCCAGACCTGTGGCGGCCTCACCGAGCGCGAGCTCAAGGAACAGGTCCTGGACTCCATGGACCTGGAGCGCGAGCGCGGCATCACCATCAAGGCCCAGTCGGTGACGCTGGACTATCACGCCCAGGACGGCAACGTCTATCAGCTGAACTTCATCGACACCCCGGGGCACGTGGACTTCTCCTACGAGGTGTCGCGCTCGCTGTATGCCTGCGAGGGTGCGCTGCTGGTGGTCGACGCCGCCCAGGGCGTCGAGGCCCAGTCGGTGGCCAACTGCTACACCGCCATCGAGCAGGGCCTCGAGGTGCTGCCGGTGCTCAACAAGATGGACCTGCCCCAGGCCGACCCGGACAAGGTGGGCGAGGAGATCGAGGAGATCATCGGCCTCGACGCCACCGACGCCTGCCAGGTCTCGGCCAAGAGCGGGCTCGGCGTCGACGCCCTGCTCGAGCGCCTGGTGCGCGACATCCCGCCGCCCAAGGGCGATCGCGAGGAGCCGCTGCAGGCGCTGATCATCGACTCCTGGTTCGACAACTACCTGGGCGTGGTCTCGCTGGTGCGGATCTTCGACGGCACCCTGAAGAAGAACGACAAGATCCGCATCACCTCCACCGGCCGCGACTGGCAGGCCTCCCAGGTGGGCATCTTCACGCCCCAGCGTCGCGAGACCGGCGTGCTGCGCGCCGGCGAGGTGGGCTTCGTGGTGGCCGGCATCAAGGACATCCACGGCGCCCCGGTGGGCGATACCATCACCCACGCCAAGACCCCGGACGTCAAGCGCCTGCCGGGCTTCCAGAAGGTCAAGCCCCAGGTCTACGCCGGCATGTTCCCGGTCAGTTCCGACGACTACGAGGACTTCCGCGACGCCCTGGAGAAGCTGGCGCTCAACGACGCCTCCCTGGACTACGAGCCGGAGAACTCCGATGCCCTGGGCTTCGGCTTCCGGGTCGGCTTCCTCGGCACCCTGCACATGGAGATCATCCAGGAGCGGCTGGAGCGCGAGTACGACCTGGACCTGCTGACCACCGCGCCCACCGTGGTCTACGAGCTGCTGATGAAGGACGGCGAGGTGCGCTACGTCTCCAACCCGTCCAAGCTGCCCGACATGGCGGACGTGGAGGAGATGCGCGAGCCCATCGTGCGGGCCAGCATCCTGGTGCCCCAGGACTTCGTCGGTAACGTCATCGCCGAGTGCGAGCAGCGCCGCGGCACTCAGCTCGACATGCTGTTCCTGGGCAGCCAGATCCAGCTCACCTACGAGCTGCCGATGTCCGAGGTGGTGATGGACTTCTTCGACCGCCTCAAGTCCATCTCCAAGGGCTATGCCTCGCTGGAGTACAACTTCGAGCGCTTCGAGGCGGCCAGGCTGGTGCGCCTGGACGTGCTGATCAACGGCGACCGGGTCGACGCCCTGGCGGTGATCATCCACCGCGATCACGCCCATTCCCGCGGTCGGGTGCTGGTCGAAAAGATGAAGGAGCTGATCCCGCGGCAGATGTTCGACGTGGCCATCCAGGCGGCGATCGGCGGTCAGGTGGTGGCGCGCTCCACCGTCAAGGCGCTGCGCAAGAACGTCACCGCCAAGTGCTACGGCGGCGACACTACCCGCAAGAAGAAGCTGCTCGAGAAGCAGAAGGCGGGCAAGAAACGCATGAAGCAGGTCGGCCGGGTGGAGATTCCCCAGGATGCCTTCCTCGCCGTGCTCAAGGTGAACGACGACTAGGGAAGGGCGAGGACGATGGACTTTGCACTCTTGCTGACGCTGGCCGTGGCGGTCACCGGCGCGATCTGGCTGCTGGACCTGGTATGGTGGCGGCCGGCGCGCCGGGCCCGGCTCATGGCCAGCGTCGAGGCCGGCACCACCGAGGGCCTGGAGCCCGCCGCCCGGGAGCGGGCGCTCAAGGAGCCCTGGCCGGTGGACTATGCGCGCTCCTTCTTCCCGGTGCTGCTGGTAGTGCTGGTGCTGCGCAGCTTCCTGGTCGAGCCCTTCCAGATCCCCTCCGGGTCGATGCGCCCGACCCTGGAGGTGGGCGACTTCATCCTGGTCAACAAGTTCGCCTACGGCCTGCGCCTGCCGGTCGTCGACACCAAGGTCGTCGACATCGACGAGCCCGAGCGCGGCGACGTCATGGTGTTCCGCTTCCCCGACGAGCCCTCGGTGAACTTCATCAAGCGGGTGGTGGGCCTGCCCGGTGACCGCATCCGCTACGAGGACAAGCAGCTCTACGTCAACGGCCGGCCGGTGCCCAAGGCGCTGCTCGAGGCCGGCCCCGAGGGGGCGCCGGACGAGCTGCTGTTCGAGGAGCGGCTGGGCGAGGTGGCGCACCCCATCTACAATAATCCCCGTGACCCCGGTCCGCAGATGCGCGAGATCGTGGTGCCGCAGGGCCATTACTTCACCATGGGCGACAACCGCGACCACTCCAACGACAGCCGCTACTGGGGCTTCGTGCCGGAGGAGAACGTCGTGGGCAAGGCCTTCGCCGTCTGGATGCACTGGGACGGCGGACTGCCGAGCTTCACCAGTGTGCGCCGTATCCAATGAATGCCGGGACCGGCATTCCTGTGCATGACATAGCAGGAGCTTCGTGAGCAATTCCCTGACCCTCTTCAGCCGCCGCATCGGCCATGACTTCGCGCAATCGGATCTGCTCGAGCTGGCCCTGACCCATCGCAGCTACGGCGGCCGCAACAATGAACGCCTGGAGTTCCTCGGTGACTCCATCGTCAACTTCGTCATCGCCGAGGACCTCTTCCAGCGCTTTCCCCAGGCCCGGGAGGGCCAGCTGTCGCGCCTGCGGGCCCGCCTGGTCAAGGGCCAGACCCTGGCCGAGCTGGCTCGGGAGATGGACTTCGGCGAGCACCTGCGCCTGGGCTCCGGCGAGATGAAGAGCGGCGGCCACCGCCGCGACTCGATCCTCGCCGACGCCGTGGAGGCGGTGATCGGCGCCATCTACCTGGACGCCGGCATGGAGACCGCCCGGGCCCGGGTGCTGGCCTGGTACGCCGAGCGTCTGGAGGCCATCGACCTGCAGGACACCCAGAAGGATCCCAAGACCCGGCTGCAGGAGTTCCTGCAGTCCCGCCAGGCGGCGCTGCCTCGCTACGAGGTGATCTCGGTGGAGGGCGAGGCGCATGCCCAGACCTTCACCGTGGAATGCCATGTGGAGATGCTCGAGGAGCACACCCGGGGCATCGGCTCCAGCCGCCGCCACGCCGAGCAGCAGGCCGCCGAGCGCGCCCTGGCCCGGCTCGACGCCCGGGGAGGTCGCTCATGACCCAGCGCTGCGGTTTCGTGGCCATCGTCGGCCGGCCCAACGTCGGCAAGTCCACGCTGATGAACCGGATCCTCGGCCAGAAGATCTCCATCACCTCGCGGCGGCCCCAGACCACCCGCCATCAGGTGATGGGCATCAAGACCGAGGACGAGGCGCAGTTCGTCTACGTCGACACCCCGGGCATCCATATCCTCGAGAAGGATCGCAACAAGGCCATCAACCGGTTCATGAACCAGGCCGCCACCCAGGCCCTGCGCGACGTGGACTGCGTGGTCTTCATCATCGACCGCACCCGCTGGACCGACGAGGACCAGGTCGTGCTGGATCGCCTGGCCGGCATCGAGGCGCCGGTGATCCTGGCGGTCAACAAGGTCGATCGCCTCAAGGACAAGACCGAGCTGCTGCCCTGGCTCGAGTCGGTGGGGGCGCGGCGCGACTTCGCCGCCATCGTGCCCATCGCCGCCAAGCACGGCACCAACGTGCCCGAGCTCGAGGCCGAGGTCGCCAAGCACCTGCCGGAGAGCGTGCACTTCTTCCCCGAGGACCAGGTCACCGACAAGAGCCAGCGCTTCCTGGCCGCCGAGCTGGTTCGCGAGAAGGTCATGCGCCAGCTCGGCGACGAGCTGCCCTACCAGATGACCGTGGAGATCGAGGAATTCCGCGACGAGGGCAAGGTGGTGCACATCAGCGCCTTGATCATGGTCGAGCGCCAGGGCCAGAAGAAGATCCTGATCGGCGAGCGCGGCGAGCGGATCAAGAAGATCGGTCGCGAGGCCCGCCTCGACATGGAGCGCGCGCTGGACGCCAAGGTGATGCTCAACCTCTGGGTCAAGGTCAAGCGCGGCTGGTCCGACGACGAACGGGCGCTCAAGAGCCTGGGTTACGATCTGGATTGATAGGGACGAGGGGCGAGGTTCGAGGGACAAGGGGGAAGGAGAGTAAGGGGTAAGGAGTGAGGGGGTGGCATGGAGCGCCATGACAAGCTCCTGGCATCTCACACCTCACGCCTCACACCTCACACTGTTTCCTCGCCCCTCGCCCCTCGCCCCTCGCCCCTCGCCCCTCGCCCCTCGCACTGTGAGCCTCGACCCATGACCCCCCAGCCGGCCTATCTGCTGCACAAGCGTCCCTATCGCGAGACCAGCGCCCTGGTCGAGCTGCTGACCCTCGACCACGGCCGGGTGCGGGCCGTGGCCCGCGGGGTGCAGCGCCCGGGCAGCCGCTCCCGGGCGGCCCTGCAGCCCTTCGCGCCGCTGCACCTGACCTGGAGCGGGCAGGGCGAGCTCAAGCGACTTTCGCTGATGGAGACCCGGGCCCCGGCGGCGATGCTGGCGGGGGAGGGGCTCTTGTGCGGGCTCTACGCCAACGAGCTGCTGACCCGGTTGCTGCCGGTGGAGCTGCCGGTGGGCGACGTCTTCGCCTTCTACGCCGCCGCCCTGGAGGCGCTGCCGCGCCCCGAGGCACGGGCCGGCGCCCTGCGCAGCCTGGAGCGGGCCCTGCTCGAGGCCCTGGACGCCGAGCCGCGCTTCTGCACGCCGGACGGCCAGGCCCTGGATCCCCAGTCCCGCTACGTCTTCGTTTCGGAGGAGCGCGCCTTCGTGCCGGGCGAGCCCGGCATCGACGGCCGAACCCTGAAGCTGCTGGCCAACGGCGACTGGCGCGAGCCGGGCCTGGCCGGGCCGGCCAAGGCGGTCGCCCGGGCGGCCCTGGCGCCGCTGCTCGGCAGCCGGCCGCTGCGTTCCCGGGAGTGGATGCGCCAGCTGGCGGCTCGGCGGCGCCGGGAGTCATAAGACGTGGCTTCGCCACTCGAAGAGGGAAGAACGGCGCTGCGCGCCTGGAAGAAGGAAGAAAACACCTATCCTAGCTTCCCTCTTCCCTCTTCCCTCTTCCCTCTTCTTTCTTGTCTCGTCTCTCTTTACCCTTACCCCTTGATTCCTTGACCCTCGTTTCCTGGAGAGCTCCATGCATCCCCCCCGCATCCTGCTCGGCGTCAACATCGACCACATCGCCACCCTGCGCCAGGCGCGCGGCACCCGCTATCCCGATCCCGTCCAGGCCGCGCTGCTGGCCGAGGAGGCCGGGGCCGACGGCATCACCGTGCATCTGCGCGAGGATCGGCGCCATATCCAGGCACGCGACGTGCGGCTGCTGGCCGAGGTGCTCAACACCCGCATGAACCTGGAGATGGCGGTCACCGAGGAGATGCTGGCGCTGGCCGAGGAGATCCGGCCGGCCCATGTCTGTCTGGTGCCGGAGAAGCGCGAGGAACTGACCACCGAGGGTGGGCTGGACGTGGCGGGGAGCCTCGAGGACGTGACCGAGGCCTGCCGTCGGCTGGCGGCGGTGGGCTGCGAGGTGTCGCTGTTCGTCGATGCCGAGCCGGCCCAGCTCGAGGCGGCGGCGAAGGCCGGCGCGCCGGTGGTCGAGCTGCACACCGGCGCCTATGCCGAGGCGACCGGCGAGGCCGCCGCCCGGGAGCACGCCCGCCTGGTGGCCGCCGCCGAGATGGCCGGCGAGCTGGGCCTGACCGTCAACGCCGGCCATGGGCTGCACTACCACAACGTCGAGGCCATCGCCGCCATCCCCGGCCTGCACGAGCTCAACATCGGGCACGCGATCATCGCCCGGGCGCTGTTCGTCGGCCTCAAGGAGGCGGTGGTCGAGATGAAGCGCCTGGCGATCGCCGGTCAGGAGGCCGGCTTCGTGGCCGCCCTGGACGAGCACGACCACGACCACGACCACGATGCCGACGGCAGCTGCTGCGCATGATCCTCGGCATCGGCACCGACATCGCCCGGGTGGCGCGCTTCGAGGCCGCCCAGGCGCGGCACGGCGAGCGCTTCGCCGAGCGGCTGCTCGGCGCCGACGAGCTGGCCCGCTACCGTGACCGGGGCCGGCCCGCGGCCTATCTGGCCAAGCGCTTCGCCGCCAAGGAGGCCTTCGTCAAGGCGCTGGGCACCGGGCTGCGCCGCGGCATGCGCTGGCCCGAGATCCAGGTCGACAACGACGCCCTGGGGCGGCCGACCCTGAGCCTCTCCGGGCGCGCCCTGGAGCTGGCCCAGGCCGAGGGCGT
Organism: Halomonas koreensis; assembly: GCF_031451675.1. Classification (NCBI taxonomy): domain Bacteria; kingdom Pseudomonadati; phylum Pseudomonadota; class Gammaproteobacteria; order Oceanospirillales; family Halomonadaceae; genus Halomonas; species Halomonas koreensis. The sequence goes on along the minus strand of NZ_JARWAK010000016.1, from coordinate 11,236 downwards.
GCGGAGCCTTCACCTCTCGCTGTCGGACGAGGCGGCGTTCGCCGTCGCCTTCGTGGTGCTGGAGGGCTGAGCCGCCTGCCAGTCGCGCAGCGCGGCCATGGCCGCGTGGAGGTCCGGCAGCAGCGGCGTCACCGCCTCGAGGCCCCGGGAGCGCAGCCGCGTCTCCAGGGTCTCCGCCAGCAGCCCCAGGCGCGGCACGCCGCAGTAGCGGCAGGCGCCGTTCAGGGCATGAATGGCGTCGAGCAGCGCCTCGGCGTCGCCGGCCTCCATCGCCTCCCGCACCTGCGCCTCGGTCTCGTCCAGGGAGTCGATCAGCTGGTCCAGCAGCCGGCGGGCCAGGCTCTCGCGGCCGCCGGCCAGCTGGGCGCCCAGCGCCAGGTCCACCGAGGCCAGCTCGGCGTCGCCGGCCGGATCGTCCTCCGGCGATTCCCCGGTCTCCTCCAGCGCCAGCCCCACCCCCAGGTGATGGCGCAGCAGGCTCGACAGTTGGGCGGTGTCCAGCGGCTTCTCCAGCACGCCGTCCAGGCCGCTCTGCAGCAGCTGGCGGCGCTGCTCGCTCTGCACATGGGCGGTGACGGCGATGATCGGCACGTGCCGCCAGGGGCCGCCCAGGCCGCGCAGGGCCCGGGTCGTCTCCACGCCGTCCATGCCCCGCATGCGGATATCCATCAGCACCACGTCGAAGCGCGTCTCCTGGGCCATGGCCAGGGCCTCCTCGCCGCTGGCGGCCAGGCCCACCTCGAGCTGCGGGCCGCCGATCAGCTCCTTGAGCAGCAGCCGGTTGGACTCGGTGTCGTCCACCACCAGCAGGCGCAGCGGGCCGCGCGGCTGGCCGGGGGCCTGGAGGCGCGCCGGGGCCTGATCGCGGCGCGCCCGGGTCAGGGCCCGGCTGATCGCTTCCACCAGGGTGCGGCGCGACAGCGGCTTGCTCAGCACCTCGCCGCCATGGGGCAGGGGCAGGTCCGGCAGGTCCGGCGGACTGACGTTGACCAGCAGCAGGGCCGGGCAGGCCAGGCGCTCCAGGCGCGCCTGCAGGGCCGCCTGGCCGGTCCGGGTCAGGTCCTCGTCGTCCAGGCCGATCACCGCCAGGGCCGCCTCGGGGGAGGCCGGATCGACCAGGCGGGCCTCCCAGCGCGACAGCAGGTGGCGCAGCGCGGAGCGGGTCGGGCCATGGGGCTCGGCCAGGATCACCCCCTGGCCCTCCAGCTGCATCTCGGGGGCGCGTTCGGCGTCGTTCTGGCAGGCCAGGGGCAGGGTGAAGGCGAAGGTCGAGCCTTCGTCCGGGACGCTGTCGACGCGGATCTCGCCGCCCATCTGCTCCACCAGCTGGCGGCTGATGGCCAGCCCCAGGCCGGTGCCGCCGAACTCCCGCTGGTGGCTGGCGTCGGCCTGGCGGAAGGCCTGGAAGAGCCGCCGCTGGGCCTCGTCGCTCATGCCGATGCCGGTGTCGCTGACCGCCACGCGCAGTACCACATGGCCACCGGCCTGCTGATCGACCATCACCCGCACGATGACCTCGCCGTGCTCGGTGAACTTCACGGCGTTGCCGACCAGGTTGGTCAGCACCTGGCGGATGCGCAGCGGGTCGCCGTGCAGCGCCTCGGGCACGTCGTCGTAGACCAGGCCCAGCAGCTGCAGCCCCTTCTGCTGGGCCTGGGGCGCCTGCAGGCCCAGCACCTCGTCCACCAGCGCCACCATGTCGAGCTCGGTGTGCTCGAGTTCCAGGCGGCCGGCCTCGATCTTCGAGAAGTCCAGCACGTCGTTGACCAGCATCAGCAGGTTGTCGCAGGCCCGCTGGACGTGGTCCAGCCACTCGCGCTGGCGCGGCGCCAGCTCGGTGCGGTGCAGCAGCCGGCAGAAGCCGATGATGCCGTTGAGTGGGGTGCGGATCTCGTGGCTCATGTTGGCCAGGAACTCCGACTTGGCGCGGTTGGCCTCCAAGGCGCGGCGGTGGGCCAGATCCAGCTCGATGTTCTGGACCTCGATGGTCTCCATCGACTCCTGGAGTTCGCCGGTGGCCTGCTCGATCTGGGCCTGGAGGTCGTCCCGGGCGGTGGCCAGGTGATCCCCCATGTCGTTGAGCCGCCCGGCGAGGCGGGCGAGCTCGGGCTCGGGGGGCGCCGCCAGGGGGCGGGGCTCGCCGCCGGCCACCAGCCATTCGAGGGTCTGGGCCGCCTGCTCCAGCGGCTGGGTCAGGCGTCGGCCCAGGCCGTAGGCCACCAGGAACAGCAGCATCCCCATGATCAGCAGGATCAGGGCCCCGCTGGCCAGCTGGCGGTAGAAGGCCAGCGGCAGCACCGAGGCGTCGATATCGAGCACCAGCCGGGCCTCCGGCGCCCCGGGCAGCGGCGTCTGCAGCCACCAGCGGCGGCCGTCCTCCTGCAGCCGGACCCCGGCCGTGGCCGAGGCGCTCGCCGGCGGCTCGCGCAGCCGGCCGAGCTCGAGGCGCTGGTGCCCCGCGGCGTCGCGGATGGCCAGGGCGCGCACCTCCTCCAGCGCCAGCAGGCGGTCGGCGGCGTCCTCCAGCGTCCGGCGATCGCCCTCGGCCAGGGCCCGGCCCAGGGTCGGCGCCAGAAGGTCGGCGGCCTGGGTCAGGCGATCGCGGAGCTCCCGATGGTGGTGACGATCCTCGAGCAGCGTCGCCGTGGTCAGCACCAGCGTCATCAGCAGCAGCGGCAGGGCGAGGATGGCCAGCATCAGGCGGGTCTTCAATGACATCGGCAGGGCTCGTCGGCTGGGGTGTCGTCCCCCAGTATGCCACAGCCGGCGGGCATGCCTGTCCACTGGGGTCGGGCACGGATATAATGCCGAAAAGACGTTTCCAGAAGGAAGGTTGCATGCAGTTCCCCACCCTCGAGGAGACCGTCGGCCAGACGCCGCTGGTCCGCCTCAAGCGCATCGCCGCGGGGCGCAACAACACCCTGCTCGCCAAGCTCGAGGGCCACAACCCGGCCGGCTCGGTCAAGGACCGCCCGGCGCTGTCGATGCTCGAGCAGGCCGAGGCGCGGGGCACCATCGCACCGGGCGACACCCTGGTCGAGGCCACCTCCGGCAACACCGGCATCGCCCTGGCCATGGCCGCCGCCATCAAGGGCTATCGGCTGGTGCTGGTCATGCCCGAGAACGCCTCCGCCGAGCGCAAGCAGGCCATGGCCGCCTACGGCGCCGAGCTGATCGAGGTCAGCCAGGCCGGCGGCATGGAGGAGGCGCGGGACCTGGCCGACACCCTGATCGCGCGGGGGGAGGGCAAGCCCCTGGACCAGTTCGCCAACCCCGACAACCCCCTGGCCCACTACCGCGGCACCGGCCCCGAGCTGTGGGCCCAGACCGGCGGGACCCTCACCCACTTCGTCAGCTCCATGGGCACCACCGGCACCATCATGGGGGTCTCCCGCTACCTCAAGGAGAAGAACCCCGAGGTGCAGATCGTCGGCCTGCAGCCCGAGGACGGCGCCAGCATCGCCGGCATCCGCCGCTGGCCCGAGGCCTACCTGCCGCGGATCTTCGATCCCGCCCGGGTCGACCGGGTGCTCGACATCGGCCAGCACGAGGCCGAGGCGGCCATGCGCCGGCTGGCCCGGGAGGAGGGCATCCTGGCCGGGGTCTCCTCCGGCGGCGCCCTGGCGGGCGCGCTGCGCATCGCCGAGCAGGTCGAGGACGCGGTGATCGCCTTCATCGTCTGCGACCGCGGCGATCGCTACCTGTCCACCGGCCTGTACGCCCCGGAGGCCTGAGGTGGGTCTCGGCACGCGACGCCCCCGCCGGGCGCGCTCCGGCGTCTCCGGGCTGCAGGAGCCGCGCTCCCGGGCCGCGCCCCGGTCGTCGAGCCCGCACGACGCCTCGACCCTCGAGATCGAGGGCCTGGCCCATGACGGCCGCGGCGTGGCGCGGACGCCGGCCGGCAAGGCCGTCTTCGTCGAGGGGGCGCTGCCCGGCGAGACGGTGCAGGCGGCGGTGCACCGTACGCGCAAGCGCTTCGACGAGGCCCATGTGCGGGAGGTGCTCGAGCCCTCAGCGGAGCGGGTCACGCCGCCCTGCGCCCATTACGGCAGCTGCGGCGGCTGCGACCTCCAGCACCTGAGCCTGGCCGGCCAGCGCCGCCACAAGCAGGCGGTGCTGCGCGAGCTGCTGGCGCGCCAGGGCCTGACTCCCGAGGGCGAGCCCGAGCTGCTGGTTGATGCCGGCGAGGGCTATCGCCGCCGTGCCCGGCTGGGCGTCAAGGTGGATGCCGACGGCGGCGTGCACCTGGGCTTCCGGACCCGGCACAGCCATCGGCTGGTCGATCTCGACGCCTGCCCGGTGCTGCTCCCCGAGCTCTCGGCGCTGCTGGCCCCGCTGCGCGACTGCCTCGAGACCCTCGAGGCACCGCGGCACGTGGGTCACCTGGAGCTCACCGCCAGCGACGCCGGGGTGAGCCTGGTGATCCGGCAGCTGCGCGAGCATTCCGCGGATAACCGGCGCTGGCGGGCGTTCGCCGAGGCCCGGGGCGTCCACCTGGCGCGCTGGCTGGGCCGCGAGGCACCGGCCCTGGAATGGCTGACGCCGGCGCCGGCGCTGCGCTACCGCCTGCCGGCAGGGGGGCGCGAGCTGGCGCTGGGCTTCGCGCCGGGCGACTTCCTGCAGGCCAACGAGGCCGTCAACGCCCGCCTGGTGGCCGCCGCCCTGGACTGGCTGGCGCCGCTGGCGCCCGGCGAGCCGGTGCTGGACCTGTTCGCCGGGGTCGGCAACTTCAGCCTGCCGCTGGCGGCCCTCGGCGCCCGCATCGTCGCGGTGGAGGGCGGCCCGGCGATGGTCGAGCGCCTGGCCGGCAATGCCCGTGCCAACGGCCTCGATGTCGAGGCCCGTCAGGGCGATCTCGGCGATGCCGCGACCACCCGGGCGCTGCTCGCCGAGCAGGCGCCGGGCTGCGTCGTGCTGGACCCGCCCCGGGACGGCGCCGAGGCGGTCTGCGCGGCGCTGGCCGAGCGCCCGGTGCCGCGGGTACTCTACGTCTCCTGCGATCCGGCCACCCTGGCCCGGGACGCGGCCCGCCTGGCACAGGGCGGCTATGTCATCCAACGCTGGGCGGTGGCCGACATGTTCGCCCATACCGCCCACCTGGAATCCATGCTGCTGTTCGTGCACCAGGACGCCGGACAGCGGCGCGAAGGAGCCTCACGCGATGGTTAAAGTGCGGGAAGACCAGCCCCTGACCGAGGATGGCCGGGTCGATATCCCCCGCTGGGTCGAGCGCCTGCAGGAAGACGTCAAGCTACGCGCGCCGGACCAGGTGCGCGCCGCCTGCGAGCTGGCCGAGCGGCTGGATCGCGAGTCGGGCCGCATGCACAAGGCCTGGCTCAAGGACGGCTCGAGCTTCCGCATGGGCCTGGAGATGGCCGACATCCTCGGCGAGCTGCGCCTGGATCAGCCGGCGCTCGAGGCGGCGGTGCTCTATCGGGCGGTGCGCGAGGGGCTGATCGGCCGCGAGGAGATCGCCAAGCGCTTCGGCCGCGAGGTCGCCGGGCTGATCGACGGCGTGCTGCAGATGGCCGCCATCAGCACCTCCCAGACGCCCAGCCAGGGGCTCAGCCAGCACGACCAGCAGGACAACCTGCGCAAGATGCTGGTCAACATGATCGACGACGTGCGGGTGGCGCTGATCAAGATCGCCGAGCGCACCTGCGCCCTGCGTCAGGTGCGCGATGCGCCGCGGGAGAAGCGCATGCAGGTGGCCCGGGAGGTGTTCGACATCTACGCGCCCCTGGCTCACCGGCTGGGCATCGGCCACCTCAAGTGGGAGCTCGAGGACCTGTCCTTCCGCTACCTGCACGAGGAGGACTACAAGGCCATCGCCCGCCAGCTGGCCGAGAAGCGCCTGGACCGGGATCGCTACATCCACGACGTGGTCGAGACCCTCAAGGGCCTGATGGAGGCTCAGGGCATCCACCGCTATCAGGTGGACGGCCGCGCCAAGCACATCTACTCGATCTGGCGGAAGATGCGCCGCAAGCGCATCGACTTCTCCCAGGTCCACGATATCCGCGCGGTGCGCATCCTGGTCCCCGAGGTCGCCGACTGCTACACGGTGCTGGGCATCGTCCACTCCCGCTGGCACCACGTGCCCCAGGAATTCGACGACTACATCGCCAATCCCAAGAAGAACGGCTACCAGTCGCTGCACACCGCCGTGTTCGGCCCCGAGAGCAAGGTACTGGAGATCCAGATCCGTACCTTCGCCATGCACGAGGAGGCCGAGCTGGGGGTCTGCGCCCACTGGCGCTACAAGGGCCACGACACCAACGCCCGAAGCGCCAGCTACGAGGAGAAGATCGCCTGGCTGCGCCAGGTGCTGGAATGGCAGGAGGAGGTCGGCGACTTCGGCGACATCCGCGAGGGGCTGTCCAGCGACGTGGCGCCGGACCGCATCTACGTCTTCACCCCGGACGGCCACGTCATCGACCTGCCCCGGGAGGCCACGCCCATCGACTTCGCCTACCGGGTGCACACCGAGGTCGGCCACCGCTGCCGCGGCGCCAAGGTCAACGGGCGCATCGTGCCGCTGACCTATCGCCTGGGCACCGGCCAGCAGGTCGAGATCCTCACCGCCAGCAAGGGTGGCCCCAGCCGCGACTGGCTCAACCCCAGCCTGGGTTACGTGTGCACCTCCCGGGCCCGGGCCAAGATCCAGTCCTGGTTCAAGCACCAGGCTCGGGACCGCAACCTGGAGGAGGGCCGGGCGCTGTTCGAGCGCGAGATGAAGCGCCTCGACGTCGGCGACATGGACCTCGTCCGGCTGGCCAACAAGGTCAACTACGCCTCGGCGGACGACATGTACGCCGCCCTCGGCGCCGGCGACCTGCGCATCGGCCAGGTGCTGCACCAGGCCCAGCAACTGTTCGGCGAGACCGACGACCAGGAACAGCTCGACAAGCTGCTGGCCAAGCCGCGGCGCTCCCAGGACAAGGGCGAGGGCGACGGCATCACCGTGCTCGGGGTCGGCAACCTCAAGACCAGCATGGCCAACTGCTGCCACCCGGTGCCCGGCGAGGCCATCGTCGGCTTCATCACCCAGGGCCGCGGGGTCACCGTGCACCGCGAGGACTGCCCCAACATCCTGCAGCTGAGTATCGACGAGCCCCAGCGGGTGATCGAGGTGGAGTGGGGCGAGCGCGCCCGCACCCAGTACCCGGTGGACATCGAGATCCAGGCCTGGGACCGCTCCGGGCTGCTGCGCGATGTCACCGCCCTGCTCGGCCACGAGAAGGTCAACGTGCTGTCGGTGAACACCCTCACCGACACCGAGGACGGCATCGCGCGCATGCAGATCACCGTCGAGGTGGACGGCCTGGAGACCCTGGGGCGGCTGTTCTCGCGCATCCAGCAGCTGTCCAACGTGATCGAGGTGCGCCGCCTGCGCAGCGGCGGCAAGGGCCGGAAGAAGCGTGGAGGCAAGCGAGCATGAGCGATCCCCGGTACGGCCTCGACGACCTGCTGACGCTGATGGCGGTGCTGCGCGACCCCGACCAGGGCTGCCCCTGGGACGTGAAGCAGGACTGGGACAGCATCGTGCCGCACACCCTGGAGGAGGCCTACGAGGTGGCCGACGCCATCGAGCGCCGGGCCTTCGACGAGCTGCCCGGCGAGCTCGGCGACCTGCTGTTCCAGGTGGTGTACTACGCCCGCTTCGGCGCCGAGGAGGGCCGCTTCGACTTCCACGACGTGGTCCACACCCTCACCGCCAAGATGCTGCGTCGCCATCCCCATGTCTTCCCCGACGGCACCCTGGCCTCGCGCCGCCGGGCGCAGAGCGCCGCCGAGGTCGAGACCCGCCAGGTGCATTCCCGCTGGGAGTCCCTCAAGGCCGAGGAGCGCGAGGCCCGGGAGGCCCGCTCGGTGCTCGACGACGTGCCGCGGGCCCTGCCGGCGCTGTCCCGGGCCGCCAAGCTGTCCAAGCGCGCCGCCCGGTCGGGCTTCGACTGGCCGGACACCCGCGGGGTGATCGCCAAGCTGCGCGAGGAGCTCGACGAGGTCGAGGCCGCCCTGGCCGAGGGCGATACCGCCCATGCCGCCGAGGAGGTGGGCGACCTGCTGTTCGCCGCCGTCAACCTGGCGCGCACCCTGGGCGCCGACCCGGAGCGCTGCCTGCGCGGCACCAATGCCAAGTTCGAGCGTCGCTTCCGTCGGGTGGAGGCCGCCCTGGCCGAGGAGGGCGTGGCCCTGTCGGACGCCGGCCTCGAGCGCATGGAGCGGCACTGGCAGGCCGCCAAGCGCCGCGATCCCCATTCCCCCGCATCGCAAGGAGACCCCCGGTCATGAGCCACGACCTGCACGAATCGCTGCGCGACAACGTCCGCATCCTCGGCGACAGCCTGGGCCGCACCATCGCCGATGACCTGGGGGAGGGCTTCGTCGATCGCATCGAGGCCATCCGCGGGCTCGCCAAGCAGGGCCGGCAGGGCGAGGCCGACAGCCAGCGCCAGCTGATCGAGTACCTGCGCGGCCTGCCCGACGACGACCTGCTGCCGGTGACCCGGGCCTTCAACCAGTTCCTCAACCTGGCGAACATCGCCGAGCAGCACTACCGCGCCCGCTTCCGCCGGGTGGAGGACTACAAGCCCGGCGCCCAGCCGGCGCTGGGCGAGCTGCTCCGGCGCGCCCAGGGCGAGGGGCACTCGCCGCGCAAGCTGGTCGAGACCCTGGCGCGGATGCGCGTCGAGCTGGTGCTCACCGCCCATCCCACCGAGGTCATCCGGCGCACCCTGATCCAGAAGTACGACGCCATCGACGACTGCCTGACGGCCATCGAGTCCTCCGGCGGCTATCCCGAGCGCGCCGCCCGGGCCCAGGGGCGGCTGGAGGAACTGATCGGCCAGGCCTGGCACACCGACGAGATCCGCCACGAGCGCCCGACCCCGGTGGACGAGGCCAAGTGGGGCTTCGCGGTGATCGAGAACTCGCTGTGGCAGGCGGTGCCGGACTTCCATCGCGACCTGGACAACCTGCTGCTGGAGACCGCCGGCGAGCGCCTGCCGCTGGACGCCGCGCCGCTGCGCTTCGCCTCCTGGATGGGCGGCGACCGCGACGGCAACCCCAACGTCACCGCCAAGGTCACCCGCGAGGTGCTGCTGCTGGGCCGCTGGATGGCCGCCGACCTCTACCTGCGCGACCTCGAGCAGCTCAAGATCGAGCTGTCCATGTGGAAGGCCAACAGCGCGCTCAAGGCCGAGGTGGGCGATGTCGCCGAACCCTACCGGGAGCTTCTCCGGCGGCTGCTGGCGCGGGTCGAGGCCACCCGCGACTGGGCCAAGGCCCAGCTCGACGGCAAGCCCTTCGACGGCGGGCCGATCATCGAGACCCGCGACCAGCTCTACGCGCCGCTGCTGACCTGCTATCGCTCGCTGTGCGACGTGGGCCTCGACACCATCGCCAATGGCGCGCTGCTCGACACCCTGCGCCGGGTGGCGGTGTTCGGGGTCACCCTGACCAAGCTCGACCTGCGCCAGGAGGCGGGCCGCCACGAGCAGGTCCTCGAGGAACTCACCGACAGCCTGGGGCTCGGCCACTACCGGGAATGGAGCGAGGCCGAGCGCCAGGACTTCCTGCTCACCGAGCTGGCCTCCCGGCGGCCGCTGATCCCCCGGCGCTGGGAGTGCTCGGCGGAGACCCGCGAGGCGCTGGACACCTTCCGGGTGGTGGGCGCCGAGCACGCCGAGGCGCTGGGCACCTACATCATCTCCATGGCCGCCCAGCCCTCCGACGTGCTGGCGGTGGCGCTGCTGATGAAGGAGGTGGGCGGCGACGCGACCCTGCCCATCGCCCCGCTGTTCGAGACCCTGGACGACCTCAACCGCGCCGGCGACGTCATCGACCGCCTGCTGGCGCTGCCGGGCTACCGCGAGCTGGCCGGCGACCGCCAGGAGGTGATGATCGGCTATTCGGACTCCGCCAAGGACGCCGGCCAGCTGGCCGCCGCCTGGGCCCAGTACCGGGCCCAGGAGGCGCTGGTCGAGGTCTGCGAGCGCCACGGCGTCGACCTCACCCTGTTCCATGGCCGCGGCGGCACCGTGGGCCGCGGCGGCGGCCCGGCCCATGCCGCCATCCTCTCCCAGCCGCCGGGCTCGGTGAACGGCAGCCTGCGGGTGACCGAGCAGGGCGAGATGATCCGCTTCAAGTTCGGCCAGCCCGATATCGCCCTGCGCTCCATGGAGATCTACGCCTGTGCGGTGCTGGAGGCCTCGCTGCTGCCGCCGCCGGCCCCGGAGCCGGCCTGGCGCGACGAGATGGACCGCCTGGCCGAGGTGGCCCATGGCGCCTACGTGAGCGTGGTGCGCGAGGATCCGGACTTCGTGCCCTACTTCCGCTCGGTGACGCCGGAGTCGGCCCTGGGGCGGCTGCCGCTGGGCTCGCGGCCGGCCAAGCGGCGCCAGGACGGCGGCGTCGAGACCCTGCGCGCGATTCCGTGGATCTTCGCCTGGACCCAGACCCGGCTGATGCTGCCGGCCTGGCTGGGCAGCGGCGAGGCCTTCGCCCGGCGCATCGAGGAGGAGGGCGGCCTGGAGGTGCTGCGCGAGATGCGCCGCCGCTGGCCCTTCTTCGGCACCTACCTGGACATGCTGGAGATGCTGCTGGCCAAGGCCGACGTGGGCATCGCCGCCTACTACGAGCATCGCCTGGTCGACGAGCCGGCGCTGCAGGCCCTGGGCGCTCGGCTGCGCGAGCGCTTCGGCCGCCTCAACGCCTCGCTGCTGCAGATCCTCGACCAGGACGAGTTGCTGGAGAGCACGCCGCTGATCCGCCAGGCGGTGGAGGTGCGCAACCCCTACATCGACCCGCTCCACGGCCTGCAGGCGGAACTGCTGCAGCGCAACCGGGACGCCGACGGCGCCATCAGCGCCGACCTCTCCCGGGCGCTGATGGTGACCATGGCGGGGATCGCCGCCGGGCTGCGCAACACCGGCTAGGCCCGGGCTCCGCCCGGGAGCCGTAAGCCATAAGCTTGAAGAGAGACACCCCGGGGGAAACCTCGGGGTGTCGTCGTTCGAGAGTAAGCTATCACGCTGAATTCGAGGTTCGAGGTTCGAGGTTCGAGGTTCGAGGTTCGAGAGAAAAGCCCGCAATCTTGTTGCGGGCTTTTCGGTTCCGATCATTATCCTGCTCGCGCCTCGCGCCTCGCGCCTCGCGCCTCGCGCCTCGCGCCTCGCGCCTCGCGCCTCGCGCCTCGCGCCTCGCGCCTCGCGCCTCGCGCCTCGCGCCTCGC